>JAYVCU010000001.1:0-2158 GCA_043749835.1 Hyphomicrobiales bacterium
GCCAGCGGATGGCGGAAGATCAAAGCTACAGCACTGAAGAAGGCCATGAAGCCATAAGCAAACATGCCGATCCACGATGCTGGCACGTGAACATACATGATGCGCACTGTTTCACCCTGTTGATAGTCTGCCGGGCTGGTGACGAGTGCGCCGTAAAGACCAAGGGCGAAGAGTGCTGTTGTTATGGCGATAAGATAGGGCAACACGGCATTGGCCAGTTTCAAAAACAAAGCGGGATTGGCAAATTTCTGCATGGACTACCTCATATAGGCTCGCAAGGCCGCCGCGCAAGCCAAGGGCACGATTACCAAACACAACAGTGTGATGGCTAACAATATCAAAAGCGACGGCAGTGCTGACTCTGGACCCATCATCATGTTGGTGGCTGAAACCCCAAAAATCAAAACAGGAATATAGAGTGGCAGGATCAGGATCGATACCAAAAGCCCACCACGGCGCAGGCCCGCTGTGATGGCTCCGCCCAGGCTGGCCAGTAATGAAAGGGCAAGAGAACCAGTGATCATGGCCGTCCAAAGAATGGGTAGGGCTTGGATGTCGAGATTCAGCATCAGCCCCAGTGGCGGGGCAATGACAGCCAGGGGCAAAGATACCATCAGCCAATGTGCAAGTGATTTGGTGAGAGCGATAAGCTCAAAGGGCAGGGGGCTCATGGTCATCAGATCAAGCGAGCCGTCTTCAAGGTCTTGCTGAAAAATACGGTCAGCGGTGAGTAAAACTGCCAGTAAAAGGGCAAGCCACATTATGCCTGAGGCAAGGCGCTGGAGAAGATTGAGATCGGGGCCAATTGCCAGCGGCACCAGCACCACCACGGCCAGAATAAAACTAAACGCTGCGCCCAAGCCCCCGCCTTGCTTGCGGGCAAGAGCGATGTCGCGCCACAGTAGAGCTTTTAAAGACGCGCCCATTAGTTATGCGCCGCAAGTTTTATAGTACGCATTTTGGCAAGGCCTAGATCGGCATGAGTAGCTGCTATGGCCAGGCCACCGCACGAAAGGTGTGCTTCAATTATATCACGCAAATCTGCCAGAGCTGTTTGATCGAGGCCCACCGTTGGCTCATCAAGAAGCCAGATGGAGCGCTTCACTGAGACGAGGCGCGAGAGCGACAGGCGGCGGCGCTGGCCTTCTGACAGCAGGCGGGCATGATCATCTGCGAGGTGTTGAAGCTTGAAGGTTGTGAGGTTGGCGACCCCGCCGTGGAAATCTGACCAAAAGGCAAGATTTTCTTTGACCGTAAGTGCAGGCTTTACGGTTTCATGGTGGCCGATGTAATGGGCGTTTTCGGCAATTGCTGTGGCGGGCATGACGGATGTTGAGCTAATGAATTCGAGACTTCCGGCAACAGGTTTGTTCAATCCCGCTAATAATCGCAGCAGCGATGACTTGCCTGAACCATTGGGTCCACGCAATTCGACAACTTCGCCGCCGCGCACGGAAAAGTTAAGTTCTTTAAAAATCAGCCGTCCGCCACGTTCACAAGCTAAGGACTTGGCTTCCAGCACTAAGTTGGGCGCAAAAGCGCGCCCATTATTTACAGTGGTCGCGGCACTTTGCGGAAAACCGGATTCCACTTTTCCGCGTGCCGCTTTGGCCACATCGGTCAAACCATATATTGGCCGCCATTGGCGGTGAGGGTGGCCCCGGTGATGAAGCCAGCGGAATCACGTGTCAGGAAAGCCACGCAACGTGCAATGTCTTCGGGCTCACCCAAGCGGCCCACGGGAATTGCGGGGATGATGCGCTCGTTCAAAACTTTTTCGGGTACGGCCTTCATCATGTCGGTGTTGATATAACCCGGGCAAATGGCATTGACGGTGATGCCCTTGGCCGCACCTTCTTGGGCTAATGATTTGACGAAGCCAATTTCACCGGCTTTGGCGGCGGCATAATTGGCTTGGCCCATTTGGCCTTTTTGGCCGTTGATGGAGGAAATACAGACAATGCGGCCAAAGCCACGTTCACGCATTCCGTTCCACACCGGATGCGTCATATTGAACAGCGAATTGAGATTCGTATTCAACACGTCTTGCCACTGCTGCAATGTCATCTTGTGGAACATGGCATCACGGGTGATGCCGGCGTTGTTGACCAGAATATCAACGGGGCCAAGTTCAGCTTCAATGGTTTTTAAAGTTGAA
>JAYVCU010000002.1:0-9862 GCA_043749835.1 Hyphomicrobiales bacterium
GGCCCGCGCTTGCTGATGAGCCCTCGCGGTGCGCTGCTTACGCAAGCTAAAGTTCGTGATCTCGCAGCAGGCGCAGGCTGCATGATTATCTGCGGGCGCTTTGAGGGCATTGACCAGCGCGTGATCGATGCGCGCGGCCTCGAAGAAGTGTCGGTGGGCGACTATGTGCTGTCTGGCGGCGAGCCTGCAGCACTGGTTTTGCTGGACGCGGTGATTCGGCTTCTGCCCGGTGTGATGGGGCATGATCAATCCCATGCAGAAGAAAGTTTTGAGGATGGTTTGTTAGAGCATCCGCATTATACCAAACCAAACACCTTTGAAGGCCTTGAAATTCCACCGATTCTTCATTCTGGAGACCATGTGGCCATTGGCACATGGAAGGCCGCGCAACGCGAAGAGTTAACCAAGCTCCGCCGCCCCGATTTGTGGGACAAATATGTCAAGCGCAAAACTTGACATTTGCCCCACCTTGCAGTTTAAGCCCCACAACTTCGAAGAATAGGATTACCCCCATGAATATTATCGCGCAGCTTGAAAAAGAGCAGATGGCCGTTGTTGCCGCCAAGCGCCAGCTTCCCAATTTTGCCCCCGGCGATACGGTGATTGTGAATGTAAAGGTTGTTGAAGGCGAACGCACCCGCGTACAGGCCTATGAAGGCCTGTGCATTTCGCGCAGTGGCGGTGGCCTCAATGAAAGCTTCACCGTGCGCAAGCTTTCCTATGGCGAAGGCGTTGAGCGTATTTTCCCGTTGTATTCGCCACTGATTGATTCGGTGAAGCTGGTGCGTCGCGGCAAGGTGCGCCGTGCCAAATTGTATTATCTTAAAGGTCTCACCGGCAAAGCGGCGCGTATTACCGAAAAGCAAACCAACCGCGAAGATCTGGCTCCGGTTGCCGAAGTGCATCACAAGGCTGCGGTGGCGTTTGATGATATTTCACATCTCGGTGGCGTTGGCCCCAAGGTGCGCGAGCAGATGGTGGCTGAGGGTATCACTTCAGTGAAGCAGATTGCCGAAATGAATGATGAGCAACTCTTTGCATTGGACGAAAAGCTGGGCCTCAAAGGCCGCAGCAAGAAAGACAAGTGGGTCGATCACGCCAAGAAGATTTTGGCATCGGCTCAGTAGGTTTTTCTGGGTTTGAGATTTTGAAGGCCGGTCGCGAGACTGGCCTTTTTTGTTTTGGGGATAGCCTCAGATGTGCTTTTGTTCAGAGCTGGTCTGCCTAATACCCAACGGTCGGGCGGATTGGGAGCCATATCAATTATGAACTTCAGTGAAATACAGAAAGCACTTAGGTTTCTGACTCAACAATCGATAGCGGCGATGTCGAAAACATCGGTCGGGATGAGTGACTACGGACAATCAACTGCTTATTACAATATGCAAAGGGACGAATTGATCACCAATGCGGATTCGGTTAGTCTCGCAGTCGATGTCCTTAACGGATCGAAGCAAATCCAAAAACAATTCGGTGCCTCTGAAGGTTCAAGACTCGCAATACAATTTGTATATAATACGTGCAGATTGATTGGTAGTGGTCAAACAATCGAACAAGCGTCTGATCTAATTTGGAAAGCGTTTGTTGAAGAAATGAATAAGCCTACTTGGTCATACAAGGCCGTGACAAATCTACAAAATATTATTTGCAGTAGCTACCCCGTTACATTGTCAGAGGGCTTGGCCATTCGAGCTCGTTCATTTGATGAACTTGGTTTATTACTCGATTGGGGGCGGCATGAACTTGAAAAACTTTCAGATGATTGGCACGTTGGTGGCGGTAGTTCTTTTGTCCTAGTTGCCGAAAGTGAAGTCGAGAAATCGTCACTAAACTTTATTCAAGGAAACGATCCTGACTTACTTACACTTCTTTCAAGGGCGCTGCTTGCAATGCGCTTAGTAGCCCCAGGAGATGTCAATATAGGCAGAATATTTTTTGCAAAACCGACTATTTTCAAGGTAGGTGGCAGCGGTTTATTGTCTGCGGGTTTCGGCATGTGGCACCCTGGACCAGCCTACGAATTGACTTCTGAACGAGTTCCACTTGTCCAAGAGGCTATACTTAACTTAGCCGCGCTAGAGAGCCGCGTAGGCAAATCAACCGCTACGCTGAAGCTGGCCTTGCGGTCATTCTCATCAATTTATGATCGCCCACATCATCAACCAGAAGATCGAATTGTTGATGCAATCACCGCTCTGGAGGCGCTATGGCAAATTGATAAAGAACTTTCATTTACACTCGCTTTTCGAACAGCCTCGTTTCTAGCGTTATCCGATGAAGAACGAGTCGCTTTTTTTGATACCCTTAAAACCTATTATACTGTGAGGAGCGTGTTGGTGCATGGCGGCCCTCTAAAAAGCGGACATTTGCAGTTAATACAAAACGACGAGCCACTGCGTTCGATTGTTCGACGAATGCTCGTGGCGTTTCTGCATCTTGCAATTCACCCGACTAATTGGACACTAGAACAACTCGTAAAACAAGCCGACCGTTGCCTGATTCATTCTTCAAATAGACAGGAAATTCAAACAGCAGCTGGACTATCTTTGTAACATCCTGTTTCCTTTAACATTGTGGAAATCCTTACATCTCTCCCCCGCAAACCCCCATTTGACAGCTTGGCCACAGGCGCTAAATAGCCCGCAAGCCCCCTCTGCCCTTTTGGGGCGCCAACCGACGAACGAGAAGCGTTTCGCGGCTACCCGCAAAGGGGCAGGATAAGTGAAGAGATTTAAGATGACCAAAGCCCGCACACTCTATGATAAGATTTGGGATGATCATGTGGCCCATGAGGCCGCGGATGGCACTTGTCTGTTATACATTGATCGCCACCTTGTGCATGAGGTCACGAGCCCACAAGCCTTTGAGGGCCTGCGCATGACGGGGCGCAAGGTGCGTCATCCCGAAAAGACTCTCGCGGTGGTTGACCATAATGTGCCCACCACGGACCGCTCCAAGGGCATTGCCGAGCCTGAAAGCCGCATTCAGGTCGAAACACTGGCCGCCAATGCAGCCGAATTCGGCGTTCCCTATTTCAACGAGTTGGATAAGCGCCAAGGCATTGTGCATGTGGTTGGGCCAGAGCAGGGCTTCACCTTGCCCGGCACCACGATTGTGTGCGGCGACAGCCACACCTCCACCCACGGCGCTTTCGGGGCACTGGCGCATGGCATCGGCACGTCTGAGGTGGAACACGTTCTGGCCACGCAAACGCTGATCCAGAAAAAAGCCAAGAACATGCTGGTGCAGGTGGATAATAAACTTGCGCCCTATTCTACCGCCAAAGACATCATCCTTTCCATCATCGGCAAAATCGGCACAGCAGGCGGCACGGGCCATGTGATCGAATTTGCTGGCGAAGCCATCCGTGATCTGTCGATGGAAGGCCGCATGACGGTTTGCAACATGACCATCGAAGGCGGTGCCCGCGCTGGCATGATAGCACCCGATGAAAAGGCCTATGCCTATCTGCACGGCAAGCCCATGGCACCTGCGGGTGCCGCATGGGATGCGGCGCGGAAATATTGGGACACGCTCCATACCGACGAGGGAGCGCATTTTGACGCGGTCATCAAGCTGGATGCCGCCAACTTGCCGCCGATTGTGTCGTGGGGCACGTCACCTGAAGATGTGGTGGCCATTGATGGCCATGTGCCGAACCCTGATCTCATTGCTGACGAAGGCAAGCGTGAATCCAAGATTCGCGCTCTGGAATATATGGGCCTGAAAGCGGGTCAGAAGATCACCGACATTGGCCTTGATGTGGTGTGGATCGGCTCGTGTACCAATGGCCGCATTGAAGACCTGCGCGCCGTGGCCGACGTGGTGCGCGGCAGACAGGTTTCTGACCGTTTGGCCTATGCCATGATTGTTCCGGGCTCTGGCCTGGTGAAAGAACAAGCCGAGCAAGAAGGCCTTGATGCGATTTTTAAAGCAGCAGGGTTTGAATGGCGTGAACCGGGATGTTCCATGTGCTTGGCCATGAACCCGGACCAGTTGAAGCCCGGCCAACGCGCTGCTTCCACCTCAAACCGTAACTTTGAAGGCCGGCAGGGGTATAAGGGCCGCACTCACCTCGTCTCGCCTCGCATGGCGGCAGCGGCGGCATTGGCCGGGCATTTTGTGGATATTCGGCAGCATTAACTGTTTAAAGTTTTTCGCATTTGCGAAAGATCTAATTTACGTTATGAGAACGATTCTTCGCTAGCCTTGCGTGGGCGACAATGATGGGGCCAGCGCGTAATGCTGGGGGATATTTAATGAGTTCTGTAAGTGTAAAGGCCGATGCCAAGTTCCTGCGTCGGGTGTTGTTGGGTCTGGTTGGCCTCACAATTATGAGCGGCGCTGTCGCAGGCTTCACCACCGTTCAAGCCATGAAGGCCGAAGCCGTGCTTTGCGCGGTTAACTGCCAATAGAATAAATCATTTGATTGGATCAGAGTTGCTACTTCTGTGGCGACTTTTTCTTAATTTGCTTTTAGGCGAACTTTGCTTTGAGGTGTGGGCTGTTCATCTTCAGATTCCAAAAACCCAGCATCGACCAAGTGCCAAAGCCTGTCAAAAAGCCATATATCGTTCACCTCAACTGTATTGGGCTGAATTTCCTCATCAATCATGCTTTTGCCAACCATATAACTGGCAAGCTGCCATTCATTCGCTGCATATTTCAATATTGTTGGGTCGAAATAGTCCGCCCGTGCGGATACTAAGTGCAAATCTTTGAAAACTCGTAATGAGGAGTTCTCGGATTGCAGCAATTTCCAATTGGAAATATCAGAAGAAAAATCACTTACAATGACGTCGCGGGCGATCTCAAAACCGCGTTCGAGCTTCTTGGGAATGAGCCAACCTAAAGAAGCTGCCGAAAAACGATGTATTCCTGCCTTGTCAGTGAGCTGAAATTCATTTGTGAAATCGGCGATCTGAAATTTTGTATCAGTTTGTAGAATAGACATTAGGTGCGAAAACCAAGCCACTTCAAGTGAGCATCGTCGTGAAAGCCACACCATCAGCCCATCATTCTGAGCGGTAGCAACCCGTTGCCAAAATTTCACTGAACTGTCCCAAAACTCCCACTCTGAGCCGTCCTCAAAATTCATTGACGACAGGAACCAGTTCTTTCTTTCCTCGCCAGTGACATCGGCTATAGGCCCAACTGCAAGATTGTCGTGGTGTGATAAAACGAATTCATCCCGACCCAATGCCTTTAGTGTTTGGCGCAGGGTGCCGGCCGTGGAGTAATTGAAGCAGATGTGCAGCATTTTCGGAGAGTAACATATGGTTGCAAAATGCCAAAACCCGCCATGTGGGACAACATGGCGGGTTGGGTTTTGCGTTGCGGTGTAAGCAGAGTGCAAAACGCTGGGATAGGCGTTAGGTCTTAGCCACACGACCACACTTTGTGTGGGCCGAATACCATGTGGTGATGGGAGCGGTGCCAGCCGTTCACCCAGGTGAAGCCGCAATCTGCATCGTCATCGTAGCCAGAGCCATAATAGCCGGGGCTGTAGGCTGGGTAGCCATAGCCATCTGAAACACTTACGCTGAAGTGCGAGTGGCCCAAGCCGTCCACACCGAAGCCAAAACCCAAGCTAGGGTTTGCCTGTGCGGTTGCGGAAAGGCCGATGGCCACAGTGGTGGCGGCGGCGAGGGCAATCAGGGTCTTTTTCATGGTCGTTATCCTTCTGTTTGGTGTTTTGGGTTGACGTGGTGTTCGCTCTTGATGTGACCCTTATGGACGGGTTCTGCTGAACTCACTCTGAGGAGGACATTCATTTTCAGTTCAGGTTAAAAAAACTGTGGAAACCTCTCCATCGGCGGGCTTGACCCGCCGATCCAGTCTTGTCGTTTCTGTGTTGGTTGAAAGTCTGGATGGGCGGGTCAAGCCCGCCCATAGAGAGAGGAGAGTGTTGCAATCGCGAGGAGCTTTGCCCTAAAGCGCAGTGCATGAACCGCAAACCAACTATATTCATCGACGGCGAAGCTGGCACAACCGGCCTGCAGATTCGTGACCGGCTGAAGGGCCGCGCGGATCTAGAACTGGTTTCCATTGCTGCCGATAAGCGCAAGGATGCTGCGGCGCGGGCCGATTTGCTGAATGGTGTTGATGTAGCCATTCTGTGCTTGCCAGACGAGGCGGCAATTGAAGCTGTGGCTCTGATCAAAGCAGGATCAAAAACAAAAGTAATAGATGCTTCGACAGCCTTTCGCGTGAATCCTGATTGGGCTTATGGTTTTGCGGAAATGGACAAACATCAAGCGGTAAAGATCACCGCGGCTTCGCGGGTGACGAACCCCGGCTGCTGGCCACAAGGACTAATTGCTTTGGTCAAGCCGCTGATTGACGCCGGACTGCTGTCGCGTGATGTAACGCTGAATTACGGCGGCGTTAGCGGCTATTCCGGTGGCGGCAAGAAGATGATTGACGACTATATAGCCAAGGGCGAAGCGGCATCTGAATTCACACCTTATGCGCTGTCGCTCAATCACAAGCATTTGCCGGAGATGAAACTTTATACGGGCACGACGCATGACGTGTTGTTTCAGCCCGTGGTAGGAGATTTTGCGCAAGGCATGTTGGCCACTGTGCCGCTTTTTGCCAATCAGATGAAGGCGGGTGTTACACTCACTCAGATTCACGCTGTGATTTCGGCGCATTATGCGGGTGCGCGGTTTGTTGACGTTACCACGCTGGGTGCTAACGAGGCGCTGAATCCCGAAGCCCTTAATAACACCAACCGTATGCGGCTTTCGGTTTATGGCAATGAGGCGCGTGGGCAATTTGTGTTGATGGCGGTTTATGACAATCTGGGCAAAGGTGCCTCAGGCGCTGCCGTACAAAATTTGAATTTGATGATCGGGGCGGATGAAACTTTATCCACCGATTTGGGTTTTTAAGGAAAAATAAAATGCAAAAATTTGAAATGCTGAACGGTGTGGCAGCGCCGCTGAATATCACGAATATCGATACGGATATGATTATCCCCAAACAGTTTTTAAAAACTATTAAGCGCACGGGCCTTGGTAAATCACTGTTCTATGAAATGCGCTATACGCAAGATGGCAAAGAGCTGCCTGACTTTGTGTTGAACAAGCCGGCTTATCGCAAAGCCCAGATTTTGGTGGCGGGCGATAACTTTGGCTGTGGTTCGTCACGCGAACATGCGCCCTGGGCCTTGTTGGATTTTGGTATTCGCTGTGTGATTGCCACAAGCTTTGCTGATATTTTTTATAACAATAGTTTCAAGAACGGCATTTTGCCAATTGTGGTTTCGGCTGATGATCAGAAGAAGCTTTTGGATGATGCGCAGCGCGGCGCCAACGCTACAATGACGATTGATTTACTTAAGCAAGAAATCCGCGGGCCAGACGGCGGCGTGGTTAAGTTTGAAATCGATGCTTTCCGCAAACATTGTTTACTGAATGGGTTGGATGATATCGCTTTGACAATGGAGAAGGCGGAGGCGATTTCGGGCTTTGAGAAGAAGAACGCTGCGTCTCATCCGTGGCTGTAAATTGATTCCAGCTCTTACGTACCTGTCCGTCATGCCAGCACATGCTGGCATCCCGCTTTGCTTAAACGGTTGAGATTATGAATCCAGGTTGGAAAGATTTGACCGATTTTATTGATGTGAACGCGACGCCTGTGAATTCAATGCGGGATGTCAGCATGCACTGGCATGACGGAGATTAGGTGGATTCGATTTTAACGACGGTGTTGCCGGTCTTTGGCCTTATTGTTTTGGGCTATGGTTTTGCCTGGGCCAAGGTTACGGATGTGGCCTCGATCAAAGGGTTGAGCCAGTTTGTTTTCAACATCGCCATTCCGGCTTTGCTGTTCAAGACAACCTCAACCATGGATATGACCAACGTGGCACCCTGGAATTTGTGGGGCGCGTTCTTTGGCGGGCTGCTGATCACCTGGATCGCCGCCGCCTTTGTTGCACAACGCATACCCAGCTTGAATTATTCCGGCGGCGCATCGGCTTCCATGGCGGCGGGCTTTGGCAATCTCGCAATGTTGGGCACACCTTTAGCCCTCTCGCATTTCGGTCAACAAGTGGGTGTGCCACTGGGCATCATCCTTTCTGTGCATGCGCCAATTTTGTGGACGGCGGCCACTCTCCACCGTGAAATTGCGCGACATTCCGGCGGCCCACATTGGCGGGCGATGGGCGCAGAGTTGATCAACAATCTGGCGAAGAATGCAATCGTGATTGCACTGTTGATTGGTGCGTTGTGGCGTCTTACCGGGTTGGGACTGCACCCTATTCCCGACCGCATGCTGACCATGCTGGCCGATGCATCGATACCTACCGCGTTGTTTGCGCTGGGTGCATCGCTTTCGTCTTATTCTCTGAAAGGCTCATTCAATGGCATGGTGGCATTGATCGGGATGAAAATGCTGATGTTCCCGTTTGTTGTATTTTTGCTCACGCATTTTGTCTTTCCGTTGCCGCCGCTTTATACCAAGCTGGCTGTGCTGTTTGCGGCTATGCCAACAGGCGCCAACGCTTTCCTGTTTGCACAGCGCAATGCTGAAGCTGTTCCTGCCGTTTCCGCTTCTGTGGCGGTGGGCACAGGGCTTGCTGCTGTGACTGCCACTGTGCTGCTTTATTGGATGGATGCGGGTTGGATTTGAGGTCTAACTAAACGCCCTGGCCATCACCGCATCCAAACGTTTTGCAAAAGCCGTTGGGTCGGCCACCACTTCGCCTTCCAGTAACGTTGCCTGATCAAAAAGCAAATGCGCCGCGTCTTCCACTGCCGCAGCCCCTTTCGATTTGAGAGACTCTGAGAGTGCTTTGATGAGACTATGGGACGGGTTGATTTCCAGCACCGGTGCCGAAACCGAAACGCCGGAATCCTTTTGGCGCGCCAAGAGTTTTTCCAGGGTGCGATCCATCTGGCCATCATTCACAATGCAGCAGGCCGAATCTGTCAGCCGCTTGGAAACGCGAACATCTGAGACGCGCGTGCCCAATGTTTGTTTGAAAGCAGCAATCAACGACATGGTCTCGGCAGTATCTTTCGGCTCTTCGGCTGTCTCATCTTTGGGTTTGATAAGATCAAGATCAGCCGCCCCTTGCGAGACGGATTTGAACGGCTTGCCTTCAAAGCCCATGGCCGTGCGCACCCAGAATGAATCTACCGGGTCAGTCAGCAATAGCACTTCGATGTCACGGGATTTGTAGCCTTCGAGCTTTGGGCTGGCGGCCGCTTTGGCCGCGTCTTCGGCGGTGAGATAATAGATCGCGGTCTGGTTTTCCTTCACGCCTGCAATGTACTCTTTAAGGGTGAGCGCAGCGCGCGTGGTGGACGTGAAGCGCGCCACCTCAAACAGCGCATCGCGACGTTCCCAGTCTTCATAAAGGCCTTCTTTGATGACGGGGCCGAAGAGTTCCCAGATTTTCGCAAAGGTTGCCGGATCAGTTTCGCCCAGCTTTTTCAATTCTTGCAATACGCGGTTGGTCACGGCTTTGCGGATGGCGGCCACGTCGGGATTATTCTGCAGCATTTCGCGGCTGAGGTTCAGCGGCATGTCAGACGAATCAATTATGCCGCGCACGAAGCGCAGGTAAGGCGGCAGCAAAGCTGCATCATCAGCGATGAACACGCGCTTCACATAAAGCTTCTGGCGGCCCTTGCGTTCGGCATCATAAAGATCAAAAGGCCGTTCGGCTGGCACATAGAGCAACACGTTATATTCGTGGCGGCCTTCAGCGCGGTAATGGATGGTGAGGGCCGGTGCATCCGTTGTGTGGCTGAGTTGGCCGAAGAATTCCTTGTGTTGTTCTGCGGTAACCTTTGCCTTGGGCTGCATCCAAATGGCTGAGGCGGAATTGATCTGCTTTGGTTCACCT
>JAYVCU010000003.1:0-2838 GCA_043749835.1 Hyphomicrobiales bacterium
TGGTGAAATTCATATTCAGGTTTTCTTAAATAACGCAACGCCGCATGACGCCAGTGATCGTGCCTTGCTCGCCGATGCGCTGGGTTCGAGGTATTTTACCATTCCTGGTAATGTTCCGCATTTCCCCAAAAATGAAGGCGATGGTGCTTGCTTTAACTGCCACACAAAAGGCGTCGTCACTCAAGCAGCGCCGAGTTGCGATAATGGCTTTTTTAATACCCTCGGGGCACGAATTTGTAAAATCCGACCATTCCAACGCCCTTTTGCATCGCGCATCAACGAAGCTATTACCGGAACCACTTTGAATCTTCCCTCGTTCGAACCCACAGTGAAGCTGAACCAAAGTATATTGAATGTGCCTGATGATACACCCGTCGGAACAGTGGTTGGGCAACCCATGCAATTTACCACCGGTCTTAATCTCGATGGCCAACAATCTAAAATTTTGACGTCTTATCTGGAAGGCTTAGCTGGGGATTTTTTCGACGTTGTTATTACCGACAGTGGCAGCGGAACCGGTGTGGCCAAGGGATCACTCAAACTGAAACAGAGTCTTACAGGTTTTAGTGGCGGGACTTCGATCGGTGTTCGGCCTTTGCCTGTAAACGATGGCGCCGTACGTTCGAAAGACGGTGTGGCTCAGGCAAACACGCTTGGTTTCTATCCCGTGCTGACTTCTGTGGATACACTTCAGCTAAACGTCGTCCGGACATTGCCAAAGGTTGCAGACGATACATTCCAAACCAATTTAGACCCCCAGCCTCTAGCACTGGATGTCACAGCCAATGATACGGCGGGTGGCCCGATAGATTCAGTTTTCGCTGTGACCAACCCCACCAAGGGAACGATTAGTGTGGCAGGCAAAAAATTTGTATACGTTTCCGACGGCATTCACACAGGAACAGACACCTTCACTTATAAGGCCCATCGGAATGGTGTAGGTGACAGTCTTGCCACTGCAACGGTCACGATCATTATTTTTCCGGCAGGTGCTGCCGTCGCTCAGCCTGATGGGCCCTACAATGCTGTCATTGGAGAGCCGATAAGGTTGCCGGTGCTGGATAATGACCGTGGCCAGCGGCCCTTCACTGGTTTTTCAATTATAACCCCACAGCCAACACCATTTGGAACGGCGAAATTCGTTGGCAATAACATCGTTTATACGGCAAGCGCCGTTGGCACCGACATTTTTGAATATCAAGTTACAGGTGGCGGCGTGACAACCTCAGCCAAAGTGACAGTCATCATAGGTAAAGTAAGCGGCGCAGTTCTGGCAGCAGCAACATCGAACCCTGAACTCAAGCCAGTTGCCACCGCCCTCGGGGATACCTGCAAGAACATTGCAGCTGCATCTGGAACCAAGACGGATAACCAGAATGATCTCATGACGATCTGTAATCAGTTAGCTGATCAAGCCGCAACCAAAGGCGCCATTGATACGGCGCTTGATCAAATCCGCAATGAGGAAGTTCTGGCTGTTGGTCATGTTGTGATGCAAGACGACCGAGTTGAGCAGTCCAACATATTTGGCCGCCTTGATGCAATCCGTGGCGGCAAGGGCCGAGGTCTCAGCTTCAGCCAGTTCAATATGCAAATTGATGATGCCAGCATTCCGGGCTCACTGATAGACGCCACCATTCATAAAGCTGGATGGGACGGTCCCGATGATGGGAAAACAGATTTGCCTTGGGGTGCCTTTATGGCTGGCAATGTCACCATCGCAACCAAAGACAGTGCAGCCCGCGAAGCTGGTTTTCATCTCGGCGGTGCAATTTTCACAGGTGGGGTCGACTACGCTCTCGATACCAGAACTCTGCTCGGAATCGCCGTGAGTGCAGGCCAGACACTCACAAATTTTGGCGGCAATAGCGGCTTGACAACATTTACCTCCCAGATTGCCGCTTACGGTTCATACCAGGTAACCGATAAGCTATTTATTGATGGTTATGGCGGCTTGTCCTACAACAGCTTTAATCTGCAACGAAATATCGTATTCACCACACTTGCATCGACTGTTGATCGCACCGCCGTGGGCCTGTTTGATGGCGAAGCGCTGAGTGCTGCCATGCGGCTTAAATATATAACGAATCTCGGAGCCGCTAATTTAGAGACCTATGGAACTGCCAATTACCTGTCGGTCTGGACAAATTCTTTTGTTGAATCGGGGGCAGGTGGATTGGGGTTATCGGTGGGCGCACAGAATTTTAATACGCTCACTGCCACTGCTGGCTTCCGCCTTAGCGAAAAATTCAATGCCGATTTCGGCACGTTCACACCCCACATTGGCGCATCCTATGCGCGCCAGCTGATTTCCGATAAGCGCTCTGTGATATCGCATTTTACTGCTGGTGGGCCCGGCAGCCCCGAATTTACGGTTTCCTCCGAGGACGCTGGGGCTAATTTAGGCAATTTTGAAATTGGGTTTGATGCTGAAACTGTTGATCACGTCATTTTATCAACCAACTTTTCCAGCACATTTACCGATGGGGGTTTTCAGGGCTACGCCGTAAAAGCCGGCCTCAACATACCCCTTGGAGGTTGGCAGCCGTCTGCCCGTTATTTAAGTCGGTCTATGGCAATGGAAATAACGCCGCCCATAACGACTGCGCCTTTAAAGCCTATTCACCGGGTTCGCCATAAAAACCGCAGCAGGTTTACATTGGCTCAGAAAAACACTCAGTCTCCATATTCTACCCCCAGTCGGAATTCGGGTGGAAGTGTTTCATCAGGCGGCAGTGGCTGGGGCCAATAAGCGGTTGGATTGACGGAATGTGAAAACGCGCCCATCGTTGTTTTCATCACGCCTTAGTTCGCTTGGCTCGCTGATTTTGTTTGGAT
>JAYVCU010000004.1:0-19350 GCA_043749835.1 Hyphomicrobiales bacterium
AGTGTGCCTACGCTTGGCAAAGTAGACTACTTTGGCAAATTTGGTGCTACAGCGAAGACTTCTAACTTCCTAGATAGCGACTATACAGTAACAGCGGTGATTAATGGTGCTCAACAAACTTTTGGGCAAACCATGTCTTATAATAACGACTGGCGTGTGAATGGCGACAGCGCCCTCGAAGCAGATTTTGGCACAGGAAAATTTACTGGTTTTCTCACGCCAACCAATTGGCAAGGTATTACTAAAACGAAAGGTTCATTCATTGTTAATGTTCCAAACGCAGAATCCAACAACACAGCATGCCAGAACCAAGATCTAGCGTGTGATCCTTCTACGCCATCAGGCCGTGCAGTTTTTGATAACTGGATTAACTGGCATTCACAAATCATGAGCGCCGAAATCTTTTTAAAGGGCGACATCACGAAAGACTTAAAAAATACAACAAAGCCCAATCAGATCGTTGGCACAGCGTCAGAAGATTTGTCATATGGTTGGATTACGTCTTCTGGCACGAATCCACTTTACGGCGGCTTCTTTGGTCCAAACGCGAACGAAGTCACTGGTACATTCGCTTTAGAAGCAACAAATCCAACTCCAAACGGCGGCGTCAGGCCAATTAACAACGACCAGCGTGCCTACATTCAAATGAGCGGCATTTTCAACGGGCAATGAGTCACACGTTTTGAACTTGAACCTCAAAAACATTTTGCAGCTTGGGCGCAACATCACATGCGCCCTTTCTGTCTTTGCTGCCCTTGGATTGGCCACAGCCCATGCCGAACCAAAAGTCAGCGCCAACCAGATTTCAATTTATCAGCATTCCGAAGAACCCAAACGCGTTCATATCCTGATTGAACTCTGCAAGGCAGGCTTTGTGAACAGTGCTGAAATGCTGTTGCAGCGTTTCCCATTGCAGGGGCCAACGGCAGTCAACCGCACAATTTTCATCCAAGGCCTCATTCTCGAAAAGCGTGGAGCCCTGCCGCAAGCCGCAGCCAAATTCCGTGCGGCTTTGGCCAACGATCCGCGCCTCACCCTTGTGCGCGCCGAGCTGGCGGTGATGCTGGCAGGCATGAACGAGCCCGATAGCGCCAAACACCATCTGGAACTACTCGCGTCTGAGGTGAGCGACCCGCAGCAGCAAGCAGGCATCCGCTCGTTCATCGACAGCTTGAACGCCAGCCATCCCTTCACCTTCTCCGGCTT
This sequence comes from Hyphomicrobiales bacterium, assembly GCA_043749835.1. GTDB lineage: Bacteria > Pseudomonadota > Alphaproteobacteria > Rhizobiales > Aestuariivirgaceae > Aestuariivirga. Next base: position 1,207 of record JAYVCU010000004.1, read on the forward strand.
CATTTCAATTGCACCCAGCAGCAATATCAACAACGGTTCGTCTCACGACACCGTCTATTCGCCCGGCATCGCAGGTGTAAACGGCGTTGATCCACTCGGCACCATTTCTGCAGCCAGCCAAAAACAAAGCGGTATCGGTATCGTTGCCGGCGGCAGCGTCGGCTATTCCAAAAACCTGAGCAGTCATGTGCAGGTCGTTGTCGCAGCAAGCGCCAGCGGCTCTTATTACCCGCTCACCGGCCTAACGGGTGCCGGCCTCAGCCAGTCAGCGGAACTTCGTTATCTCACAGGCCGCGGCTATATAGGCTTGGGCGGTGTTGCATCGGAAGGCGTCGACACCATTGCCCGCACCCTGAGCTATAGCAGTTATGGCCCGCGCTTATCACTCGTCCACCGCCTGTCCGAACGTGACCAACTGCAAACCAGCGCCACATATGAATGGCGCAACTATGCCAATAGCCCGGTGAACAATGGTCATGCTTTGACGCTCTCATCGGTCTTCACCCACGCCCTGGATTCGTCTGCCAATATCGCCGTCATTTTGGGTTATGACAGTGTTACCCAACAAAATGCCTATAACTCATATTATGGCGGCACCTTTGGCTTGGGGTTTTATAAAGAATTGCCCCACGGCTTCACAGTGCAAGGCCAGGGCAGCGCCCACACTGCGCAGTTTTACGATCAAAACCCGTTTACGCTAACAACACGCTATGATGATAATCTCACCGGCTCCCTCACCTTCACCAAGCGCGATTGGAACTGGTTCGGCTTTGCACCGTCGTTGAACTATACCTACGTGCGCAACTTCAGCAACATCAGCCTTTATGATTTTGACAGCCATGCGGTTGACTTCCGTCTCACCAAAGATTTCTAACTCCACTTTGCTTAAGCTTGTGTCCACAGCCCCAACTGGATAAAGCCCTGTCATGCGCTTTACATCTGGCCAGGACTTTCTAAAACTCCCGTCTAAATCCGTCACGGTTTTGGGCATGTCGGGCGTTGGCAAAACCAGTTTGGCTGCTTTGCTGCAAAACTATAACTGGTTCCACTATTCCGTGGATTACCGCATCGGCACCAAATATATGGACGAGCACATCGTTGATAATTTCAAGCGTGAAGCCATGCACAACGTTTTCCTGCGCGATTTGCTGCGCAGTGATTCAATTTATATCCGCTCTAACATCACCTTTAATAATCTGGCCCCGCTGTCGACTTATCTTGGAAAGCCAGGCCGCGCCGATAGGGGTGGCATTTCATTCACCGAATACAAGCGCCGCCAGGTGCAACACCGTGAGGCTGAAATTCACGCACTGATGGACGTGCCTGCATTCATCGAACGCTCCGAAGTAATCTATCGCTATGATAATTTCATCTGCGATAGCGGTGGCTCTTTGTGCGAAGTGGTCGATGCTGACAACGCCAATGATCCGGTGTTAAAAGCCTTAAGCCAAAACACGTTGCTGCTTTATATCGAAGGCACTGCCGAACACACCAATATGCTGGTGGAGCGCTTCCGTAGACATCCCAAACCGATGTATTATCAGCCGCAGTTCCTTGACGAAAAATGGGCTGATTATAAAGCGCTAAACAACATCAAAAGCGATGAAGACGTTGATCCCGACGGTTTCGCCATTTGGGGCTTTGAGCAACTGCTGCACCACCGCTTGCCGCTCTATCGTAAAATTGCGCAAAACTTCGGCTATACAATTCCGATGAGTGCCGTGCCAGGTGTTGCGAACGAAAAAGACTTTAACGCCCTCATCGCCAAAACCATAGACGCTGCTTAATGCCCATCCGCATTCCCAACAATTTACCCGCCCGCGCCATTCTTGAAAAAGAGGGTGTGAACGTCATGAGCGAAGCCACCGCCAATCGCCAGGACATCAGACCCTTGCGCATCGGCCTTCTGAATCTCATGCCGAATAAAGTGAAAACCGAAACGCAGATGGCGCGCCTCATTGGTGCCTCGCCCCTGCAGGTTGATCTCACCCTCATCACCACGGGAAGCCACACGCCGAAGAACACATCGCAAGAACACATGCTGGCTTTTTATCAGCCTTGGGCCGATGTGAAGGATCAGTATTTTGACGGTCTCATCATTACGGGCGCGCCCGTTGAACTGTTACCCTTTGAAGAGGTTAACTATTGGCATGAACTCACGCAGATTTTTGACTGGTCAAAAACCCACGTGCATTCCACCTATAATATCTGCTGGGCCGCACAGGCCGCCTTGCATCACTTCCATAAGGTTCCAAAATACGAATTACCGCAAAAAGCCTTTGGCATTTATCATCACCGCAATCTTAATCCGGCCGCACCCTATTTGCGCGGCTTCTCGGATAATTTTTCTATGCCTGTGTCGCGTTGGACAGAAGTGCGCAAATCCGATCTGCCCAAATCCGCTGATCTTGAAATTCTGCTCGAAGGCGATGAGATGGGCTTGTGCTTGATCGAGGATAAAGCCAATCGTCAACTCTTGATGTTCAATCATATCGAATATGATACTGAGAGTTTGGGCGACGAATATCGCCGCGATGTTGCCATTGGCAAAACCATTAACATGCCAGCCAATTATTTTCCAGGCGAAGACCCAACCCAGCACCCGGAAAACCGCTGGCGCGCCCACGCTCACCTGTTGTTTGGCAACTGGATTAACCAAGTCTATCAAACCACGCCGTACGATTTGAAAGACATTGGGAAATAGTAACCCCTTGTTTTTGAAGCTTCTATGCTCAACTATGAGGCGATGGGTGCATTTTCTGATTTGATTGATGGCAGCCGCATTGCGGCTGGTGGGATTGCAGATTTTGCAAAGGGTCTCACCGAACCGACAATGCGCCTTGGCGTCACGGGGCTGGCCCGGTCTGGCAAAACCGTTTTTATTACAGCACTCGTTCACGCGCTTTTGAAGCAAGCCCGCCTGCCGGTGTTTGAAGCGCAAAGCGAAGGCCGTATTTTACGCGCCTATTTGGAGCCGCAACCCAATGATGATCTGCCGCGCTTTGCATATGAAAGCCATGTGCAAAGCCTGATGGGCGCAGATCGCCACTGGCCCGAAAGTACGCGCCAGATCAGCCAGCTTCGCCTCACCGTGGAATATGCACCAGAAAGTTTCATTGCCCGCAATTTTGGCTCCGGTCGCGTACATATCGACATCGTGGATTATCCCGGTGAGTGGCTATTGGATTTGCCACTGATGCACCAGACCTATCAACAATGGTCAGCGGGCATCATCAGCGCCAGCCGCCAACTGCACCATTTGGTTTTTGCTAATGCGTGGCATCAGCATCTCACAACATTAGACGCCACTGCGCGCGCCGATGAGATGACGGCGCTGAAAGCTGCAGAAGTGTTCACCGCCTATTTATCTTCAGCCCGCGTCAAAGGCGCAAGCCCCTTCAGCCAGCCGCCGGGTCGTTTCCTGATGCCTGGAGAGTTGCAAGGCTCACCCCTGCTCTCCTTTGCGCCACTTGATGTGAAGCCTGATCAATTCATTCAAGCGGGCAGCCTCGCCGCACTCATGGAGCGACGCTATAATTCTTACGTGTCACATGTGGTGAAGCCTTTCTATTTCGGCCACTTCGCAAGGCTCAACCGCCAAGTTGTTTTGGTGGATGTGCTCAGCGCCCTTAACAGCGGCGCCGAGGCGGTGAATGATTTACGTATCGCCTTAGACTCCGTGCTGGGATCTTTCCGCCTCGGTGCAAACACGGTGGTATCAAACGTCTTCGGCAAACGCATCGACAAAGTTCTCTTCGCCGCCACCAAAGCTGATCTTTTGCACCAGCATGATCATGACAGACTAGAGGCCGTGTTGCGGCTTCTCACGCACGAAGCCGCACAACGCGCTGAATTACACAGAACCAACATCGATGTTCTGGCACTGGCCTCTATCCGCGCCACGCGTGAAGCATCAGTGCGCCAAAAAGGTGACGACTTATCGTGCATAATTGGCATACCAGAATTTGGTCAAACCATTGGCAAAGAACTCTTCGACGGTAAAGCCGAAGCCGCCATATTCCCCGGAGATTTGCCCGCTGATCCAAATGCCAGTCTGCAAGGCCTGGGTGCTGGCACGTTGAACTTTGTAAAATTCCGCCCGCCTCTCATGACCAGCGAAACCTTCCCTCACATCAGACTGGACCGCGCTGTTGAGTTTCTCATCGGAGACGCATTCCCATGAAAATTAAAGCATGGATAGTAAAATGACCGAATTTCAGCGCGCGCCTCAAGCCTTCCGCATCGATACAGAAACAGCACAGCCCAAAAAAACTGCGCTTAAAATTGAATTTGCCAAGCTTGAAGAACATTCCACTACAGTCACTGCGCCGATGGCTGAAGCGAGTGCCAGACGCCCGCGCCTGCGCTGGGGCTATCTTTTGGTCATGTCACTGCTGGTACTGATCAGTCTATGGTTCACACTGTCTCTGAGCAAGCTCATCACTGACCTTTTCGCCTGGTCGCTCACACTGGGTTGGGTGTCCGTTGCTTTTGCCAGCCTCGCAGGCCTGGCACTTTGCCTCTTGGCACTGCGTGAAATCATTGGTCTGTTCCGTTTGCGCAAAGTCGAACGCTTGCAAATCCACACCGCCAAAGCCATCAACCAAAATGATCGCAAGGCCGCAGCATCGGCCCATGCTGAACTGATCAGCCTCTACGCATCACGCGCTGACCTCAGCTGGGCCTATGCCCAGTGGCGCACCCACGACAAAGATATTATAGACCCGCCTGCCGCCATGCGCCTTGCAGAGCGCTTGCTTTTAGAACCTCTTGATGAGGTGGCGCACCGCATCATCGCCAAACGCGCCAAACGCGTCACCCTGCTGACGACCGTCACACCGACAGCGACACTTGATATCCTTTTGGTCGGAAGCCAGAATTTGATGATGATTAGAGAGTTGGCAGAAGTTTACGGTGGCAGACCTTCCTTCTTCGCCACCTTGCGCCTTGCGCGCATGGCGGCAACCCATCTGGCCGTCACCGCAGGCCTGGCGCTTTCAGATAATCTCTTACACTTATTTGTCGGCAAAGGTTTGCTCGGCAGGCTTTCCGCCCGCTTTGGCGAAGGTGCCATCAATGGCATCCTCACCTCGCGCATTGGGCTTGCCGCCTGTGAAGTGTTAAGGCCAATTGCTAAAACCGATTCAAAACGCGAAACCCTCACCAGCCTGATCAAGGAACTGGCCACTTTCGGCAGCGAACCCACGCGTTAAGCTTGGCTTAACCACGTTTTAACCTGCACCCCGGCAATTCATTCCTTGGAATCCCACTTCATCTAATGGAAGCCTTCACACCTTTTAGCGGAACAGCAGTGAATAACGCGATTGAACAAAAAGCAGTTGGGCCTCAAACCCTGCAGGCAGCGACACTGCAGCCGCGCGGCGATTTGCCGAACGATAGCTATCTCACGCTGATCACGTCGTTCCGTGCCTTTGACCGTTTGCACGACACCTGGACTGATCTCGAAACCCGTTGTGCTAAACCTCCCAGCGTGTTTCAATCCTATGTCTGGTGCCGCACATGGAGTGATGTTTACGCCACACCTGACAGTCAAAATGAGATCTTCATTCTTGCCGGATACCACCAAAATAAGTTGGTGTTCGTGTGGCCACTGGTCAAAAGCTCACGCAAAGGTTTAGTTCTGCTCACATGGATGACACAACCCATCGGTCAATATGGTGATATTATCTGTGATGCATCTGTTGTTTGCGCACAATGGATTAATGCAGCGACGAAATTCATTCGGAAAATAAACGTAGCGGATTGCATGCACCTGCGCCATGTACGCGAAAATGCAAATTGCGCGCATCATGCCCAAAAATTTTGGCATGACGGCAAGCTCAATGAACGAGCCCCCATGATGGACCTGACGCAATTTAAAACCGAAGTTGATTACGATAATCGTTACGATTCACAGCAGCGTCGACGACGCCGCAAAATTCAAAAGAAGTTGCAGGAAATTGGACCGCTTCACTATGAAATCCTGGTTGGTGAACCTGCCGCTATAGCGCTTGATAGGGCCATTGCTGAAAAACTTGATTGGCTGCAGAATAAAGGCCGCTTCAATGACGTTTTGGGTTCCCCCCAACACGCGGCGTTATTAAAGCGTTTCATTCGCAGTTCAAACAGCCAAGTCAAAATGATTGTTTCACATCTGACAGCAGGTGGTAAACCCGTGTCATGGGAAATTGGTTTTGGTTACCGTGGTACGCATTACGCCTATTTGTTATCCCACCAGCGCGGCCTGATCGACCATTCCCCCGCACGCCTTATGCTTGACTTTGCAGAGCGTAAAGCGCTCGCTGCAGGCCTATCGACCTTTGACCTCATGGCACCTTACGATCCTTACAAAGATAGCTTTGCATCAGGTTTAGTTTATGTGAACGACTATTATTTGCCCCTCACCCCTAAGGGTGCCCTCTACGGTCACGTCTTTCTAAAATTCATAAGACCAATGATGCGCAGCGCTTATCAGCGCATGCCGGTGGCCGTCTTGCGCGCACTAAAGCGCCTTTTGCTGCAGTAAACGCAAACATTAAACCACGTATTAGTTTCAAGGGACAGAACGATGAACGTCATAACCCAATTCACTCCTGCTGCAGGCCTTCTTGGCGGGGCACTCATTGGTGCTTCAGCTGTTTTGTTAATGGCGGGAACAGGCCGTATTGCCGGTTGCTCCGGCATCTTCCGCCATCTTCTCACGTTAAATTTCAATGGTGAATTTATATGGCGAGGCCTCTTCATAATCGGCCTCATCGCAGGCGCTTTCAGTGCTGGCCCCTATGCCTCCAATGCGCAGAACCTCACGTTCCAACCTCTCGCCCCAACCATTATCGGTGGCGTGCTGGTAGGATTTGGAACAGCCCTCAGCCACGGTTGCACATCAGGCCACGGTGTCTGTGGGATTGCACGTTTCTCGCTACGTTCGGTTTTTGCTACATTCACCTTCCTCACCGTGGCAATCGTCACTGTTTATATCACGCATCATATTTTGGGATTTTGAGCCATGCTCATGCTGCAGCGTTTTACAGTTTTAGTGTCAGGCCTGATCTTCGGCATTGCCCTGACAGTTTCCGGCATGGTCAACCCCGCCAAGATCATCAACTTTCTTGATCTTACAGGAACCTTCGACGCAACACTGATCTTTGTGATGGGCGGTGCCGTCGTGGTCACGGCCATTGGCTATTACGTTGTGTTTAAACAAAAACAGCCCTTGTTTGCAGAGCGTTTTCATCTGCCGACAGTCAAAGATATCGACGTGCGCCTCATCGGCGGTTCCGCCCTTTTCGGCATTGGCTGGGGCCTTTCCGGATTCTGCCCCGGCCCGGCCATCGCATCGCTCGCCTTCGGATATAAAGAAAGCATCATCATGCTGATCGCCATGGCAGCAGGAGCATTTTTGGCAAAGCTCGTACCAGAATAAAAACCCCGCTGCTGCCAGCGGGATTTCACATTGAATGGCACTTTATTACGTCTTGGAAATATCCACGTTCTTCGTGTCGGTGAGAAACAGAATGCCGATAACTGCGCAGACACCTGCAAAGATCACGGGATACCACAAGCCTGCAAACACGCCGCCGTTATAGGCCACATAAGCCGTTGCTGTGAGAGGCAGCAAACCGCCCACCCACCCGTTGCCGATATGGTAGGGCAGCGACATAGAGGTATAGCGAATGTTGGATGGGAACAGTTCCACCAGATACGCAGCAATCGGGCCGTAAACCATGCACGCAATAGCCATCAAAAACAGGCAGATGAGAATGGCCTCAACATACCGGCCTGTGCTCAGCGCCTTGGCCGTAGTACCTGTCACCTGTGAGGCCTTCACAACTGACGCACCATCAGCACCAACCACTGGCGCTGCAATGCTGTTTACCGCGCCCAAAGGCTTGGCGGCTGCATCACCAGCCTTGCGTGCCTCGTTCACAACCTTCTCAATTGTATCCGAAGCCGCCTTGGTGGCAGCAGCATCCTTAGCCGTAATGGCCGCCTTATCCGCTTGAGCCTTGACCAGAACATCCGTCTGATCTTTGGTCAAATTTACATCCGCCGCAGCCAGCTTAAAATGAGGATAGCCCGCTTCCGCCAAAGCCTTCTGCCAGCCAAAGGGTGAGACCCCTTCAACCTTGGCATCACCAATCATCAGAGTGGCTTTAGAACCAGCAGCACCATCCACCGAAGTGAAGGCAATACCGTTGGCAGTGAGGATAGATTTGCCCTTGTCGCAGTCACCCTGCGTTGTCCAACCGGCAACCGGGAACACCGTAAAGTGACAATTCGCCGGATCAGCCGAAACAATAATTTTAGACTGGTTGGCCGCGTTAAACGCATCCAACTCCGGGTTTACTGCGCTCGACAGCATGTGGAAAGCCGGGATGATGCACAAAGCTCCCAGAGCGCAGCCACCTACAATTAAAGGCAAGCGCCCAATCCGGTCAGACAATCGCCCAAACACCACAAATAAAGGCGTAGACAGCAGAACCGCAAAACCAAGAATCGTATAGCCTACCCACCAATCAGCCTTGAGCGGGCCATTGATGAAGAACAGCGCATAGAACTGCGCCGTATACCACGTCACCGCTTGGCCCATCGTGGCACCAAGAAGTGCGAGAAGCGCAATCTTATTATTCGGAAATTTAAAGAATGAATCACGAATGGGCGTGGCTGACCCTTTGCCTTCCGCCTTCATCTTTTGAAAAACAGGAGATTCGTTGAGCTTCAAACGAATCCAAACAGAGAAGGCCAACAAGAAAATGGAAGCCCAGAACGGCACGCGCCACACCCATTCCTTAAACGTGGTGGGGTCAACATTCCAGCGCAGCACGCCGATGACCAAAAGCGAAAGAAAAAAGCCCAGTGTCGCCGTGGTTTGAATCCAACTTGTTGTATAACCACGGTGCCCATTGGCCGAATGCTCAGCCACATAAGTTGCCGCACCACCATATTCGCCGCCGATCGCCAGGCCCTGCGTTAAGCGAATAAGCAGCAACAATATCGGCGCTAAGCCCCCGATGGAGGCATAAGTTGGCAAACACCCCACAAGGAATGTGGAAATGCCCATCAACACGATGGTTACGAGGAAGGTGTATTTACGGCCTACAATATCGCCCAGGCGACCAAAGAACAGCGCACCGAAGGGACGCACTAAAAAGCCTGCGGCATAAGCACCCAAAGCTCCGAGCAGCGCCCAGGTGTCATTGCCCGGTGGAAAGAATAGTGCCGCAAAAAATGGAGCCAGAGTGGCGTAAAGATAAAAATCGTACCATTCGAAAATAGTACCCGTGGATGAGGCAAGGATGACAAACCTCTCATCCTTAGTCAGGCCTGAGCCTTTGGTTCCAACCATAGTTGAACTGGACATATATTTCTCCCCTGAAGTCAGTTTAATGTATGGCACTCTTGGTGGTGCCCTATTCGATATATTTAAACTAGCGGCAGGCCGTGCCTGCGTCCACAAAAGATTCTGCTCCAAAATTAGGTGCATGCATAACAATAACCGAAGAGCAAACTTCCATTTGAACTTTCAGACAATTTGAATACTTTGCCATAATTTCATTTGTTTTGCTGGCGAGAGCTGTTTATCGTCTTGAAACTTATGTTTTTAAATACTGGAACCCAACATGCGCCTCACACTTTCTGCTCTCGCGATCAGCCTTATTGTTTTAGTCTCACCTGCTTTTGCCATGGACGGCATAAATACGGATACAGGAGACGCGGTAACAGTTGATGACGACACAACCTTCTCAGTTGGTGATATCGTGACACTTTATGATGCAGAGGGCACGGAAATGAGTGTGGAAATAAAATCAGTGACCGACACTGACACGGCCATTGCGCTTGAAGTCATCGATCAAGACTCCGGCGATGCTGCGTCAATCGAATTCACCAAGTAATGTATTCCCCAGTCTCTTCCGTCATTCTCGCGCACGCGGGAATCCACGGTTACAAATTTCACTGAATTAAAAGATGGATCCTCCGCCTTCGCGGACGATGACAGCTATTTTAACTGCTGTGAACCGACATAAGCCAGCCTTGCAATCTCGGCTTGCAAACCTTCCATCCCAAATCCGCGTTCTGCCGAAGTCAGATGAACCGTCTGCAATGCAGCGGCGCGCTTTGTGATATGCTTCAACGTTTCGGCTTCAAGCTCAAGCAGTTCAAACTTATTAATCTTGTCGCATTTGGTAATAACCAGTTGATAAGGCACGGCCGCATCATCCAGCATGTCAAACATTTCAATATCAGGTGTCATCACACCGTGGCGTGAATCAATCAGCACGATGGCCCGCGTCAAACCCACACGACCACGCAAGTAAGATTTTAAAACGCCCTGCCATTGCCGCACATCTTTCTTGGACGCCTTGGCATAACCATAGCCTGGCATATCGACAATGGTCACATGCGCATCAATATCAAAAAAATTCAGTTCGCGCGTGCGCCCCGGTGTGTTGGATGCGCGCGCCAAACCAGCCACGCCGGTCAAAGCATTGATCAGCGAGGATTTGCCCACATTTGATCGTCCTGCAACGGCTACCTCAATGCCCTTGATAGGCGGCAGCTGATCAATCGCCGCTACGCCCAAACGAAAACGCGCCGTGCCATTAAATAACTGGCGTCCGGCCTGCAATTCAAGTTCGTCAAAGCTGGCGCTCACGCCGCTGCAGGTCTTTTCTTGAGAAACGGCAGCGAATTACGCATATTGCCCAGAATGTTAATTTCCGTGCCATGCTTCTTCATAATGTAGCTCTGCTGGATGATGGACAGAAAATTACTCCACGCCCAATATATTGTGAGGCCCGCCGGAAACGCCGCCATCGAATAGGTAAAAATAATCGGCATGAAGTTGAACATCTGCGCTTGCACGGGGTCTGGCGGGGTCGGGTTCAAACGCATTTGCACCCACATGGTAATACCCATGAGCAAAGGCCAAAAACCAATCATCAAAGCCAAAGGTGGATGCCAGGGAATGAGGCCGAACAGATTGAAGATACTGGTAGGGTCTGACACCGACAGGTCATGAATCCAGCCGAAAAACGGCGCCTGGCGCAGTTCAATCGTGGTGTAAATCACTTTGTAAAGTGAGAAGAAAATCGGGATCTGAATAAAAATAGGCAAACAACCCGCCATAGGGTTGACCTTCTGGGTTTTGTAAAGCGCCATCGTCTCCTGTTGCTGCTTGGTTTTGTCATCAGGATATTTCTCCTTAATGGCATCCATTTGCGGCTTCAGGTTCTTCATTTTGCTCATCGAGGCGTAAGAACGATTGGCCAGCGGAAACAAAACAGCTTTGACCAGAACCGTCACGATCAAAATTGAAAGGCCAAAATTGCCAACAACGCCATTGATCGTGCTGAGCAACCAATACATCGATTGTGTAATGGGCCGGAACCAGCCCCAATCGATCATCAGGTCAAACTTGTCGAGCTTCTGGCTCGCACCGATGGCATTGATAGTACCCACAACTTTAGCGCCCGCATAAACGTGTTCGGTATAAGTTGCCGAGCCGCCTGCCGGCACGACCACCGGATCAACAACTTTATAGTCCGTTTGATAACCATCCCGGCCGGGAATCGGCACATATTGATATTGCGCCGTCACCTTTGTCTGCGTGTCAGGAATAACCACGGTCGACCAATACTTGTCGGTAAATCCTAACCAGCCGCCAGTGGCGTCAAGTGCAAAAGCACCGCCTTCGGTACCCTGATTTTTTTCGAACGCAGATTTTAAGTCCGAATACTTGTGTTCTTGAAGGCTTCCGTTTTGCACACCAAGCGGGCCTTCATAGAATGTCCATGTGCCTGTCGATTTAGGGGCATCATCGCGTCGCACACGAGCAAACGGCGTAAGTGATACAGGCGCAGAGCCAGTGTTGGTGAACGTTTGCTGCACGGTGAAAAGATAAGAGTTGCTCACCGAAATCACCCGCTCAAATTTCAGCCCAGCGCCATTGTCCCATGTCAGAGTAAGCGGCTTGTCAGGTGTCAATGTTGCCCCTTCAGGCGCCGTCCATACTGTCTCGGAACCCGGAAGTAGCAAAGTTGCATCACTTGGCTTCACAAAGGCCTGCTCAACGAAATACGACGTCGCCGTTCCAGCAGGTGAAAGCAGCGTGGTGGCAGGGCTATCGGCGGACGTTGTCTCGCGATATTTGGTTAAGCGCAGATCATCGATCCGCGCCCCCTTCAGATTAATTGAGCCAGACAGTTCCGGCGTCGCAATCTTCACCCGTTTGGTTAAAGCCAAAACCGTTGCCAAATCTTGCACCGTGGATGCAGCATCCGTTGCAACCTGTGCTGTCTGCTTCAGTTGAACAGCAGCTTGTTGCTCTGCCTTCTTGGCAGCAGGTACCGTATAAAAATATTGCCAGCCAAATACGATTGCCATGGAAAGGGCCACGGCCAAAATCATATTTTTGGCATCAAATTGCGGTTTTTGCGGCTGGTTCATTTGGGTTCCGTAAGTTGCTCTGCCACGTGGCTGGCTTTGGTATGGAGGCGCTGTAGGGCAGAGATAAGGTCTGTTTGCAATAAATCAAAGCCCCGCGTTTTAGCAGCACTGCGCCCGATGATCACATAGTCACACGAGATTTGGGCTATTTTTGGCAAAGTAAGGCGCGCTGCTTCTTTCAAACGGCGCTTAATGCGGTTGCGCGTCACAGCATTGCCTAGCTTTTTGGTGCATGTAAAACCCAGTCGCGCTGGGCCAACATCTTCACGCTGGCGCAGCTGTATCATAAAACCAGGGGTGCCCCACGAAACAGCTTTGGCAGCGGCAACAAAATCTTGCCTCCGCTTTAAGCGCTGCATAATTGGAAGCGTGGTTAAGCCGAGAGCCGCTTGCGGCCCTTGGCACGACGACGACGGATAACATTACGGCCACCCACAGTTTCCATGCGCGAACGAAAGCCGTGGCGGCGCTTGCGCACCAGCCGTGATGGTTGAAAAGTACGTTTTTGCGGCATAGTTCCGATTCCGAAAATCTGCATAAGCCACTGAAAATAGAAAATTATTATTCAGATGAGCCAGGCAGAACCAAAAGGTTTTGCTAAAGTTGGGCTGCTTATGATCAAGATTGGTGCCAATGTCAACTTTGCGCTTGCTAACGTCTCATTGACTTCACGCCCCTCACACGCTGTCTAAAGCCTTGTCACGAGGTTGTGAGACCCCCTATTCAGAACCTGCGCAATGTTCCATTTGAAAGCATATGAAATCGTCTCAAGCTCTGCAAAGCACCGTGCCATCAGCCTACAGCCGTTGGCTGCCTTTAGCCCTGCTGGCTGCAGTCAGCGCGGCTGGCTATGCCCTAGGGTTACAGCATTATCTTTCGCTGCAAAGCCTTGCCGAAAACCAGACGCAACTTTTAGTCTTTGTCGAGCAGAACCTCCTCTTGGCAATGGCCATTTATTTTTTAATCTATGTTATAGTTGTAGCACTTTCCCTGCCTGGTGCAGCACTTCTGAGCATTGCCGGAGGATTTATTTTCGGATGGGTAATCAGCGCACCCCTCACAATTATTGCAGCTACCATTGGTGCCGCAGCCGTATTTAAAATTGTACAAACTTCACTGGGTGCAACAATTTCGCAAAAAGCCGGACCCTTTGTTAAAAAACTTTCCGGCGGTTTCGAAAATGATGCTTTCAACTATCTGTTGTTTTTGCGACTCGTTCCCCTATTCCCATTTTTCGCCGTGAACGCTGTGGCGGGCTTAACGCGTATACCACTACGAACCTTCATTTGGGCAACGCTTATCGGCATCATCCCCGGCAGTTTTGCTTTTGCATGGTTGGGCCGGGGTTTGGGCAGCGTAATTGAAGCACAAACTGCGGCCCATTCCGCCTGTGTGGCCGGAAAGTCGGCTGAAGCGTGCCCCTATAGTTTTGCGGCTTCGTCATTAGTCACGCCACAGCTGTTGTGGGCGCTAGCCGCGATCGGGCTCGTGTCACTGCTTCCTGTGTTGGTCAAGAAATGGAAACTGTCAAAGTGATTTTCGATATTGCGGTGATCGGCGCTGGATCGGCTGGGCTTTCCGTCGCGGCCGCGGCTGCGCAATTTGGCGAAAAAGTTGTGCTGTTCGAAAAAGCAAAAATGGGCGGAGACTGCTTGAATGTAGGCTGCGTGCCATCCAAAGCCCTGATAGCTGCAGCGAAAATTGCCCAGGCGCAGCGGGCCTCAGCACCGTTCGGCATTACCGCCACAGAACCACAGGTAGACTATGCCAAGGTAATGGATCACGTGCAAAATGTGATCAACACGATTGCACCAAACGACAGTGTAGAACGCTTTGAAGGCTTGGGCGTGAAGGTTGTGCAAGCCGCTGCTAAATTCATCAGCCCACGGATGATTGAGGCGAATGGTGAAAAATTTGAGGCGCGGCGCTTCGTTATTGCCACCGGTTCGCGCGCTCGGGTGCCGCCAATTTCCGGCCTTGCAGATGTCCCTTACCTCACCAACGAAACGCTTTTTATAAATCGCATATTGCCGTCACATCTTATCGTAATCGGAGGTGGCCCCATTGGCTTTGAAATGGCCCAGGCTCACCGGAGGCTGGGTTCAAAAGTTACGATTTTGGAATCCTCCAAAGCAATGGCTAAAGACGATCCTGAACTTTCCGCAGTGGTCATTGATAGTCTACGCAGCGAAGGCGTCGACGTGCGCGAAAATATAACCATCGAACGCGTCACCACGTCGAAAACCGGAGTGGCGGTAACATTAAAAACGGGCGAGGCCATCCACGCTTCTCACATTCTCGTTGCAGCGGGCCGCGTTCCAAACAGTGATGGTTTAAATCTTGAGGTCGCAGGCATCGAATATGATAAACGCGGCATTAAAGTTGATGCAGGCCTTCGCACCACAAATGCCCGCGTCTATGCAGCGGGCGACATTGCCGGCGGCCTGCAATTTACGCATGTGGCCAGCTATCATGCAAGTCTGATCATTCGCAACGCATTGTTTCGTTTGCCGGTGAAAAACCGCACCGATATTATCCCATGGGTCACCTATACCGATCCCGAATTGGCTCATGTTGGGCTTTCTGAATCAAATGCGCGCAAGCAATACCCAAACGCTGTCAAAGTATTGCGCTGGCACTTCGCCGAAAATGACCGCGCCCAAGCCGAAGGTAAAACCAAAGGTTTGATAAAACTAATCACCGGCCGAGGCGGCATTATCATTGGTGCAGGCATTGCAGGACCACAGGCCGGCGAACTGATCGCGCCCTTTGTTCTGGCCGTTAGCCAAAAAATAAAAATCTCAACCTTTGCCAATCTCGTGTTGCCCTATCCCACCTTAAGCGAAGTGGGCAAACGGGCCGCCATCACCAACTACGCGGGTCTTGCCCAAAAGCCCGCTCTGCGCCGCCTACTAGGACTTCTTAAAATCTTCGGCTAAAACAAGCGCATGAGCTTATCAACTCCACCCAAAGCGATTGGCCGTTTGACGGGCCTTTCCGGCAAAGTGCTCATACTCACCATCATTTTTGTGATGTTGGGCGAAGTCCTTATTTTCTTGCCATCAATTGCAAACTTCAGGTTACAGTGGCTAAAAACCCGAATTGCTCAGGGCGAAATCGCTGCTCTTGCAACTGACGTTGCACCCGATCAAGTTTTAGACGCCAGCCTTCGCCAAACCTTGTTGAAAGGTGCCGGCGTGGAGGCCGTGGCTGTCATGCGCGACGCCAAGCGCTCTTTGATGTTAAGCAATAACAGCGCTGAAGTGGTGGAAGAAAGTTTTGATTTGCGCCTGCCCAATTCATTTCAAACGGTCGTCCACGCGTTAAAGGCGATGGTTCAAACCAAAGACCGCCTCATTGATGTTATCGACAATCCACCAGCCATGACCGGCACTGCCATTGAAATTGCGGTTCATGAAGCGCCTCTGCGCCAAGCCATGTTAAACTTTGCGCTGCGAATTCTGGGCCTATCGGTTGTCCTGTCATTAGTAGTGGCAGGATTGGTTTTTGCGGCGTTGAACCGCGTCATGGTGAAGCCGATGCAGCGGCTTTCCGCCAACATGATGGAATTTGCAAAAATGCCCGAAGACCCTTCGCGCGTCATCGTGCCGTCAGCGCGTAAAGATGAACTTGGCATGGCCGAACACGAACTTCAATCCATGCAACTGCAACTCCAAAGTCTGCTGCACCAAAAAACGCGTTTGGCAGCACTTGGTTTGGCAGTTTCAAAAGTGAGTCACGATCTCCGAAACATGCTCACCTCGGCACAGCTTATTTCAGATCGCTTGGGCAGCGTCAAAGATGCCCGCGTGCAGCGTTTTGCACCCAAACTCATTTCATCGCTTGATCGTGCCATCACGTTCCTTAACCAAACCATGACTTATGGCCGTGCTCAAGAACTGCCGCCGCGCCGTGAGATCCTGCAATTGTCATCGCTAGTTGATGAAGTGTTTGAGACACTGCGCTTGCAGGCACCCCACATCAACTTTCTCGATGCTGTTACAGCAAGTGTGAAGGTGGACGCAGACCGTGAGCAACTTGTACGCATTCTCACCAATCTGGCGCGTAATGCCATGCAAGCAATTGAAACCCGCCCACAAACCCAGGATGAAATTCGAATTTCGGCAAAACGTGAAGGACCCTGCGTGGCTATCCGCGTGGCCGATACAGGCCCAGGCATCCCTCCAGCAGTTCGCGGTAAGCTTTTTGCCGCCTTTCAAACCGCCGCCCGGAGTGGCGGAACCGGCCTCGGCCTGGCCATCTCTTCTGAATTGGCATTGGCCCATGGCGGAAGCATTGCCGTGGTGGATTCGTCGGAAAATGGCACTGTTTTTGAACTGAATTTGCCCGATCGAAACGGCCATTAATTTTACGCCAAATCCCGCGCTTGCATTCGCCACACACCCATACTAACAGAACGCTACAAACGCAACGTGACCGTTTGTGATGCGCCCGTAGCTCAGCTGGATCAGAGCACTAGACTACGAATCTAGGGGTCAGAGGTTCGAATCCTTTCGGGCGCGCCAATCATTTCAAAGACTTAGTCAAAATCGACAGAGGCGCTAGTCGCTTTCTAGTCGCATTAATGCTAGGAGCTATACTGCTACTGGATGTGGCAGCATGTGCTTTTCGGGCGGCAAGGTCCTTGCTGAGAACGGCTTCGACTGAACCCCGTCAATCATAAGCTTGAGATACATTTCATAATTCGCCAGCCCCACCAGATCAGACGCCTTCGGCACGTCGCCACCAAACTGGCGCTCAAGCTCGATAGCGTCATCGGCACCAACACGAAACGATATGATCGTCCCGACGTTGCCAAAGATGGCATCCCGCACGCCGCGCTCTAGTCGTGCGCTATATTGAGTTGTGGCGACTAACCCCAAGCCGTATTTCCGCAATTCAGAGAGCATATCGGCAAACACGCTCGTGGTGAGGGAATGAAACTCGTCCACATAGAGGAAATAGGGCTTCCGATCGTGCTCTGGCAGTTCCTGGCGGCTGTATGCGGCGTTGGCAATACTTGAAACGATCAAACCCCCAAGCACATTGGCGGTATCCGCACCAAGCCTTTCCTTGGCAAGATTCACGATCAATATCTGCCCCTCGTCCATAATTTTGCGAAAGCGCAGTGGCTCCGCTGGTTCGCACAGCGCCTTCCGGACCAAAGGGTGCGCGAGAAAGGCACCGAGCTTGTTTGCAATTGGTGCCACACCATCAATTGCAGTGTTGTATTTGAGCGCGGGGAATTCGACTTCCCAAAACAGCCGAACCTGTGGGTCCGAGACGGTCTCTACTACCTCTCGTCGGAAATCTACATCAAGAAACATAGGCATTATGTGTTTGAAGGTGGATAAGGGACGCTCAAGCAACGCGAGCAAGGCGTATCGAAGCAAATGCTCCATGCGAGCACCCCATGCGTCTGACCATTGCTTCTTGAGCGCATCAATCAAGCCAGAGACGACAAGCGGACGGTATTCTGCTGTTACATGACCGAGTGGATTATATCCAAGACCGCATAAAGGATCGGCAGCATTCCAATAAAGCGCGTCCGGTATTGCTACATTGAGTGCGTCAGCAAGATCACCATGGGGATCGATAATGCAGAAGCCCTGACCCTGCGATGCGTCTTGTCGGGCCAACGACAAAAGAAATGAAGATTTTCCCGTGCCCGTTTGGCCAACAATATAATTATGAAAG
>JAYVCU010000005.1:0-12323 GCA_043749835.1 Hyphomicrobiales bacterium
GTTGTTCCGTTGCACAGCCCATAAAATCCAACTCCCAAGCCGGAATAGGCGGCTAAGTCTGGCCGCATCTCATTAAGTAGTTGCCCCGACCATTGAACGCAGGTGAGTTCGGCTGCAACACTGAGGCCGAGTATGACGCCGATCAGCACGAGAACTTTAGCGGGAAGCACTACGCCTGACTTGTTGTCTTCTGCCTGTTCGACGCTGCGGTGAGGAATGGCTTTGTGCACGGCATACATAGCCGCCACCACGAAAGGAATTGCGGGCGCCGCTGACCACATGATGCCGAAATGCTCGGCAATATAGCCACTGATAAAGCCCGCACCGCCGATGGCGTAGAGCACTGCGGCGTGAAATGACGAGAAAACAGGCTTTTTCATATCATGCTCTACAATGCTGGCTTCTGCATTCATAAAGAGATCCATTACGCCGCCACAGAAATTGAAGGCGATCCACGTGATAGCGCAGCTCCAAACCGAATGGGCGCTAAGAGCAAAAGTCAAGCCAAGCAGACTGGCAGGCAAGATGAAGAGCAGCATGGTTCGGTGATCGAAGTGGCGATTGATAAATCCGCCAAGACTCATTGCTGCGATGGTCGACATGGTGGAGAACATCGCTAAAGCACCAAATAGAAATACATCAAGGCCCGCTTGGGCCTTGAGAGCGGGAATGGCACCAAAGTGTCCACCAAAAATCACGCCAAAGGCAATGAAGGTAAGGGTGATCGCAAGGCGCGGTGTAATATTCATCTAGCCGCGGCCAACCAGCGGCATTTTGGTGGCCATCACAGTCATCGTCAACACGTTGGAATCAAGCGGCAGCGAGGCCATGAACACGACGGAGCGCGCTACGTCTTCTACATTCATGCGCGGCTCTGCCGCCAGTGTGCCATTGGCTTGGGGTACGCCATTGGTCATGCGCGATGTCATATCGGTTGCGGCATTTCCGATGTCGATCTGGCCACACGCGATGTCATATTTGCGGCCATCCAGGCTGGTGGATTTGGTGAGGCCGGTGACGGCGTGTTTGGTGGCGGTATAAGGTGCCGAATTCGGGCGCGGCGATTGCGATGAGATGGAGCCATTGTTGATGATGCGACCGCCGCGTGGCGTTTGGTCTTTCATGATTTTGAATGCTTCTTGTGTGCAATAAAATACACCAGAAAGATTGACGTTGAGCACGGCAATCCATTGCTGCGGTGTTAAATCTTCAAGGTTAATTCCTGGGGCCGACATGCCTGCATTGTTGAAGAGCACGTCGAGACGACCAAATTTCTTTTTTGTTTCGGCAAATAAATGGGTCACGGATTTAGGGTCGCTCACGTCCGCAGCGATACACAGTGTTTCGCCGCTCATCGCCTTGGCTGCCTCTTGCAAGGCCTCCAGCCTGCGGCCAGCTAAGACGACAGAATAACCCGCCTGCGATAAAGCGAGGGCGCACGATTTGCCTATGCCGGAGCCAGCGCCGGTGACCATTGCGATTTTCATGAATTGCCCTTTGTGAATTTGAAGTTTGATTTAACACTCTTAAAGGTCATTCCCGCGTTCGCGGGAATGATGAAGTAAACGGAAATAAGCATACGATCATCTTGAAACGGCGCGTTTCCACGCGGTAACCAAAGTATGAGCTGACTCCGAAACCTGTGCCAGCGTCATGCCGGGCTTATAAATGGAAGAGCCTATACCAAAGCCCGATGCGCCTGCGGCAAGCCAGTCTATCATATTAATAGGCGTAACACCGCCCACTGCGTGAATTTTCATATGCTTTGGCAGCACAGCTTTCCACGCCTTGATGGTTTGGGGTGATGCGGCTTCGGCAGGGAAAAGCTTTAAGTGTTTAGCTCCAGCGCGAATAGCACTAAAGGCCTCTGTGGGAGTGAACACACCGGGCAGTGGATCAAGGCCAAGTGCAACGGCGCGGGCGATGGTTTCAGGGTTGCAATCCGGCGAGACAGAGATTTGCCCGCCATGTTCTTTCACCAGATTAACATCTTGCTCTGACAGAACAGTGCCTGCGCCGACCGCCATTTTTCCAGCGAAAGCTTTTGAAAGTTGCGCGATCGAATTAAATGGCTCTGGTGAATTTAATGGCACTTCCACGATGCGAATGCCTTGATCGTAAAGCGCCTGGGAGACTGGCACAACTTCACCTGGTGATATTCCGCGCAGAATGGCGATAATGCCACAGGCTTCGAGGGCGTCATTCAGCTTCATAATAATCCTGCTTCCTTGGCAATGATGCGTTGACCTTTGATACCGCAAAGTGGATCAATTGGCTCAACCTTGAGACCTGCCAGATGCAGAGCCGTGATGCAGATTGCCACCTGCTCTGCTGATCCCAGAACACCATATTTCGCGTTTTGATCGCGGCCTTTGCTGGCGTGGGCCACTTCCTGGCCGATGAGCAGGCCTGACAGATAGGACGCAAGATGTTCAGGCGCTACTTCGTCAAACAGACCCAATGTGCGTACCGAAAACAACGCATGCAGAATTCCAGCTGGATCGTCCAATGCCTTCTCTACGCCGCGTTTAAAGACAGACTCATTCTCGGCTGCATCTTTCATCAAGCGGCCAAGAATGGAATGCTGTTTATAAAGCGCGAAACTCTCACCTGTCATATAGGTTGAAAAGCCACTGATTTTTTGATTGCCCACATCGATCCATTTGCAATGAGTGCCGCGCGTGATGAAATGTGTAGCACCTGATTCCAGTGCACCGATCACCTGGGTTTCCTCTCCGCGGATAACGTCATGGCCTATACTGGGGCTTTTGAAATGCAAACCCGTAATAAAATGAATGGCGCGGCCCGATGCTGTGGTTTTGCGGATGATTGCCGTGGCTAAATCGGCTGCCCCTGCTGGACACTGCGCATAGGGACATTCCACCCAGCCTTGGCGCGACGTAATCATGCCGGAGGCAACGATCGGAAGGGATTTATCCCACGTGCCAATATGTCTTTCGAGCACCTGCTCAAAATCGCCGCCCTTCACCGCAAGAATGCCTTCGGGGGCGGCGGCTGTATTGATGACTTTACCATCTCCATTCACTTCATAGGCGCGGACAGACGATGTGCCCCAATCGAGGCTGATAAAAGGCTTCATGCGGCTCCACCAAACTTGTACTTGGCATTGCCCGTCACGCTTGGATTAAAACAAAAGATGCCACCTGAGAGGGGTTTTTGCTTTAGCTCTGGCCCGGCAAGATGTGCAGCAGAGGATGTAATGTAGATTGTATCCAACTTCGGACCGCCGAAGACAACGCAGGTTGGTCTTGTCACTGGCATCGGCACTATGCGGTCTATTCGGCCTTTGGGATCGATACGCAGCACACAAGAGCCATCCCACCGCGCACTCCATAGAAAGCCGTCGGCATCAACAGTTGCACCATCGGGGTATCCATGATTTTTGCTATCATTGAAAATGCGTTGATTGGAGAGGTTTCCGGTGGCGAGATCAAAATCAAAAGCCCAGATTATTTGATTGCGACTGTCGCTGAAATAGAAAATCGTATTATCCGGTGACCAGCAGGGGCCGTTAGATACACCGACCTTATCCAATGCCAATTTGGAAACGCCGTCCAGACCAACCCGGTAAAGCGCACCCGAATCTTGGGTGATGTCCAAGTCTGAGCCATCGGCTGCGATATTTTGCTGCATGGTGCCAAACCAGAAGTGGCCGTTGCCATCTGCTGCACCGTCATTGCCGCGATTTTGTGGGCGGTCAATTTCTGGTCTGGCAAATTCAGTGAGAGCGCCCGTCGCAGGATCGAAGAAAAACAGACCAAGTTCGCCTCCGATCAATAAACGGTTGTCCGCTGCCAGCGCAAAGCAGGTGAGCATCATCGAAAATGTCCAATGCCGCGTTGCCCCGGTTACAGGATCCAAAATGTGCAGTTTGGAGATGGGCGCAATATCCAGCCACCATAAGCATTGGCCTTCCACATCCCAGAGGCAAGCTTCGCCCAATTTGTTTTTGGCTTCCAGCAAGCAGGTGATGGGGGTGTGGGGCATGGGGTCTTCTAGCCAATTCAGACCGCCTCGCCAAGACACTACCCCGAAATCTCGCAAGGCAGCCTTGGACGAGCGCAACGGGACGTAGAGTTATAAACGTGCAAAAGGTCTATGACTTGACACTTTGCTGTTGCCTAGCCTGCGAACTTTTCTAATTATGGTTTATGCCAATTCTTGAACGTGATCCTTGGCGATTTCAATTTTTTGAGCATGTCAAGTGCCCGGATGATGTACTCATTCCGACTGATGATCCTGATTGTTGGGAGCTCTACCCCGCGTTTCGGTGGATCTATAATAAACTTTTGGTGGCGGAAAGTCAGGGCCTGCCGTGCGGGCCACATGGGGCTATGCCTGCACGCTTTCCGGTGTTTTCAAAACCCATTACCAATTTGAAGGGCATGGGCACAGGCAGTGTGGTAATCGGCAGTGCCGACGAATTAGCACAGCACCATCAGTTTGGTCATATGTGGATGCAACTGTTGGTTGGCGATCATGTGTCGACGGATTGCGTGGTGCTGAATGGCACTGTGCATTGGACAAGGCACGCCAGCGGAACCAGTGGGCCCGGTGGCACGTTCACATTCTGGAAAATTGAATCAGTGCAAAAGCCGCAGCTGGAAAACATGATTGCAGCTTGGGTGAAGCGCCACATGCGCGGTTATCATGGGATCATCAATTTTGAGACGATTAATGGCTTTATCATTGAAGCCCATTTGCGTTTTGCAGATCAATGGTGTGATCTTTATGGGGCAGGTTGGGCGGAAGCGTTGGTGAAACTCTATGCTGATCATGTTTGGATTTTTGATGACACTGCGCGACAGGTTGGATTTTCGGTTCCGCTCTTTGCACAACATGGCGGGAAATATCTGATTCCCTCACTGGAGGCACAAACCCACATTCGGTCAATGCCTCATGTGAAAAGTTTACAGATCACGTTCGATGAAAAGAAGGAAGCTGCGGCGCATCCGATGCCGCCGGGAGGATTTCGGTTGGCGGTGATCAATGCCACTGACCTTAAGGCCGGCTTTGCGGCGCGCGATGAACTGGCCCGGGCTTTCCCCGGAGTTTTGATGTTGGCTTAATCAATCCAAACGGTTTCACCAATATCAGGCACGAGAAAATCATTGGCTGATAAACCAGCAGCTTTCAAGGCCACTTGCAGTTCACGCACAGGTGCATCAATGGCTTCATCGGTAAGTTGGATGGTGCCATGATGGATAGCAAAGCTTTTTTTGCTGCCCAAAATTTGGTGGGCGGTGACCGATTCTTGCGGGTTCATATGCTGTGGAGCCATGAACCAGCGCGGCTCGTAAGCACCAATCGGCAGAAGCGAAAGGCGCGGGCTGCCGAAAAGGTGCTTTACTTCACGAAAGGTTTCGCCCGTGCCAAAGCCGGTGTCTGCGCCGAAATAAATTGCCCCAGCGGGCAGCTCAACCATGAAAGCGCCCCATAGGCTTCTATTGGTGTCTCTGGTGGTGCGTTTTGACCAGTGCAAGGCGGGCAAAACAGTAATCTGTGCCTGGCCGTGGCTATGGGCTTCGTGCCAATCCAGATCGATAACTTCAAAGCCATTGGTATGCCTGGCATTTTGCAAAGGTGTGATGAGTTTGGCTGCGCGGTTTTTTGCCAACCACTGAAGCGCTGGCTTATCCATATGGTCATAGTGGCTGTGGCTCAACAGAATAAGATCAATCGGCGGTAAATTCTTAAGCGCTATCCCAGGGTTACGCACACGTGACGGGCCAATTAATTGCGTCGGGCTGGCGCGTTTGGAAAAGAATGGATCGGTGAGAATGTTCAAGCCCTGGGTTTGCAACAGAACGGTTGCATGGCCAATCCATGTGGCGGCGATGCGGTTATCATCCACGCGTGCTGGCGGGGCGGTATAGGCTTTATTGGGAACATGACGCGGCCATTTGGCTTTGGAGCCACCGAGCTGCCATTTCATAATCTCAATAAAAGATGCTTCGCGCCTGTGTGATGGAAGGTCGAAGCGTCCGTTTTTGTAGATGTATTTGATTAAACTGTTCTGAGATACCATTCAAAATCGCGCAAGGTTGGTTCAGCGAAGAAGCGATCTGCTTCAACCTCTTTGAGTGTACAGAAAGTATCAACAAATTGCTTGCCAAAATATTCTTTTAAAATTGATGCACGCCAGAAGGCATCAATGGCTTCAAACCAATTGCCCGGAATGTGTTTGGCGCGGCGGTCATAGCCATTGCCTTCGATAGGCGCACCTGGGTCAAGTTTCTCGACGATGCCGTGGTGCATGCCTGCCAGGATAGCCCCCATCACCAGATAAGGATTGGCATCCGCACCCGATGGGCGGTGCTCGATGTGACAGGAGTTGGCGTTGCCTGCTGGCACACGCAAGGCCACGGTCCGGTTGTTGACGCCCCAGGTTGCGGCCACTGGTGCATAGGAATGACGGCGGAAGCGGCGATATGAGTTGGCATTGGGTGCGAAAATCAGCATCGATTCCGCCATGGTGGCTTTGAGGCCGCCGATGGCGTTAAGTAACAGGGGATGCGTGGTGGGCTCATCTGTGGCAAAGAGGTTGCGCCCGTGTTCATCGCCCAAACTCACATGAATGTGCATGCCAGAGCCTGTCCACTCGGCATAAGGCTTGGCCATGAAGGTGGCGCAGAGGCCATGCCTTTCAGCCGTGGCTTTAATCAGGCGCTTTAACATTATGGCTTCATCGCAGGCATCCAGAATGTCGGTGCGGTGGCGCAGGACGATTTCCATTTGACCGGGCGCATATTCAGCAATCAGTGTTTTTGCAGGGAGATCCTGTATCTCGCAATAGCGGTAGAGATCTGCAAAGAAAGGTGCAAAGTCATCGGTGTCTTGCAGGTGATAGGCTTGGTAGTGCTTTGGGCGCCATTCATTGATCAAAGATTTCGGCGGTATGGGTGTTCCTTCATAGGCGCTTTTGCGGTCCATTAAGAAGAATTCTAATTCCACTGCGCCCACGGGGTTCATTTTCAACTCATCTTTGAAACGGCGTACGACTGATTCCAAAGCATTACGCGGGTCGGCATAATGCGGCTTGCCGTCCAAATCACACAGACGGGCGGTATATTGCGCGGTGGGCTCATCAAGCCAAGGCACGCGCACGAACGTGCCGGGAATAGGCCACATCAGAAGGTCGCGGTCACCCTCATCAAACACCAGTCCGGTTTCAGGAACGTCCTGGCCGGTGATATCGAGCACAAGGGCAGAGATCGGCAAAAAGCGGCCGTCGTTCCAAGCGGGCACAACTTCATCACGGCGTAAAACTTTGCCGCGGATCACGCCGCACAGATCAGTCCATATCACTTGTACACTTTGTACATCAGGGTTGGCGCGCAAAAACGTCTCGGCTTCAGCGCCAAGACGCGGGGTTACCATTGCCATTTTGCGAAACTTTTAGAGTCAGGTGAATCCAAGATATGACCAATCATTGTTGCGTGTCTCTTGCTTCTATCTGGCGGCCAGCGCTAAACCAACCCCTTAGCTTCGCAGGTGCGTAATCGGCCTGCATTAACGTTAAGGATCAAGCAGATGAGCCGTATTGCCTATGTCAATGGACGTTTCGTGGCTGAGGAAGATGCGAAAATTTCAATCTTTGATCGCGGCTTTTTGTTTGCTGACGGGGTTTATGAAGTGACACCGGTGGTGAACGGCAAGCTCGTTGATTATGACGCGCATGTGGAGCGCCTGACGCGCTCATTGGGCGAACTTAAAATGGCCTGGCCTTGCACAGTTCCTGAGTTGCGCACCATGCATGACGAATTAATTGTGCGGAATAATTTAGTGGAAGGCATTATCTATATGCAGGTGACGCGCGGTGTGGCTGACCGGATGTTTAACTTTCCCAAAGACATAAAATCTTCGCTTGTGGCTTTTCCGCAAGTGATGAAGCTGGTGGATAATCCCAATGCGCGCACGGGGGTGAAGATTGTGACCACGCCTGATCTGCGCTGGGCGCGGCGCGACATCAAAACCATTATGCTATTAGCGCCATGCCTTGGCAAAGAAGAGGCTTACCAGAAAGGTGCGGCTGAAGCCTGGATGGTGGAAGACGGCATGGTAACCGAGGGCACGTCTTCCAATGCTTATATCGTTAAGGGCAATAAAATTATTACACGGCCACTTTCAAACAGCATTCTTAATGGGTGCACAAGGCGCGCCCTATTCCGTATGGCACAAGAGCACGGGGTCGACATTGTAGAGCGTTTATTTACACCGGAAGAAGCCTATGAAGCTGACGAAGCGTTTCTTACTTCGGCTTCGCAATTTGTGATGCCTATTACTGAGATTGACGGCAAGCGCATTGGCGGCGGACAGCCTGGGCCAGTGGTGCGCAAAATGCGCGAATTGTTTTTGGAAGAGGCGCTGAGATAGAATTCAACTTACCGTTGCTCCACCACCCGTCATCCCCGCGAAGGCAGGGGACTCAGCTAAAATTTACGCTATCTGAACCCAGACAAAGCTGGGCCCCTGCCTTCGCAGGGGTGACGGAACTAGAAAAATCGAGTTTTTGACATCGCCTTAAAACTAACTAGAACACTTGTCAGTGCGGGCGTAGTTCAGTGGTAGAACATCTGCTTCCCAAGCAGAATGTCGTCGGTTCGATCCCGATCGCCCGCTCCAGTTTTGGGGGCATATGGCAGTACAATTTGGAACAAGTGGGCTTCGCGGGTTGGCGACAGAGCTGACTGGTGACGTTGCGGTCTCCTATACGCGGGCGTTTTTGCAGCATTTGAAAACTACCAAGACCATTCGTGATGGCGACGAGGTTTATGTGGCCCAGGATTTTAGAACCTCAAGCGTTCCCCTATGCGGCAATGTAAAAGATGCGATTGCGATTGAAGGCATGGCCATGCGGTTTTTAGGGGAAGTACCTACACAAGCACTGGCTTTTGAGGCGATGGCAAAAAACGTCTCCTGCGTAATGATCACTGGTTCACATATTCCAGGTGATCGCAACGGTTTAAAATTCTATCGGCCTGATGGTGAAATTGACAAGAGCGATGAAAAAGCAATCATTGCGCGTGTTACCCGCGTTAAACCTGCGCCAGCGTATCAAGCGCAGGCATTAACTGGCACGATTGATGGTTTTAAGGAGCGTTATCGCAGCACTTTTAAACCGAAATCGTTGAAGGGCTTGCGTGTTGCGGTTTACCAACACTCCACTGTGGCGCGCGACTTATTGGTTGAATTGCTTGAATATGCAGGTGCTAAAGTCACGGCATTGGCGCGGTCAAACGCGTTCATCCCGATTGATACGGAAGCCGTTTCGCCAGACACTGTGGATTTGCTGAAGCAATGGGCGAGTAGTGGGGATTATGATGCAATCGTGTCAGCTGATGGTGACGGCGACAGGCCACTGGTTACCGACGAAAAAGGTCAGGTGATGCGCGGTGATCAGTTGGGATTGATTACCGCACTATTTCTGGGTGCAAAAACGGTTGTCACCCCAGTCACGTCGAATTCGGGAATTGATCAGTATCTACGCGGCGGCACAAGGCGCACGCGCGTGGGATCGCCTTATGTGATTGCTGAAATGTTGGCTGCAAAAAAACAACGTGCGCAGGGCATTGTTGGCTTTGAAGCAAATGGTGGCTTTTTTACTGCCTCTCGTTTCAAGATTGATGAAGTTGATCTTTGGCCTTTGCCAACGCGCGATTGCTTTTTACCCATTTTTGCAGTTCTGGCCACGCTGGTTAAAACCAAAACGTCGCTATCGGCTTTGGCTGTTCATTACCTTTTGCCAATGGCTTTGGCAGACCGGATCGAAAATTATCCAACCGAAGCGGCAGCACATTTGATGCGGCGTTTGGTAAGCTCACCTTCGGCGCAAGATGCATTCTTTGCCACGCTTGGCAAAATCGTATCACGCAATGTGGTTGACGGCTTGCGGCTTACTTTAACCAACGCATCAATTGTGCACTTGCGGCCTTCGGGCAATGCGCCGGAATTCAGATGTTATGTTGAAGCTTCAAGCAGGGCTGCGGCAGACGATTTACTGCGGCGGGCGCTGGCGCTGATTTCGGCGGCGCGCTAAGGCGCAAAAACCAAGGGGAGATCCCGTTTCCGAAATCTCCCCATTACAAACTGGTATCCAAGTACGCAGTACATGATCTTGGAATGCCTGAGACACAAGGCAGGTTCGCCCCAACGCGTGTCGTGAAGCCAGACTAGTGGGCGATAGTTTCGAAAGCCTTTCTGTTCGAAAAAATTGTATTAACAAAGGCTTACCAGAAGGTGTTTTGAAGCCACTTTGCGTGCCAAAAAGACACAGAATGAAAGTTTGAAAAAAGAATATTTAGGGGTTCCCTTTGCGTTGCCGCGCTGTTACAAGCCGCGCAGCGTTATCAGCAGGTGAAGCACATTGCCTGTCACACAATTAACGCGGGATGGAGCAGCCCGGTAGCTCGTCAGGCTCATAACCTGAAGGTCGTCAGTTCAAATCTGGCTCCCGCAACCAAATACAAACCCGTTATCTTAATAAGATAGCGGGTTTTATTTTTTCTGTAAGGCATAGATTTCGCTGTTTGGGTGATTGGCCATCTTGTGTTGGATATCACCGATTTTATTTTTTTACTTTCGTCCGGCGTAGCTTATCATGTTTGGAGGGACTTGGGCTTTGGTGAATTTGCCACCAATAGGGTTTTCTTACTTAAGCAGGTTGATAATTGTGAATAGCTAAACTGGTGGAGCGAAGGGGGAAATGGTCCAATTCACAACCAATCAAATGATTTCAGCTACTTAGGCGTCAATGGTACACATGATGTGTACCAGATTTGTGTACCGATTTGAAGCGGAAAATCATCTGTGACGCCACTTTATTCTGATGTTTCACTTGTGACGCGCATTGGCACAGATCATATCAGTTTAATCAATCAATCAATTGATCAAACAAACAACAAAGGTAATCAGTCCTTGGCTCACAGTGTTGCATTGTCCTGTATGCTATCTACCATGATAGAGGAAAAATACGCCGACTTACCCAATGATCAAAGCAGCCCGTGGTTACATCGCTTACCAGCGTCCAGAGGTGTTTGCGCCGCTTGCAAACCGTTTAGGGCTCTTGCTAGATATTGCCGGAAACATTGCAACCCCGGAAACCTATGAAGTACGGCAATTAACATGTATGCCATGACAAAGAAAATACCATTTTCCAAGCCTACTATCGGTGCAGCAGACATCCGGTTGGCAGCTTCTGGGTGTATCCTGATATTTTGAGCAATCGGAACCGTTCGATCTTTATTGAATATTTGGTGGTGTGCGCGCTTAAAGCATTAGATGAGGATGTGCGCGAGGAATGGGCTAGCCATGGTCTGCTCTATAATGGTAAAAAGATCGAAATAAAATCATCTGCTTATCTCCTAGCTTGGAAACAAGAGGCGCTGTCAAAGCCGCCGTTTGAAATTGCAAAGAAGAACGCAGTGGACATAGAAAAACATATTTACAGTACCTTACTGACCTGAAAGAACGTGGCTAGCCAAGTTCGTGAACACTGCTTGTGTGTTGTTAGCGATCGAAGGCATAACGATAATAAGCATCAAGCCCATGGCGGCGGCGATCAGGCCGTATTCGATCGCAGTTGCACCAGATTCGTTCTTAAGAAACTTCATCATTTTAAAACTCTCTCGAAACTCTCTATTGCTATTTTACAACACAGTTTAGCAACACTGTGTCGTTGAATTTGGGATCAAACTGCCACCAACGTCTTAAAGTCTCCTAAAAAGCAAACTAACAATTAGACACAACACCGCAATCTCACGAACCTTCGTCACGATCTGTTCAGCTCCGAATCTTTTCTCCTGCATTTTTGACCTTGCCCATCCTAGGAAATGGCCTTCATGCGGTCAGGCAAGTTTGCATTATGGGCACGAACAGAAGCGTATCTGATTGTCATGCGGCAACACCTCAAAAGTTGGCACGCCCGCCGCTCGCTCATCTCATGTTCGTTTCTGAGAAGAGCGACAGCCTCTCGCTCCGCAGCGGGCGTCACCATTTTTTTCCAAGTAAATCTTTCAACGCAAACATTGTCGAGAATGGCATCGGCCACTAATCGCTTCAGCTTGGCGTTCTCATCTTCAAGGCTCCTGAGCCTCTTGGCCTCAGACACATCCATGCCGCCGAATTTGGCTTTCCATGTGTAAATAGTGGCATCGCTCACACCGTGCGTGCAGCAAAGCTCCAAAACCGAAACCCCGTTCGCAAGGTAAGCGTCCGGTGAGCTACGTGGCTTTGCTTTGATTGTTGGTTTTAGCCCAATTCCACGGCAGAAGTTCGTCGATGCGGTTGATTTTATGATCTGG
>JAYVCU010000006.1:0-5972 GCA_043749835.1 Hyphomicrobiales bacterium
TTGGGTGTGGCCATGAAGGTGCTCGCAATGAAATTGGATGAACACGATTCTTCAGCATGGCACCTTGAGAGGAGATCGCTTTCCCCTTGTTCTTTCCTAAGACGCAACAACTTGCCTGTCAAGCCAGGCGGGACTCGACCAGATATTCGACTTTCGCCGTGCTTGGCCGTTTCAAGACCACACCACGTGACTATTGCGCCCCTACCCCCTAGGGGGTAGGATATGCAGATGAAACACGGTTCCCATCCCGACATCATCGCGAAATTGAAACAGGCCCAGGGTCAAATCGGCAGCATCGTCGCCATGATGACCGAAGGTCGCTCATGCATGGAACTGGCTCAGCAACTGCAAGCAGCTGAAAGCATCGTCCATCTCGCCAAGCGCACACTCATTCAAGATCACATGGAGCATTGCATCGCCGATGCAGCCAGTGAGGGCGGAAAGGCAGCGCGCGAGGCCATGGCTGAATTCAAGACCCTCTCAAAATATTTGTGAAAATTCAGATGCTTTCAAATCTTCGCGATTGGTTTGGCTTTGGCAACAAGGGCGAATTTCAAGCAAGCTCCGGCTATGATCATGGCTCCAGCGACCACGGTCACACGCATGGCGTCATTGATCCATCCATAACCACAACAGAGCGCGGTATTTGGGCCATCAAATTGTCGTTCGCTATCCTTGCAATCACCTCAGCCCTACAGCTGGTTGTGGTATATGTGTCGAGCTCGATCGCGTTGCTGGCAGACACCATTCACAATGTTGCCGATGCGACAACGGCCATCCCCTTGTGGATTGCATTTATGCTGGTTCGCCGTCCTCCGACCAAGGTTTTCAACTATGGCTTGGGCCGAGTGGAAGATTTGGCGGGCATCTTGATCGTTGCCATCATTCTGTTCAGCGCCGTCTTTGCTGGATATGAGGCGATTGATCGTCTCCTTCATCCACAATCCATCATCCATCTGGGCTGGGTTGCGGTGGCGGGTGTTATTGGTTTTCTTGGCAATGAAATCGTTGCGGTGTTTCGCATCAAGGTCGGGCGGGAAATTCAAAGTGCAGCCTTGATCGCGGACGGATATCATGCCCGCACGGACGGCTTTACAAGTCTTGCCGTGGTGCTGGGGGCAGCTGGCGTCTGGGCTGGTTTTCCATTGGCTGATCCTATCATCGGCTTGCTGATCACCATCACTATCTTCGGCATCGTTTGGCGATCGGCCAGAAACCAGATGTCATGGCTCTTGTAGGGAAAGCTTGCCTGGTCACGCCAGAATTTCATCATGTGAGGCGAGGCGGCAACAACTTTGCCATTGCCATAATCAATATCGCCCTTGAGCCGGCCAAGGATATCGTCTTTCTTGATGTTGAACC
The DNA here is from genome assembly GCA_043749835.1 of Hyphomicrobiales bacterium. Taxonomy (GTDB): domain Bacteria; phylum Pseudomonadota; class Alphaproteobacteria; order Rhizobiales; family Aestuariivirgaceae; genus Aestuariivirga. The sequence continues at coordinate 1,363 of JAYVCU010000006.1, forward strand.
ATGCACGCTTTGAAACAATGTCTGCGAGTTCATCCTTGTTTGCATCAGCATCGGCCCATTGTTGGGCTTCCATCACCGCCATCAACAAAGCTTGCGTGGCTTTTGGATTTTTGTCTGTAAAGTCAGCCCGCAAAGCCAGGGATTTTTCAGGGTGATTGGCCCAAAGCTCGCCTGTGGTTAGTGCGGTATAACCAATGTCTTGTGAAACAAGTTGTGCGTTCCAGGGTTCACCCACGCAGAACGCATCCATGGTGCCTACTTTCATGTTGGCCACCATTTGCGGTGGTGGAACAACGATCATTTCCACATCCGGGATGGGATCAATGCCGCCTGCTGCCAACCAATACCGCATCCACAGATCATGCGTTCCACCGGGGAATGTGACAGCGATTTTGGCGATCGCACCCTCAGCTTTTTTCTTGGCAAATGCTGCCCTCAATGGTGAAGCATCAAGCCCCACTTTCAAATCAGCAAATGCTTTGGAAATCGAAATCGCCTGGCCATTCACATTTAGTCTGGCCAATAGTTTCATCGGCACGGGCTGCTTGTCTTGGGTAATTGCACCTGTAGTTAAGCCATAAGCCATCGGCGTGAGGATATGCGCACCATCAATGCCATTGCCTGCTGCACCCAATACCAGATTGTCACGCGTGGCTCCCCATGAGGCCTGCTTCATCACCTCAACACTGGTAAGGCCATATTTATCAAACAGCCCTTTTTCTTTTGCGATGATGAGGGGTGAAGAATCGGTGAGCGCTATGAAGCCCAACTTGAGCGAGGTGACTTCAGGCGCATCGGATGCATAAGCCGCACCGTAAGGCAACAGGCTGTTGGCTGCGGCCAATGTGAGTACTGAAGATTTAAGGAACGAACGGCATGAAAGGGACATGATCATTAATTTCTCCTGTTGCAAAAACAAAAGGCGCCGACAGAAGAAACATCTCACGATGTTTTCTGCCGGCGCCATTGCCGGAATCTAATTCATGATTCACCTTGCATGGCGCATGCCATCTCTATGAAATTTTAATATCTATGGTTTTCAGTTGCTTATGCTCAGCAACCGTTTGTTAGTTCGGCGACTAACAGATGACGATTAGGAGTGGTCTGCCTCTAAGCTTAAGGCAAGGCAGTTGCCGCTTCATTGCACGCTACCCTTGTAGTCCTCTCGCAACATAGGTGGCACTTCTGATCAAAAAAACATTAGCCGATTTATACAACGCCTTTGAAGTTTAAATTTTTATAGGGCAGGGGCGTCCGCACAGGATTTAACAGCGAACAAATTGTGATCAATTTGAGCGGTCTCAAATGGGCCACAAGCATAACAAATAAAGGGTCAGGTGTAGTTATTCTGGTAAACCGGCCATCAGGAGGCTTTCTGCAATCAACTTAGCGTCGGCTGCATTTTTATATGGTTCTTTCGACATAAACCGGCTGATAGAAAAGTCAGGTTTCAGGGCCAAGCATTCGATCATGTAGGCTTGCGCACGGGGTCTATCGGAGAGCCTTGCATGGCAACCGGCCATGTGTGCCGATACCCGATAGGTATGAGTGGGCAAGTGTGCGAATTAATCCAGTGCCTCTTCGTAGCGGCGCAAGACCATATAAGTTTTGCCCAGGTTAGACCAGTACCAGGGCGGATCGAAGTATGGATCAATTTCTTTGGAGCGTTTGAACCAGCCTAAAGCCGCTTCAACTTGGCCGACAAAGGCCAGAGTGATCCCCATATCTGCTGTATTCCATTGGTTGTTTGAATTAATTTTGATAGCCCGCCGCATGTACTGCAGAGCAGGTTCAAAAGAGCGGCGCAGCAGGCATATATAGGCGTTGTCAAGGAGGATGTAATCATTTTCTAGGCCAAATGGTGTGAGCTGAATCAGGCTTTGCGCCCGCTGTTTGAAACAGTGGGATACATCTTAGGGTGGGATACATTTCCACGGTAAAAATGTGGGTGGCCAATCGCTGCTCTTTACACGTCTCAAATATAGCCTCAATTATATGCTTTATAAACATGGTGCATGACAGAACCTTCATGGACTTTGTCAATGTAACCTCGATATGTCCAGGATTGATGGACCTTGCAGCAGATGAAACCCCCATCAGCGTTGAGACAAGAACCAGCCCAGCAGGAGGTGCTAGCTGGCATTGTTGAGCGTGTTACGTTTCACAATGAAGAGAACGGCTTTTGTGTTCTGAGGGTAAAGGCACGGGGTGTTCGTGACCTTGTTACGGTGGTGGGTTATGCAGCAGCGATTTCTGCAGGCGAGTGGATAACAACAACAGGGCAATGGCTCAACGACCGTACCCATGGCCAGCAGTTTAAAGCAAGGTTCCTGAAGACAACTTTACCCACAACCAGCGAAGGCATTGAGAAGTACCTTGCCTCTGGAATGATCCATGGCATTGGCCCAGTTTACGCCAAGAAAATGGTGCAGGTCTTTGGTGACAAGGTTTTCGACATTATCGAGGCCGAGCCAGAGCGGCTGCGCGAAGTGACAGGAATCGGCAAAGTACGGGCCAGTCGCATCACGACTGCCTGGGCTGAGCAGAAGATTGTCAGAGAGATCATGGTTTTCCTGCACAGCAATGGCGTGGGAACCGTCAGGGCCGTTCGTATCTATAAGACTTATGGTGCTGATGCCATTCAGGTCATGACCGAGAACCCTTACCGCTTAGCACGCGATATCCGCGGTATCGGATTCAAGACGGCTGATGCCATTGCCATAAAGCTGGGTATCGAGATGACCGCCATGATAAGGGTGCGTGCGGGTATCTCATATGCACTGATGGAAGCGATGGATGAGGGCCACTGTGGCTTGCCAGTTGAAGAATTGAGCCCTTTGGCGAAGTCTCTGCTGGAAGTTCCAAATGAACTGATCCAAAGTGCTCTCACGTTGGAACTTGAGGAAGGCACTATTATCCTGGACACTGTGGGCAAAACAGCCTGTGTGTTTCTTGCCGGTCTCTACCATGCAGAACAAGTGATCGCTCAGCGGTTAAAGCAAATCTCATCTGGCACGCTGCCATGGCCTTCGATTGACGCTGTAAAGGCTGTACCTTGGGTCGAGCAAAAGACCGGGATCACACTTGCTGACAGTCAAGTTGCTGCTGTTCGTCTTGCCCTTGTAACCAAATGCCTTGTCATCACTGGCGGCCCTGGCGTTGGAAAGACCACCATTGTTAACTCCATCCTTCGTATTCTCGCAGCAAAGGGGGTTAATTTGCTGCTTTGTGCGCCAACCGGCCGTGCAGCAAAGCGCATGACAGAAGCGACAGGCTTTGAAGCAAAGACCATCCACCGCCTTTTAGAAATCGATCCAAAAGCTGGAGGATTTAAAAAAAATGCCGAGCGTCCATTGGACTGCGATCTCCTTGTTATTGATGAGACCTCTATGGTCGACGTCATGCTGATGCAGGCTCTTCTAAAGGCAGTGCCAGATAAGGCCGCTTTACTCATCGTTGGAGATATTGATCAGCTGCCGTCAGTGGGTGCGGGGCAGGTTCTCGCTGACATCATTCAGTCTGGGGCTGTTCAGGTCGTGAGACTGACGGAGGTATTCCGGCAGGCTGCCATCAGCAAGATCATAACCGCCGCGCACCAGATAAACAAAGGCATGATGCCTGATCTTGCAAAGCCTGAAAGCGAAACTGACTTTTATTTTTTCAATGCAGCTGACCCCGAGACAGCCGGGACATTGATTGTGGAACTTGTAAAAACCCGCATAGCGCAGCGCTTTGGCTTTGACCCCATAAAAGATATCCAGGTGCTTTGCCCGATGAACCGGGGCGGAGTGGGCACAAGATCCCTTAACATAGAACTCCAGGCGGCTCTTAACCCCGCCGGTGACAGAAAAATCGAGCGTTTCGGCTGGACCTTTGCCTCCGGCGACAAGGTCATGCAGATAGAAAATGATTATGACAAGGAAATCTACAACGGTGATGTGGGCTACATTGACGATGTCGATGAGGACGCAGGCGCGCTCATTGCCACCTTCGATGGCCGTGCCGTCACCTATAGCTTTGGCGAACTTGATACCTTGGTACCCGCTTATGCGGTGACGATCCACAAGTCACAAGGGTCTGAGTATCCAGCCGTTGTAATCCCGGTCATGACCCAGCACTATGCCATGCTTCAACGCAACCTGATTTACACAGGTGTTACCCGAGGCAAGAAGCTTGTTGTCCTCGTCGGCCAACCCAAGGCCATCGCCATTGCCGTAAAAAACGTTTCTGGGCGCAAGCGGTGGACTAAGCTTGGCGAATGGCTGGCAAGAGGAATTTGATAGACACTTGGCAGACTCTCGTGAAGGTCCGTCCGAAGGAAAGTAAGGGTGGTCTGGCCTGTGACCGCAAAGCCACCGCTGCATTTTACATCGATGTATTTTATAGTGGTCATGTCACCTGTGAGGAAGAGTGAAGGGGTAGGGGCTGCCGCTAATAACGGGAAGATCTCCGCCACCACCAGATCGTGCAGAAATACGGCACGAGAATAATTCCAAAGACCCAACACAGCCAGGTAAGCGTCCGGTGAGCTACGTGGCTTTGCTTTGATTGTTGGTTTTAGCCCAATTCCACGGCAGAAGTTCGTCGATGCGGTTGATTTTATGATCTGG
>JAYVCU010000007.1:0-8662 GCA_043749835.1 Hyphomicrobiales bacterium
CATCAGAGCTTAACCTTGAAGATTTTCATAAAGAGTGTCGATGCGAGAATTACGAGGATCAGCGCCAATAAGGCAACTGTGGACGCAAATGGAAAGTCAGCGTTGCCAAAATAGATGCGGCCAGCATAGGATGTGAGTGTCTCGGTGGCAGTACCAGGCCCTGAATCAGTCATCACTTTGATGTAGTCGAAGGCCCGGAAAAGATCGACGCCGCGGATCAGCACTGCAATGGCAATAACTTTAGACATCATGGGCAAGGTGAGTTTAAAGAACGCTTGTATCGGCGTGGCACCGTCTATGGCTGCGGCCTCGAACGGCTCTTTGGGAAGTGCCCGCAGTCCCGCAAGCATGATGAGCACCATGAAAGGTGTCCATTGCCATACTTCGGCAAGCAAAAGTCCGCCCATGGCAGTGCTTGCGTTGGCAAGAATGGGCTTGTCCGGGGAAAGCAGGTTCAATGCGTAGAGCGAACGGCTTAGAACTCCGAACGAACCATCCAGCATCAAAAGAAACATCATGCCGGTAACGGCCGGCGGAATGACCAAGGGCAACGTCATCATTGCGCGCAGAACGCCGTAGCCTTTGCGATCAGAATCCAGCAGCAGGGCAATCAGCATTCCCAACAGCAATTGCATGCTCAGGGCCGCACCAGTATAGAAAAATGTATTCCCGACCGCGTTCCAAACCCGCTCTTCACTGAACACCTTTATCCAATTGTAAAATGGATCAAACTTCATCACGCGCGTTGCGGCGTTGCGCCGGTGAAGCGACAGAAAAATTGCATATATCAGGGGGTAGATGCCAAACACAGTCATCAACGCCCCCGCAGGAAGCAACCATGGCAAAGGATGCTCTGAGGTCATCCAGCTGATGTTCCAAGACCGTCTGGTGGACTCGCGTGTCACGCTCTGACTTTTAAACTGCGCAAGGCACAGTCAGGCTTCCGCGCGATTCAAGTTCGGCCCTCAAAGGCATTTTCACTTCGAAGTCTCCCTTTGGAAATTATGTGATTTTATAATTACATTTGTTCCGACCAATGTTGTACGAAATGATTTCGGTGTCAATAGTGATTGCACCCCATCACAAAAACCGACTAATGATGTTGAAAAGGCCGAAGGCTTCTGATGTTATCTGATGTTACATGCGTGCACGACTGCACGTGCAAGAACGCCAAGTGCCTGCGCTTAGTGGGCGGCAATCTCTTGGCGTCGTTGCGTGATAACAACTTTGCCCACCCGGCCTTGACGCGCAAGATCAAACCCGGTTTGCGCTTCTGCGAGTGAAAACTTATGGCTTACAAGCAATTCCAGTGGATACCTCTCGCTTGCCAGTAGAGCCATCGCACGAGGCATAAGATCCGGGGTCGCAGAATAGCTGGTGATCACATTGATTTCACGACGCCATACATCCCACCAGTCAAGGATAATTTCATTGTTCGGCTTACTGCCGAAAATCAATATCGTGCCTCCATCTCGCACAGCGCTCATCCCGGTTGCGATCGTTTCGCGTGTTAAAACACAAAGGATAATCAGATCTGCCCCGCGACCGTCAGTGTGCCGCTTGACGACTTCGACAATATCCTTGTCTGCAACAGTGCGGCCGTCCTCGGCTCCCCATTTCAGTGCCAAATCGATGCGCTCTTGACGGATATCGGTAACCAAGGATTTAACCCGCGCATCGCGTAAAAGCGGGAGAAAAAGGATTCCAACAGCGCCGACACCAACAATCAGGGCAGTGTCGCCCTCGCCGACTGAAACTCGATCAAGAGCGCGCAAGCAGCACGCCAAAGGTTCCATGAAAATGGCCCTCAAATCGGGAACATGATCTGGAACAGGAACAACGGTGAATGGCACGAGAGTCGCAGTTACGCGGATAAAATCTGCAAAGCCGCCGGGATCTATATTGCTGTTCTTAAAGACGGGATCCATTGGGGCGGAACCACGCTTTGTATAGTGTGATTGTGTATCAGCGGCGTGGTGAGCCACGGCAACACGTTGGCCAACTTTTAATTGAGGTGAGTAAGATTGGATGATGGTTGCAACCAACTCGTGCCCAATCTTTTGTGGCGTGCTGAAATAAGAATCATAAACCTTGGTAACATCCGTCCCGCAAATGCCACATGCAATAAGTTGTACCAGAATTTCCCCTTCGCCAATAACTGGGACTGGCAGACTATTAATTGATACAATACCTGCGCTCTTGTACGTCAGAACCCTATTCATCAATTTGTTGTTCCCGAAATCTTGCTCATGTAATACGTAGAATTGGCTATCCACTGGCATATTCCAGCGGAGTATTTCCTCAGTTCGCGATTTCCAGCTGGTTCTGCAAATTTCTTCCCGGCACTTCTTCTATCAATCAATTTTGCTGAGACTTAGCCCAGCCATATGAGGTCAAGATAGTTGCATCTGCCCGATCAAGGCAATCGGGTTAAATTGAATGCCAACGCATATTGTTCACGAGCAACCGGATAACCAGAATCATCGATGACACGCTGATCGATAACTCTGTCGCAGGGTTTTATGCTAGAGAATGACATCTACGTGCCCATGGCCATTACTTAAAAGTGCATAATTATCCGCCAGAGCAAACTTAAAACTGGACAGAAGTTTGGGGCAAGGTCACCGGGCTAGAAGAAATGCCGTCCTTGCGGATTCACCAGACGGGTTCACAGGCAACGATTTCCTTGCCACGACGTCACACTTGCAATAATCTTTCTTAGCCTTTGGTCCAAAATATCGGGCGGTCGATGAGCTTAACCCTTGTTTTATTTCCTGCCTTCGACAAAAGGATCTAGTGACAATTTATTTTTAAAGGAAGAACTCCTATGGCGGGTAAACTACAAGGCAAGGTCGTAATTCTGACGGGCGCGAGCGCCGGCATCGGTCAAGCATGTGCGCGGGCCCTAGCTCGCGAGGGCGCTCACCTGGTGCTCACGGCCCGCAGGCAAGATCGCCTTAAGTCGCTCATCGAGGAGGTGCGCTCACTCGGCGGCGACGGCGTTGCAGTTATCGGTGACGCGCGCGAGGAAAAAACCGCGTTGAAAGCCGTGGAAGCAGCCCAAGCTTTAGGAAGGATAGATATCCTCATCAACAACGTCGGCGTGGGCAACTACAAGACGCTCGTCAACACCAGCCTCGACGACTACGTCGAAATGATGGACGTGAATGTTCGCACGACATTTCTTTTCACGCGTCATGTCGTTCCAACAATGATTAAGCAGGGAGAGGGACTAATCCTGATGGTCTCGTCTATGGCTGGCGTATATGGCTTTGCCGGCGAAGCGGTGTATTGCGCCACAAAATTCGCTCAAATGGGCTTTGCGCAAGGGCTGGACAAGGAACTGCGCACACACGGCATCAAGGTTGGCACAATTAACCCCGGTGGCGTGAAGACGGAGTTCGCTATTGGCAAGGGTCGCACCGAAGCCAGCGTTAAGCAGTCGGACATGCTGGAGGCTGAGGACGTAGCAGCAGCCATCCATTTCGCATGCACCCAGCCAAAAGGGTCGCGTATTATCCAAGTGCAAATGCGAACGATGGCGGAGGCCCTGACTTAGTCGGACGTCGCAATAGGTCAAACGGCCCAATAGGCTGATGAAGAACTGTTTCGACGGTACGGCGGGATCGCGATGTGAATACCCCCGACCGACGAGTGCCGATCCACCCGACAGATGATCATCACTTGGGTAAATCTCCGCAACTTGCGTCCGCATGACCAGTCTGTGCGTCCTTATCAAGTCGCTTCTTCTTGGCGATCGCGGGTTCTTTGAGAACTGGCGGCGGTGCATAAGGCAATTAAACTTACCGCTGTGCCGCATGACAAGAACAGTTATGGATATGCATTAACTCACATTCGCACAATTATAGAAAAGTGGACATTTCTATTTCCAAATACCAACTGGCTTTTTAAGAATGTTGTGCGGAACTAATCCGTGGCAAGACCATAAGAGCAACCAAGGCAAAGCACACCTCCTCACCGGCAGGCTATTCGATGAAAGCGGAGACCGTCTTACCCCGGTCCATGCTACCAAGCGGGGGCGACGCTACCACTACTATGTGTCGAGCCGATTGATCGAGAAGGACTCTTCTGACCAGTCAGGATGGCGCTTGCCAACAGGAACAGTCTAGCTTGCTGCAGCAGGTGGCGTCATCGGGTTTCTTCAAAATCCCGAGGTTGTCACCAATGCTTTGACAAATGCTTTTTCGTGCGGTGCGTCTTGCGAAAACATCGAAGCCCACGTGTTAAACTAGATCTTGAGCTACACATTGCAAAAGACTGAAAAAGCTGGGGCTTTGATTCGACAGGATCGCCTCTTGATATTCCTGCTGTTGATCGAACGCATTGATTTTTCCTCAGAACAAATGACCATCACTGTCAGACTGACGGTCCTGCGGGATATGATGCTGGTTCAGAGTACTATTCACTCGGCGTCCCCTTCCAGGTGAAACGTCGTGGCGTTGAGACCCACGTGGTTCTCACCAATAGGACTAGCGCTGAAGGCAAAGTCGACCACACACTGCTCCGCTCCATTGCCAAAGCGCAGGTCTGGTTCAAGGAGCTTTGTCGTGATTCAGGCGCAACAGTGAAAGCAATAGCCGCGCGTGAGAAGATCATGGCAAGTGAAGTAAGCCGCCAGTTACCTCTCGCGTTCCTTTCGCCGAAGATTGTGTCAGCCATATTGCAAGGCCGTCAACCCATTGATCTGACCACCAAGCGCATTCAGCGCACCGCCAATCTTCCACTGGATTGGAATGAGCAAGCACAGATACTGGGCTTCGACGAACTTTAACACGCACATCAACTTGAATTCGAAGACACTTCACCGCGTTCAACACTGAGTCGAACCCACGGTGTGGACCCGAATTCAAGCCAACAGAGACTCTCGGCAATATCCGCGCATTGTGGCGCAACACGCGGCGTCTCAGCGCCAGACCACAGCAACACAACCTGCATAAACGCCCGTAAATAGGCCCTTCTCCGACGGGCCGTGAAAAATTGCGCTTTCCAGCGGACTGGGTGGTGGTGGACGCAGTCATGGACGAACCCGTCTCCGGCGAACCGGACTCCGCAATGCAATTCCCTGCTAACAGGGAATTTAACAGGGAATTTCACGATTTTGAGCTAGAGCAGGGAATTTAATAAGCAGAACAGGGAACTTGCCCTCTTAAACAGGGACCGTCGATTGCCTCGCGCTCGGCGTCTACTTTCGCACACTTATTTTGTGGGTCCAATTGCGAACTGTTCGGACCGACGATTTTGATGGTGAGAAGAACGCAATGGCAAACAATGAAGTAGGCTTAGAGTACGGTATGGCGAGGAGTTCTTCTGGCGGATGCATCATGGCGCATGACTGGCCAAAAGCTGTTCCAGTAGTTGTTTCTCGATAGCCATGTGATTGTCTCCTGTTCATCACTATGGCCTCACGCACAAGATTTCTGATAGTCCCCGGAACATGGCTGCGGCATTTAAACTACTCCGCAAACTGCTCAAGATCCAAGGCATTCATCGTGAAGAAATCGTCACCGACGGCTTAGCGTCAAAGCCTGCTGCAGTCAGCGAACGCGGATGCAAGGACCGCCACCGAGCCTTCCGGCTGCGCGACACTAATCGCGCTCAAAACGCTCATCTGTCGATTCCGCCGCCGCGAACGCAGACAGCATCGGTTCAAAGCGCAAAGTCCAGCCAGGCATGTCTTAGCCTTCATGCCCCCACCTGCAATAAATTCAACGTCCAATGCCATCTGATCAGCCACTGTACACTCCGTCACCTTCGGACTGACGCCATGGCAACTTGGGAGGCAGCAACGGCGTCTGCGTGACAGCAACCTTGGACGGTTCTTGTTTCGCCTGCAAATGTTAACTTGTCAGTTCCGTCTGCGAATACTCATGCGCGGTGCGAACCATCGCAGAAACTTCCATTCCATTTTCGTGCGCTGACTTGCCTCTTCCAAAACTTGCAAAGCCGGGGGAGTGGAGAATTCAGCGAGCCGTGCGATGATGATTTCTTGGGTCTTCTCAATGTTCTCGTGCAAGATCCCGTGGCGGTCAGACGTCACAATGTGAAACCGCTTGTCGGTTGAGCCGACTCGCTCATGAATCATCCTGGCGCTTCCCGGATCGGCCACTGGGTCATTGGATCCATGAATGATCAAGACTGGACAAGAAACATGCTGCAATTGCTGGTGCAGCGCTGCAGCAATCTTATGCAGTTCCATCAATGCCTGGATGGGCATTTTGCTGTGTTCAAACTCAGGATGTTCCGGTTGACCCTGCTTGAATGGCTTGATGCCGTTCTCCATGTAAAGCCATTTGCTGGCCCTGTTGACCAAACCCAAGGTCGGCACATAGCGCAAATCGCGGCCTCCGAACTTAAGTGGGGCGGACACGGAAACAACAGCGGTCAGCCGCTTTGGTTTTTCTGCCGCCAGTAACAACGCCAATGAGGCACCCGAAGCAAAGCCCACCAAACTGACTTCTTGGGTGATGTGCGACATGATTTCGTAGCCTCGGCGCACGCAAGCGAGCCAAACCTCCCAGGTGCGATCTTGCAGGTCTTCGGGCACGGTGCCGTGGCCTTTCAGCCGAACGCACAAGACGGGATGGCCTTCAGCAGCGAGGCGACGCGCAAAATTCTTCAATTCAGCAGGCGATGCCAAAACTCCATGCACCAGAACAACGCCTTGCCGTGATGCTTTCGGCGGCATCAGGAGGGCGGCGCTACCAGAGGAGTATTCCACTTCCGATGAGGTTGTGGCCGCTTTCAGGTGCTGTGCCGTACGTATCTTATCCTTTTGATAGCTGCGCAACTCGTCATCATAAAGTTGACAGCCAAGTGTGACGCCAGAGAAGGGCACGGAGTCAGCAATGATCCGGCCTACGTTTGTCAATGATGCAATCTCATTGGCATAGACGCGGATCATATTGGTCAATCGTGGATCGCGCCCGTTGATTTTGGCGGTGAGCGCAGGCAGCAGGGTGATCTGCCTGTCATTAACGGCCAGAAGGTCTGTCTCATTCGCACTCACATACAAATCATCAAGCAGGTTTGAATGATTGTCGTGAAGGCCGCCGTAGACGTCCGGATCAGCAACGCTGCGATGCAGGTGGAGCCCTGGTTCTTTTTGAACACGCTTGATGATTGCATATAGTCGCGCGTGGAACTCCGCTTTTGAAATTTCCGAGCCCTCCGCCGCGGCGAGACGCATGATCAGCGCTGAGGCAAGATGGCTTATGTTGACTGTGACATTGGCATACATCTCTACCATGCACAGGTCGCGCAGCCGCCCCATAGTGCGCTTCATCGTCAGGGCAGCAAGATAGCCACTCCATGCGCCGGCCTTATCCTTGAATCCAAACAGATCATCAAGACTGTCAATTTTTTCGAAAATCCGGGAGAGGCCGAGGCGCGCCGCCGGCGTCCATGCAATCTCCGGATTGATGGGTTTGCCAAAGCGGATATCCATATCTGTTTTGCGCAAGAGCAAATTGCCTTCAACTATCAATTCATCGCGGCCCTTCTGGTTCAGGTTGAACTTCAGGAAATCGGCCGCGCGCAGCAAAACATTTTCACCCGTGTGGAGGGGATGGAAGGTGATGTTGGAGGGAACAATCAGGGTGGGCTTGCGTGCCGCGGAAATCAGGGCTTCCTGGTCCTTCACGCCCAGTGCTGCTACCCACCGGTCCAGCCGCGCCAGATCATTGGCTTCATAAACAGAGAGGATCCGCTTCTTGAAAACTTCCAACATCACGGCCAGCGCGGCGGCACCTAGATGATGGCCGCTGCGCTGTTGCAATGATTGAAGAAAACTTTCATGTGGCGGGGCCGAAATCCCGCGGTCCTTCATCATTGAGCCTTCCGGAAAGATGATGACTTTCTGACCGCGCAGGATTTCCGCCGCGAGGAAGGGCAATAGGCCCGGATGATTGGAAGGCACGGCCCCTACGCCCCACAATACATTAGCGAAGCGTTCGCTGCCTTCAAACAATTCATGCGTTGCAATAGAGCGGCAATAGGCTCCTGTGGCCTGATAAATGAAATATTGTGGAATGATCGTCTCAAAGCGAGCGAAATGATTGAACAGGAAGATTTGTCCATCTTCAATCACACCGGGCGCGGCATGGGTTTCGATCTTCATGCCAACGCGCCTGCGCAACAGTGTGAAGGCCCGCACACTCCACTGGTAGAAAGGCTCGTTGATTGCGAATTTTGACCGCGCGGTCATCAATGCCACCTTATACTGTGTTTATGCGGCGGAAGATCGCCCAAGAACCCGAAACCTTAGAGCAAAAATGATGAGGTTTCATTGCCAGTTCAAAAAGCCTCCTCGCGCAAGCCCATGACCGTGGCAGAACCAGCCATAATGCTGGCCATCAAACTGCCGGTCTCCGGCAGAATTTTGGCCATATAGAACTGCGCCGTGGCGATCTTGGCGGCGTAGAACTCATCGGGGGCTGCCATGTTCAGCTTGAAAGCCATTTCCGCCATGCGTGACCACATGAAACCAATGGCAACAAGGCCGAAAAGCCTCAAATATTCCGTGGCAGCAGCTCCCGCCTCCTCCGGATTGGCAGTGCCCGCCTTGCCCAGCCAAAGGGTGGTTTGCTGCAGGCGGCCAAAGGCCTTGTTTAAGGGCGCAATATGCGGGGCAGTGAAGGGATTG
>JAYVCU010000008.1:0-3018 GCA_043749835.1 Hyphomicrobiales bacterium
CGCTGGAAGCATCGGGGTTCACCTATGGCTTCGGATTCACGCTTGCCACAGCGATTCTGCATGGGTTTGGCATCGCGCTTGGTTTGCTGGTTGCACGCATCGCAACACGGCGGAGTTCGTTCACCATCATGCGTATTGCTGGCGGGGCTATGGCTACTGTCGGCGTGGGGATGATGACGGGTTATCTCTGATTAATGATCAATGTGCCGCCATCAGGTTCTTTAACTTGATGGTGCGCGTTGCTCGGTTTTCATCGAATGAAATCGTGCTTTTCAGTTGGCCGGATTTGTCCATAAGAAACAGTGTTGCCGTGTGATCCATTGTATAGCTGCCATCGCTGGTGGGTTCTTTCTTGTAATAAATGTGCCAGTCCCGAGCGAGTTTGGGCAGTTGATCCATCGTAGGTACAAGGCCTTCAATGCGCGGATCGAAATTGGAGACATAATCTTTGACGATAGGCAAAGTGTCTCTCTCAGGATCGATGGTGATGAACAGCAATCGGAAATCTGTGGCACTGTCGCCCAGCTCTTTGAGCGAGGCCGACATTTCAGATAGTGTGGTGGGGCACACTTCCGGGCAGTGGGTAAAACCGAAGAAAATTCCATATGGTTTACCAGCGAGCGTTTGTGAATCCAACTCGCCGCCCTTGGTGGTGGCCAGTTTGAAGGGTGAGCCAAATGTGCCATAGTTTTGTTTCACACCTTCGCCCGTCCATTGGCCGTAGGCGAAGAGGCCGAGAATGAGGAGGCATAGGGCCACCACTCCCCACATTGCTTTTCGTAAAGTTGATGCTGTGGCCATTGCTAGTACTGCATCGGCATATCGGCACCGGGTTCAACAACTTCGAATTCCACATCCGTTTTTCCGGCTTTGGCAAACTCAAACGTGCCCTTCACTTGTTCGCCCACCGTAAAAGCTAATTTGATGCCCATCATCATGATGTGTGATGATTTGGGTTTCAGTTCCACGGTTTTTCCTGCGGGGATCATCATGCCCTTGGCCATCTCCGTCATCTTCATCACATCACCCTGCATCATCATTTCGTGAATTTGCACGGTCGGCACTTTCTCAATGGTGATCCTGATCAGCACATCATTGGTGCTGCCAGTGTTGTCAATGCTCGTGTAGGCACTGGCCACATTAGCAGAACCGATCGGTTGGCGTATCCACGGGTGATGGATGACAAGATTGCCGATTTTGATTTCATGGGCGTGCGCATCTGAAGCGGCAGCGAAAAGTGCTGCGGCAGTTAAGATAGCGGCGAACAAAACTTGCGAGGTGGTTTTCATCGGCGCAGGTTAGCGGCTGGGTCACGCTTTCGTCCATTGTCAGACTGTCGCGGACAATTTGTCGCTTAATGCGCATTGGGGGGCGCAACATGCCGCCTTCGCATCTGGTCCCGCGCTAAAACTGGTGAAAGTTTCTCAACCGAGGCACATATGACTGACGAGACGCAGGTTTCCGCCCCAACAGGCCGCCGCGCACGTGGCGGGGCTGATGCACGCCGCGCACTGCGCACCTCCACCGAAATCAGGCAGGCCGGTTTCATCCGTCGCAATATGAAACTCTATGAGCCCTTCAGTGATGATCAGCTGGAGTTGATTGAACGTAATGCCGAAACTGTGCTGCACGAAATCGGTATTGACTTCTATGAAGACGAAGAAGCGGTGCAGATGTGGAAAGACGCAGGCGCTGATGCGACGGCGTCGCCCACCGAAGCACGGCGATTTCGCGTACGCTTTCCGCGCGGATTAGTCCGTTCACTGATTAAAACGGCCCCGCGCGAATATGTGCAGCATGCGCGCAACCCGGCCAACAGCGTGACAATCGGCGGCAATAATACAATATTCGCGCCGGTTTATGGGCCGCCCTTCATTCGCAATCTGGATGAAGGCCGGCGCTATGCCACGATTGACGATTTCCGCAATTTCGCCAAGCTGGTTTATATGTTGCCCAGCTTGCATCATGCAGGCGGCACTTTATGTGAGCCGGTGGATGTTCCCGTGCCTAAGCGACATTTGGATATGATTTATTCGCACATCAAATATTCTGACAAACCTTTCATGTCTTCGGTGACATCGGGTGAGCGCGCGGCTGATAGCGTCGCCATGTGTGAAATTTTATTCGGGAAAGAGTTTGTTGACCAAAACTGCGTGATGACGTCGCTGATTAATGCGAATTCTCCTATGGTGTGGGACGGCGTGATGTTGGGTGCGTTAAAGGTTTTAGCCCGCGCCAACCAAGCCACTGTGATTTCGCCCTTTATTGTTGCTGGCGCCATGTCACCCACTACAACGGTTGGCACACTCACACAGATTTTGGCAGAAGCATCGGTAGGTATCGCCTTTACACAGCTGTGCCGCCCAGGTGCGCCTGTGGTGTTTGGTACCTTCGCGGCTTCCATGTCCATGCAATCGGGCGCACCGACGTTCGGCACACCCGAACCTGCATACGTAACTTTTGGTGCGGCCCAGTTGGCGCGGCGTATGGGTGTGCCATTCAGATCTGGCGGCGGGTTATGCGGATCAAAAATTCCTGATGCGCAAGCGGCTTATGAAAGTGCCAATACACTGTGGTCAACCTTGCTCTCTGGTGTTAATTTCTGTTTGCACGCCGCGGGCTGGCTGGAAGGTGGGCTTTCTTCCGGGTATGAAAAACTGATCATGGATCATGATCAGTTGACCATGTTCCAGAAATTTTCCGAAGGTGTAGATTTTTCAGAGAATGGCCAAGCGATGGATGCCATTCGTGAAGTGGGGCCGGGTTCGCACTATCTTGGCAGCGCCCATACGCAAAAGAATTTTGAAACGGCTTTCTGGCGTTCGGGGTTGGCTGATAATAATTCGTTCGAGCAATGGCAAGATGAAGGCAGTAAAGACGTAGTGGTACGCGCCAATGCCAAGTGGAAGCAGATGTTGCGCGACTATGTGGCCCCACCACTTGACCCGGGCATTGATGAGGCGCTGCTGGAGTTCATGACTAAGCGCAAGGCAGTGCTGCCGGATACGATGAGTTGAA
>JAYVCU010000009.1:0-2045 GCA_043749835.1 Hyphomicrobiales bacterium
GTGAGGACAATCGCACCGATCATGGCGACAAGCAGAATCAGTCCTGCAGTCTGAAAGAAGAAGACGTATTTTGTGTACAGCACCAAACCGAGGGCCCGCGTATTTTCCACGGTAACAACCGACGATGCCACATCACCAACGGGTGCCGCCCAAGTGCCAAAGAGCAACACGAGTTCGGCTAATAAAATCAGACCGATCACACCGCCTACGGGCAGATAGTTTAACATGCCGGAGCGAAGTTCAGTGAAATCCACATCCAGCATCATCACGACGAAGAGAAACAGCACCGCCACGGCACCGACGTAAACCACAACCAGGATCATCGCCAAAAATTCGGCGCCGAGTAACACAAAAAGGCCAGCACCATTGAAGAAGCACAAGATCAAGAACAGCACCGAGTGCACCGGGTTCTTCATGGTGATGACCAACATGGCCGAGGCGATGGCGGTAAGAGCGAAGAGATAGAAAAAAACTGTTGTGGCGATCATTTCACTGGCTCAACGATAAGGCGCGTCAAGCGCTAGGTTGCGGGCAATTTCGCGTTCCCAGCGATCACCATTGTCTAACAATTTGGCTTTGTCGTACAACAGCTCTTCGCGCGTTTCGACGGCGAATTCAAAATTCGGGCCTTCCACGATGGCATCCACAGGGCAGGCTTCCTGGCAGAAACCGCAATAAATGCATTTGGTCATGTCAATGTCATAGCGCGTGGTGCGGCGTATACCGTCGTTGCGGCGCGGGCCGGCTTCTATGGTGATGCATTGGGCCGGGCAAATGGCTTCGCAGAGTTTGCACGCAATGCAGCGTTCTTCACCGTTGGGATAACGACGCAAAGCATGTTCACCACGGAAGCGCGGCGAGAGCATACCTTTTTCATGCGGATAATTCAGCGTCACTTTAGGTGCGAAAAAATACTTCATCGCCAAAAAAAACGCTTGCACGAATTCTTTCAGGAAAAGTTGGCGGCCTGCGCCCGTGAGAGGAAGTCTCATGATGGTAACCATCCCATATAAACTAAAACGCCAGCGGTGATTACCACCCAGGCAAGCGAAATTGGTAAAAATACTTTCCAGCCCAAGCGCATCAGCTGATCATAGCGATAACGCGGCACGATGGTTTTGGTCATGGCGAACATGAAAAACACCAATACAACTTTCAGCAGAAACCAGAAGATGCCCGGCACCCAGGTGAAGGGGGCGACGCTAATGATTGGAGACCAGCCGCCAAGGAACAAGGTTGTGGTCAAGGCGCACATGGTGGTGATGGCCACATATTCGCCAAGCATGAACAGAAGGTAAGGCGTGGATGAATATTCCACCATGAAGCCGGCAACCAGTTCGGATTCTGCTTCTACCAGATCAAACGGAGCACGGTTGGTTTCCGCCAGAGCTGAGATAAAGAAGATCACAAACATTGGAAACAGTGGCAGCCAATACCAGTCAAGCAAAGAAGGTGGCAGGCCCAGCTTGGTGCCAAGGCCGTGATTTTGGGCATGGACGATGTCTGTGAGGTTTAATGAACCGGCACACAGCAGAACCGTAATGATCACAAAGCCAATGGACACTTCATACGATACCATCTGTGCCGCTGAGCGCAGTGCTGCCAGAAACGGGTATTTTGAATTGGAGGCCCAGCCGCCCATGATGATGCCGTAAACCATCATTGACGAAACCGCGAACAGAAACAACACACCCACATTGATATTGGCAATGTGCCAGCCTTCGTTAAGCGGCATCACAGCCCAGGCCGAGAGCGCCAACAAAGCTGTCACCAATGGCGCAATCACAAACACGACTTTGTTCGCACCGTCTGGAATAATCACTTCCTTGAATACAAATTTCAGCAAATCAGCGAAACTTTGCAATATGCCCCAGGGTCCTACGACATTGGGCCCGCGCCGCATCATGACCGCAGCCCACACTTTGCGGTCAAAATAAATCAGGAATGATACAGAGATCAACAGTGCTATAAGCAGGCCTACGCTTTCCAACACAATCAATGCGACGGTGATCATAAACTCAGTCATGATCTATTCCGCCGCCTGA
>JAYVCU010000010.1:0-6995 GCA_043749835.1 Hyphomicrobiales bacterium
ATGTCATTGGTTTTCGAAGCCACTTCGCGCACCATCTGGGCGCCCATGTTTTCGAACTTATCCTCGAGTTCGATTTCCTTGGCAACGGTCACACCATCCTTGGTGGAGCGCGGCGCGCCGTAGGATTTATCGATCACAACGTTGCGGCCTTTGGGGCCAAGGGTTACTTTTACAGCATTGGCAAGAATATCGACGCCGCGGAGCATTCTCTCACGGGCATCGGCACCAAATCTTACTTCTTTAGCAGCCATTATTTTGTTCCTTAAATTGAGTTGAAATGAAAAAAGCGTGCGAGAATTTTATTTCTCCAACACACCCATCACGTCTGATTCCTTCATGATCAAAAGCTCTTCGCCGTCGATCTTCACTTCCGTGCCCGACCATTTGCCGAAAAGGATGGTGTCACCCATTTTCAGGTCGATGGGGGTCAATTTGCCCGCTTCATCGCGGCCGCCTGGGCCTACAGCAATCACTTTGCCCTGCATCGGCTTTTCTTGTGCGGTTTCAGGAATGATGATGCCACCTTTGGTTTTGGTGTCTTCTTCAACCCGCTTGACGACAACGCGGTCGTGCAATGGACGGAATTTCATGGATATTATCTCCTTGGTTTGGTTTTAAAATGTCTCACCCGGCTAAATGCGGGGAAGGGCTGTTAGCACTCAAGTTTGAAGAGTGCCAATAGCTGATGGGGGAGATAGGAGCGTGCGGTGGGCAAGTCAAGGGAAGTCGGAATAAAAATTGCCCAAGTTAACGTGTAACTTCGGAGTAAAGCTTACTTGACTACATTACAAAAATCATTCATAAGGATTTAAATACATAATAACACTTCAAATATATATTGAAAGGGATAAATAATGAAAATTTCCGACACCCTTAGAATTCGCAGACAAGAATTGGGTTTAACCCAAGAGTTTGTCGCACGAGAAGCGGGCATGCATGTAACTCAATACAACGGCTACGAACGTGGAAGGAGTTCGCCAGCCTCAGACACAATTGTACGTTTGGCAAAGGCATTACAGACTGATCTTGAAACTTTGACCGATCACAATTTGGCACGACCTGAAACTTATAAAAACAAAACTGCACTTCTTCGTGACCACAAAGAGCAATTTCAAAGCCTGATTGCCAACGAACTCGGATTGGCCATCGATGACGTCAACATTCATATCGAAATTCTTTGAGGAGGATGCTTTGCCAGAGATAGATGACAAAAAAGCGCTTGCAGCGATTGAAAAAGAAACTGACGTAGATAAACTGTTGCAATGGGTCAAAAATGCCCGCGGCAAATCTCAGGCGGTAGAAGCGGCTGCATTTAATCGGTTGATAAAGCTTTCACCTAGTTATGAGCCGGGAACGGTTGAATATGCATGCTGGCAAATGGTACACGCTGTGGAAACTCTACGTAAAATCAACGGTTACAAAATATATCGCATGAATCGCCTGCGCCCAAAAATCGAAAAGGACGGTGAAATTGCTGCACTTGCCTACTGCGTGGTACATAAAACTTTAGGTTTCGATGAAGTGATGAATTACGGTCGGCCCGAATTAACGGCGGAATGGATCGTATTGCAGCACCCACAGCATTTCGATGCAGTGATACTTTCGGCAGCTAACGAACGACTACAAAGTAGAAGTGTCGAAATATCTTAATCTAACAACGGCCACTCAAGCCCGTTGCAAAATTTTCGCGCTTTCCTTTGGCTTACTCGCAATCAGTTTAAACAATGCACGGGCTGCGGGGTCGGGCGCTGTGCGGCCTTGTTCCCAGTTGCGCAGTGTGGCCAAGGGTATTTTGGTAAGGGCTGCCATTTCCACTTGCGTCATAGCAAGCTTGGCCCGCGCTTCACGCACTGGATTTAATTTATAATCAGGCAGCGGCAACGCCAAGTCCTCACCATCCTCCAGCGCATGGCGGCGAATGGCACCTTGTGATGTTGCCATCATCAGCTTGAAATTGACTACAGGTTTCTGCATTTCAAGCTGTTTTAAAGTTTTGCGAATGAGTGCCACAGTGTACGTTCCTTTTTGTTGGCGAGGCGTGCAGAAATAATTCGCCGCTTATCGCCGCGATCAGTGTAAACAACGACAAGCACAAATTCCTGGGTTTGGCCAATCGCCCTTATTCGAACTTCACCATAGTCTTGCCTGTTATCCAGCGCTTCAATGACGAGGCCTGAAAAAATTAGAGCCGCAAAATCAAATCCAAAACCACGAGTTACAAAATTTCGCTCACTTTTAGTTCTATCCCAAGCGAAGTTCATGGATTTATATACGCTATTAGCGTAGTAAGGTCAATCCCCGATGCGGAACTTGATTGCGTTGTCCACCAACGTTCGTTTTCTTGATCGGCTCAAAACTCATGGTTAGGTGGGCGGATTTTTGGAGTATGGCTGTATATAGGCCCTCCACCGTACTCTGTCAAGAAATTCCTATTAAAGATTCAAAATATTTTTGAAAATTCCAGCGACCTTTGCCTGCGTGTAGGACAGATAGACTTTGGTAACGGAAATATTTGGCTGCTCAGCCACGTGTGACAGCGTTTGTAACAAATGTTTGGGTGCTACACTTGGATTAAACGCGCCATCGATGCATAGCCGCAGCACGTGGGTGAGGCGCTGAAAAAGGGCCAGAGCTGAAAGTAGGGTCTCGCTATCTGCGGGTGCGAGAAGCTTTAGCTTTACTGCCGCAGTTAAAGATGCAGCCGTATTAGCATTCAAAATTTCCGGATGTGTGCTGGCGTGGATCAACTGCAGATATTGCGCGATGAATTCAATTTCCACTTGTCCGCCCACGGCACGCTTTAAATCCCACAGATCGTCGCTCTTTTGCTCGCGCAACATTAGGGAGCGCATTTCTGCGATGTCCGCTTTTATTTTCGCCGCTTCGCGCGGTACGGCCAAGGTGGTGCGAATAATCTGGGCTATGTCTTTCGACAAAGCAATATTGCCGGCCACAGTTCGCGCTCTGGTCAGCGCCATGCGCTCCCATGTCCAAGCCTCATTTTCCTGATAGGCCTCGAAGGCTTGGCGGCTGACTGCAATAGGGCCTTTAGAACCTGAAGGACGCAGCCGCATATCCACATCATAGAGCTGGCCTTCAGCGGTGGGGGCACTCAGTGCCGTGATCAGCAGCTGGGTGAACTTGGCATAGTATTGTGAAGGGGCCAGTGAGCGTGGGCCGTCAGAGAGTTCAGCCGTCTCATCATGATCATATACCAGCATAACGTCGAGATCTGAAGTTGCCGTCAACTCATGGCCACCAAGTTTGCCGAGGCCGAGCAATACGCAAGTGCCGCCGCTGACCACACCATATTTTGCGCGCATTTCAGTTTCGATAATATCAAACAAACGACTGATTGCGACATCGGCCACGCTGGTGAAGCCGAGGCCAGCTTCTTCTGCGCTAATCGTTTCCGATAAGATGCGCACACCTACGCGAAAATTCTTTTCACGCACGAAAACCCGGGCCAGGTCCATGGCTTCTTCCAATGGTGCGGTGCTGACGATAAGCGTTTCAATCTCGCGCATTAACAAATGCCGTGCCGGCAACGCGGCAAAAAAATCCGGCGCCATAACCGCTTCGAGAATGCGCGGCTGGGCGCTGATTTTTTCCGTCAGACGCGGTGCGGAACCCAGAATCTGCGCAGTAAGGCCCAGCATTTTCGGACTGGCTTTCATCATCGAAAGAAGCTGCACGCCGGACGAAAGACTTTCCAGAAATTTGTCAAAAGCAAAAAAGGCGCGGTCTGCTTCACCCGACTGTGCAAAGGTTTTGAGGAGAGTCGGCATAAGCTCTGTCAACACTTCGCGGGCACGAGCCGTTCTGGTGGCGCGGTAACGGCCGAAATGCCAAGCACGAATGGTGGCGGCCACTTCTGTCACTTGCTGATAGCCCATGTGACGTAACGTTTCTAAAGTTCCAGGATCATCTTCGCCTCCAGTGAAAACTAAACTCCCCTCATTGCCGCTTAAATCATTGGCGGATTCAAACAGCGCAGCATAGTGGCCTTGTACGCATTCGAGCGTGGCGCGAAGCTGCTCGGCCAGTACTGCAGCATTGGCAAAGCCTGAGAATTTTGCAAAAGCTTCAAAACGTGCTGGATCTGATGGCGTGTCATGGGTTTGCTGATCATCAATCATCTGGGCACGGTGTTCAAGCGTGCGCAGGAAGGTATAGGCTTGTTTCAATTCTTCTGCGGCTTGACGTGAAATCCATTGGGCTTGTGCTAAAGCATTGAGCCCATCGCAGGTTTTGATGCAGCGTAGGGCAGGATTGCGACCACCGGCGATGAGCTGCTGCGTTTGTACAAAAAATTCAATTTCACGAATGCCGCCGCGCCCCAGTTTTAGATTATGGCCAAGCACCGCAATGTCGCCATGGCCTTTTACAACATGAATTTGCCGCTTCATGCTTTGGATATCAGCGATAGCCGCATAGTCCAGGTATTTGCGCCAGATGTAAGGCTTCATGCGGGCGATGAATTCGGTGCCCAATTCCATATCACCTGCGCAGGGCCGTGCCTTGATCATGGCGGCGCGTTCCCAGTTCTGACCTTGGGTCTCATAATAAATCGCCGCCGCCTCAATATCGATGGCTACTTGCGTGGCGCGTGGATCTGGCCGCAGACGCAAATCAGTGCGAAACACATATCCGTCTGCGGTTAAATCTTGCAGCAAGGAAACCAGTCGCTGCGTGAGTTTCACGAAAAATTGCGAAGGATCCACATCCTTGGCCAATTGCGCGCGCTGACTATCGTAAAGAACGATGAGGTCAATATCGGATGAATAATTAAGTTCGAAAGCACCCATCTTGCCCATGGCCAGCACCAGATAGCCGCGACCGATTTCATCTCCCGTAATTCTGCCTTCGTTTATTTCGTGCTGCCAAAGAAATTGCAAAGCCGCCTGAACTGCTGCATCGGCAAAACGCGTGAGGGCATCCGTTACTTTTTCAAGGGGCCATTTGCCGCTGAGATCATAAAGTGCCACAAGCAACGCCAGTTTTTGTTTGGCTTGCCGCAAAGTGCTCATCACGTCTTCGCGCGAAGCCATGTCACCAGCGGCAAAGGCGTTGATAAGGGTTTTGAGTGCAGAATCTGAATCAGCCTTAAAGGCCCGCACTGCAAAATTGGAATGCGACTCCAGCAAAGCCGTCAGATAGGGCGAGCCAGATTTTATTTGGGCGGTGGTTTCCTCAAACGTCATAGCCGCACCATAGCAGCTTGGCGCAAGTTGGAAATATGCTAGGACTTGGCAACATGACGCCAGCAGCCTTTAACGCCTTCTGTAAGTCTCTGCCGCACACAACTTACGTCACTCAATGGGGCGGTGCCCATGTGTGGAAGGTGGGCGGTAAGATGTTTGCAGTTTTGTTTCCCCAGCCGGATAAATGGGCAGGCATTACGTTTAAGGCCAGCGACATGAGCTATGAACTGCTGCGCCTGCAAAATGGCTGCAGGCCCGCGCCGTATTTTGCATCGCGCGGGTTAAAGTGGATTCAGTGGTATTCCAATGAGGGCCTGGGACCGAAGGAACTGAAAATTTATGTGAAGGGTAGCTATGATTTGGTATTTGCCAAATTACCGAAAGTTAAGCGTTTAAAACTTTCTTGAGCCACTAAAATATGTGGCACCCTGGCACCCCCTGGCCTGATATGATTGAGCGTGCTGGCGCATTTTGGTTAAGTGGAAAAAGATGCTATAGTGTGTCTAACCAGAGAGGGTCGCCCATGAATATTCACACCAAGAATGACTATGCTCACGTTGTTGAGGCCGATAAAGCCCATGTGTGGCATCATTTGCAGCAGCACAAAAAATTTGAAACCAGCGATCCCTTGATCATAATCGAAGGCAAGGGGTTGCGGGTTTGGAACCAAGCGGGGCGTGAGCATTTAGATGCTACGTCTGGTGGTGTTTGGACAGTGAATGTTGGCTATGGCCGCGTGAAGATTGCCGATGCTGTGCGTGACCAGTTAGTAAAGCTGAATTATTTTGCGGGGGCCATGGGCACAGTGCCGGGAGCACTTTTTGCAGAGAGCCTCATTGAAAAAATGCCTGGCATGGCCCGGGTTTACTATTCGAACTCTGGCTCTGAAGCCAATGAGAAGGCCTATAAGATTGTGCGCCAGATTGCGCATAACAAATATGACGGCAAGAAATATAAGATCCTCTACCGCGAGCGCGATTACCACGGCACCACAATTTCGGCCCTCTCATCAGGTGGCCAAGAAGAGCGCCGCACTCATTATGGGCCCTATACACCGGGTTTTATTTCGGTACCGCATAATTTGGAATATCGTTCACAATGGGGCGATGTGGAGGATTATGGTATCCGCGCTGCCAATGCGATTGAAGAAGTGATCTTGCGTGAAGGTGCGGACACGGTTGGCGGCATTATCCTTGAGCCTGTTGTCGCTGGCGGCGGGGTGATCGTTCCGCCACGCGGTTATTGGGAGCGCGTTCAGGAAATTTGTAAAAAGCATTCTGTGTTGTTGATTATTGACGAAGTGGTGTGCGGCATGGGGCGTACGGGCACGTGGTTTGGTTATCAACAATTTGGTGTGCAGCCAGATATCGTCACCATGGCCAAGGGTGTGGCCTCTGGTTACGCTGCGATTTCGTGCACCGTGACAACCGAAACTGTGTTCAATGAATTCAAAGCCAACCCAGCTGATCCGATGAGCTATTTCCGCGACATCTCCACTTTTGGCGGTTGCACGGGCGGGCCAGCGGCGGCCATTGCCAATATGGAAATTCTGGAAGAAGAAAATCTCCTCGAAAACGTAACGGTGATGGGCGAATACCTGATGGAAAAACTACGCGGCTTGCAAGGCAAACATCAGTGTATCGGCCAAGTGCGGGGCCTTGGCCTATTTCAAGGTTTGGAACTGGTGGCCAACCGTGAAACCAAAGAGCCATTGCCTGAAGCTCTGGTGCAGGCCGTAGTGGCTGACTGCATGACTAATTTTGCTGTGATTATCGGGGCCACAAATCGCTC
>JAYVCU010000011.1:0-17962 GCA_043749835.1 Hyphomicrobiales bacterium
CCTGAGCGGGCCCGCGGCGTGCCAAAAATCGTCATCATCAAAGTGGATTTACCAGCCCCATTAGAGCCGATGACGGTGGCAATCTCCCCTTCGTTCACCTCAAAATCAATGCCCTTGAGGGCTTGAATCTTGCCGTAATAAGTCTCAACTTTTTCGCCTTGCAGGAGGACTTTACTCATTTGCCCCCTGCCTTTTTAGTAGCTGGTTTCTTCAGTGCTGATTTTTCAGACACTGCAGCCGGGAGTTCTAAAACCACGTCTTCTTCGTCTTCGACACCCAAATAGGCACGGATCACTGCCGGGTCTGTTTTGATTTCAGACGGTGTGCCGTCAGCAATTTTCCGGCCATAGTCCAAAACCACAATGTGATCGGAAATGCCCATCACCACGCTCATATCATGTTCGATGAGCAGAATGGCAACACCATGCTCATCGCGAACGGAAAGAAGCAGCTTGTTCAGCTCTTCCGATTCACGCGGATTAAGGCCGGCTGCAGGCTCATCCAAACACAACAAACGCGGTTCGGTGCACATGGCCCGCGCAATTTCAAGGCGCCTTTGCGCCCCATATGAGAGATCACCCGCTGGATCGTCGGCACGTTCAACCAGGCCAACCTTGTCCAGCCAGTATTTTGATTTTTCAAGCGCGATTTTGTCTGCATGTTTAAACTTGGAAGAGCCAAACAGCGCACCAAGAGTGAAGCCGGATGCATTCATCAATGCGTTGTGCTGAGCCACCATCAGATTTTCGACAACGGTCATGCCTGCAAAGAGGCGAATGTTTTGGAACGTGCGCGCTACATGGGCCACACGGTTCACCATGAAATCATCCATGCGTTCCAGCAAGAAGCTTTTGCCGCCTTCATGCGTCAATTTCAACATACCTTCGGTGGGTTTATAAAAACCAGTGATGCAGTTGAAAACCGTGGTTTTGCCCGCACCATTAGGGCCTATCAAAGCCGTGATCTGCTTTCGCGCGACGTTAAAAGACAAATCCCCAATGGCTGTTAAGCCGCCAAATCGCATGGTAAGGTGAATGACCTCAAGCTCCGGGTCGTTATCCCATGCGCGCATATTCAGCCGTGTCCTTCAGTAACCAGATCGATAGGGATGGCTTTCTTTTCTTTCAAATAAACTGTAGGCTCGCGCTTAGTGACAAAGCCCCGTGGCCGAAACCGCATCATCAACACCATGGCAAGACCAACGGCTAACATGCGGAACTGAATTGGCTCTGTGCCTGTAGGCAACACAGCTTTCATGAAATCCATTTCGCGGAATAATTCGAATGATCCCATGATGGCGATGGCTGAAAACACAATGCCGATTTGCGAACCCAAACCGCCCAGAACCACGATGGCTAAAACTAAAGCACTTTCAATGTAAACGAATGATTCAGGCGAAACAAAACCCTGGCGGGCGGCAAAGAACGAACCCGAGAATCCGCCAAACATTGCACCAATGGCAAAGGCGGTGAGTTTGGTGTTGGTGGTGTTGATGCCCAGTGAACGGCAGGCAATTTCATCTTCACGCAATGCTTCCCAAGCCCGCCCAATGGGTAAGCGCCTGAGTTTTTTGGTAATGAAATAAGTAGCCAATGCCATTGCCAGAATGACGTAATAAAGGAAGATATAACCGTGGATGCGATTGAAAGCTAAGGAGAAAAAATGTGTTGTGACGAAATCTGCAAAGCCGCCTGGCTCATCTTTAAATTTCAGGCCAAAGAAAGTCAGCTTAGGCACATTGATGCCTTGTGGGCCTTGCGTGAATGAAAACCAGTTGATCAATACCAAGCGAATAATTTCACCAAAGGCCAAGGTGACGATGGCCAGATAATCACCGCGCAGACGCAGCACTGGAAAACCGAGAATGACTCCCCAACACGCGGCTAGAAGCCCGGCGATGGGCATGGTGATATAAAAAGCAAACGGCACGACGCCCGTGCCAAACCAGCGTGGGAAATAAACAGTCGAAAGCAGGGCGTAGGAATAAGCGCCCACCGCATAAAAAGCCACATAACCTAAATCCAGTAGACCCGCGAGGCCCACCACCACATTCAGGCCCCAACCCAGCATCACATAAATGAGAATATAAGTTGCAAGATCTATCAGGCGCAATTCGCCAAAACTTGGAAGTTCAACGCCAACCGCATGGCCGATATGGGCAACAATTGGCAGCAATAAGCCAAAAACCAAAAGTCCACCAGACACATAAGGGCCAATTCTATCACCCAAGCTTGGGCCCTGTGCTGCTATTGGTTTGGAAGCGGCTGTAACATCAAGACTGGCTGAGGCCTTTGGGTTCCACACCAGCACGTGCAGCAACCCGCGAGCAACGACCACAATCAACGCCAATAAGCCCGCAAGTCCGAAGCGTGAGTGCCACGTTAGTACACCTTGATCAAGTTGTGTGCGGATTGCAACAATTGGCACCAAAATAGCGAAGGTGATAAGAGCAGTGAAGAACAGGTCTTTGACAATTTCGGCCAGTGATAAAACTTTGCCCTCACCACCGACAGAACTGGATTTGACAGGCGCGGCCATGATCAGATTTTCTCCACTTCCGGCTTACCCAGCAGGCCTTGCGGCATAAAAATCAGAACCAGCACCAAGATCGTAAACGCCGCCACGTCTTTGTATTCAATGGAGAAATAGGCTGACCACATCACTTCGATAAAGCCAATAAGCAGGCCACCCAGCATGGCCCCTGGAATAGATCCAATGCCGCCCAGCACAGCGGCTGTGAAGGCCTTGATACCTGCATTGAAGCCGACAAAGAAATCTGTAACATTATAATACATGAAAAACATGAAGCCGGCGAAAGCGGCGAGCACTGCACCCAGAATGAAAGTAATGGAAATGGTGCGGTCAACATTAATGCCCAGCAGAGACGCCATCTTGGTATCTTGCTCACAGGCACGCTGCGCGCGACCCAGCGAAGTGCGTTGAATAATAAAGGTAAATACCGTCATCAATAACAAAGTTGAAAGAATAATGATCATTTGCATGTAAGACAATGTGACATTAAAATCTTGGTTTCCCACCACTTTTGTCATCAAGATAATTTTGCCTTTTATAATCGGCTGAATAGGTTTGGAACGACCTTCTTGCGCGATGCGCACAAATTCTTGTAAAACAATGGACATGCCAATTGCAGAAATCAGCGGAGCCAAACGGAATGAACCGCGCAGGGGCCTATAGGCCACACGTTCAATCGTCCAGTTGAATACTGAAGCTACGGCCATTGATATGGCAATAACCAGGGCCAAAGCCAGCGCAATCATAAACGGGCCACTACCGCCCGTAATACCCAGCATTAACAACACGATAAAGGTGGTGATTGAGCCGACCATGAACACGTCACCATGGGCGAAATTGATCATGCCGATGATGCCGTAAACCATCGTATAGCCGATGGCGATCAAACCATAGATAGATCCAAGCGTTAAGCCGTTAATCAACTGCTGGAGAAAGTACTCCAAATTGCGCCCCTCGAATTCGCCACTTACTCATCTGTTCCATTGTTTCCCGGAACTTAGTGAAAGGTTTATCGAACTGTCGAACGGATGACAAGCATTACATTATAAGCACGTCTTCAGCATCAAAATAGGCTTTAAAAGCATTCGATTTGCTTTGTTTTTATTGACTTTTGCATGACTCTTCATCTTGACAGTCCCAACTTTGACGTATATCGGTTCGTCATATATCGATTTGGCATAGGTCAAATTTAAGGACAGTATTCTGTAACGATGGCAATGAATGTACGTACCCTGTGTCTTGGCGTCCTTTCCTTTAAGGAGGCCTCTGGCTATGAACTCAAAAAAGAAATCGAAGAGGGTATGTACAGCCACTTCATCGATGCGTCATTTGGGTCAATTTATCCGGCTCTCACCCAAATGAACGCCGAAGGGCTGTTGACCTTTCGCTCTGAAGAGCAATTGGGACGCCCTGATAAGAAGGTCTATGCCATTACCGATATGGGCCGCGCTAATTTGGCGAAAAGCCTTGCGGTTCTTCCAGCGAAAGATAAATTTAAAAGTGAGTTCCTTTTTGAGATGTTGCTACAACATTTTGTCAGCTTGGAACATGTTGACCTGGCAATCGACAAACAGCATTCCGATATTTCTGAAGACTTGGCCAAAATTGCTGAAAAACAAATTCACCACAACAAATCCAAATGTGATGCAGGAGCGTTATTCGTGTTGGGTTACGGCGAAAGCGTATTACGGGCGGCCCTAAACTTTCTTGAAGCGCAATGCCCTCGGTTGAAAAAACAAAAATTAACAGCGGCGGAATAGGGAAAATTATGAAATATTTCACAATATCAACTTTGGTTTTGGCGGTATACTTGGGCAGCGTAAGCGCAAGTTTTGCAGAGTCGCCAGCCCCGCCAACAATTTCAGTTCTCACTGCTGAAAAAAAGCCGATTGCCGAAGACCTGAATGTGACGGGAAGTTTTGCGGCCGGCGAATTGGTTTTGGTTTCACCAGAAGTTGAAGGCCTCTCAATCATCGAGTTTATGGCTGAAGAAGGTGATACCGTAAAGAAAGGCCAAGTATTGGCACGACTGAACTCTCAGGTTGTCGACATTCAAATTCAACAGTCGAAAGCCAGCCTCGCCCGCAATGATTTAGCCGTTGATCAAGCGAAGAATCAAATTGAACAGGCACAAATCAACCGTGACAAAGCCGATGCGGATTTAGACCGGACGAAAAAATTGCGTACGTCAGGTGTTGCCACGCAGCAAACGTTTGACCAGGTACAGTCTGTGGCGGAACTTGCTCACGCTCAATTCAACGCTGCTCATCTTTCACTCGAAGGCGCCAAGACGGATCGCTTGGGCATTGACGCCACAATGGCAAATTTGCAACTCACCAAAGCCCGCACTGAAATCAAAGCACCGGTGGATGGCTATATCTCATCGCGAAATGTTCAAGTCGGTGCAATTGCCTCAGGTTCTAAATCGCCGATGTATGAAATCGTGGCCAATGGTGCCGTGAAATTGCTGGCTGAAATTCCCGAATCGGATTTGCCTCGCATTAAAGTTGGCCAACTTGCGCAAGTTACCATCAATGGTTTTGATAAGCCGATTGAGGGTACTGTGAAGCTGGTTTCGCCAACGGTCAACCAACAGACCCGCATTGGCCTGGCTCATGTGATCGTGACGTCAGACAAACAAATTCCGCTGGGCGCATTTGGCCGGGCGCGTATCGCATTGGCCGCGGCTGATGGTGTTGCACTGCCGTTGACGGCGGTTACCTTTGGCGACAATGGTCCCACTGTTCAACTGGTGAAAGATGGCAAAGTTGTCGTTCGTAAAGTGATCACCGGTCTTGTGGGCACCAATGATATTGAAATTACCGATGGTGTGACACCCGGTGATGTATTCGTGGCGCGTGCTGGGTCTTTCGTGCGTGATGGTGATGCCGTCACCCCAGTTCAGCTTGTTTCGCAATGATGGATTAACAATGAACTTTAATTTCTCTGCATGGTCAATCCGCAATCCTGTTCCACCCATTTTACTTTTTGTGGTGTTAACAATCATTGGCATTTACAGCTTTAAAACACTGGCCATTGAACAGTTTCCAAACATTGATGTTCCGGTGATAGCAGTTACTGTTTCAGAGGCAGGTGCCACACCTTCTGAACTTGAAACCCAGGTGACCAAAATCATTGAAGACGCAGCCGCTGGTTTAACGGGTGTCAAGCACATCAACTCGTCGATGTCAGACGGCAAATCAACGACGGCCATCGAATTCCGCCTTGAAGTGCCTACAACTAAAGCCTTGCAGGATGTGAAAGATGCCGTGGCTCGTGTGCGTTCAGCTTTGCCTGCCGGTGTTGATGATCCGGTGGTCACCAGTGTTGACGTGGAAGGCCAGGCCATTCAAACTTTTGCGGTAAAAGCGCCGGGCATGACGCTGGAACAATTGTCGTGGTTTGTGGATGACGTGGTTAAGCGCCAGATGCAAGGTATCAATGGGGTTGGGCGCGTCGATCGGTATGGCGGCGTGGCGCGTGAAATCCGCGTCAACCTTGATCCCAGCCGCTTGCAGTCCTTCGGCGTTACGGCGGGCCAGGTGAATGCACAAATTGCGGCGACAAACACAGACTCCGGCGCTGGCAAAGGCAATGTCGGCGGCCAGGACCAAGCGATTCGCACTCTGGGTGGAGCTAAAACCCTTGATGACCTGAAAGCGATCAAGATTGCTCTTTCAGGTGGGGCTTCCGCGCGGCTCGACCAGTTGGGTGAAGTGATGGACAGCAATGCCGAGCAGACAACCTTCTCGCGCAACAATGGCGAAGCCGTTGTTACTTTTTCCATCTTCCGTGCCAAGGGCGCAAGCTCTACCGAGGTGGCAAAGCGCGTGGGCGATAAAATTGCTCAGATTACCGCAGAATCAAAAGGCACTGCTACATTTTCGCTGGTGGATGACACGGTATATTTCATTTATGGAAACTATAAAGCTGCCATGGAGGGCCTGATCGAAGGCGCACTTCTGGCTGTTTTGGTGGTGTTGATTTTTTTGCGCAACTGGCGCGCCACTTTGATTACTGCCGTGGCTTTGCCATTATCAGCTTTCCCCGCTTTCTGGGTGATGAAAATGTTGGGCTTCTCGCTCAATCTCGTTTCATTCTTAGCCATTACTTTGGCCACCGGTATTCTGGTGGATGATGCGATTGTGGAAATTGAAAACATTGCGCGTCACATGAAAGGCGGCAAATCGCCTTACCGTGCGTCCATGGAAGCAGCTGATGAAATTGGCCTTGCCGTGATTGCAATCACCTTTTCGATCATCGCCATCTTTGTGCCCGTGTCTTTCATGGGCGGCATAGCTGGCCAATATTTCAAGCAGTTCGGTGTGACAGTTGCAGTGGCTGTGTTTTTCTCGCTCATCGTCGCGCGGTTGATCACGCCGATGATGGCGGCGTATTTATTAAAGGGGCTTCCGTACGAAGAGCACAAGCCCGGTTGGCTGATGCGCAGCTACATTTGGTTGCTGCATATTTTCAACCACACAATTCCAATCTGGCGCTTTCGTCCCAATTTGATGAGCTATGTTACGATGGTCGCAAGCTTCGTTATTCTTTACGGCGCTATGCAGTTGTTCCCCTTGTTGCCTTCTGGCTTTATTCCGAAAGATGATTCGTCGCGTTTCGTGCTTTCTGTGGAACTGCCGCCAGGTGCTAATTTAGTGCAAACCCGAACAGTGACAGACCAGATGGCGGATATGATCCGCAAGAACCCCGAAGTGTCGCAAGTGTTCGTTCTTGGAGGCTCATCACCCACTGGCACAGCGGAATCGCGTCGTGCTGCAATCTATGTGAATTTACGCCACCGCGATGTTGAGCTGTTGCACAATCTGTGGAACCCGGTTGCTGGTGTTTTGCACTTGCCAAAGTTTCAACCCAATGGTCGCGTGAAACCGCAATCTGAGGTGGAAACGGAAATTCTGCCGCAGCTAAATAACATCGCAGATGTGCAGTGGTCCAAGATCAACCCACGCGGTGCCCGCGAGGTTGAGTTCAACATGCTGTCAAATGATCCGGCGGCTTTATCTGAAGCGGCAGCCAAATTGGCAGCCACGTTACGTGCCGATGGCAGGTTGCGTGCGCCTGTTGCGCAAGGTGCTTTGTCTCGCCCAGAAATTCAAATCATTCCGAAGACGGCTGAAGCCTCGAAACTTGGCATTACCGCATCGCAGATGAGCCAGGCGGTACGCGTTGCAACGATTGGGGATTTTGGCCCGCTTCTGGCGAAGTTCTCAGTGGATGATCGCCAAATCCCCATCCGTGTGCAGATACCGGAAAAGGCCCGCTCGTCTCTCTCGGAAATTACCAATCTGCGTTTGCCTGCAGCAGGCGGCGTTTCCGTGCCTTTGGGTTCAGTTGCTGATGTGCGCATTGGTCAGGGCCCATCCACAATTGAGCGTTTTGACCGCCAGCGCAAAGCCACCGTGGGTGCCGACTTGCCCCCCGGTGTGGAGCTGGGTGATGGAACAAAAATTATCGAAGATACCGCGAAGGCGTTGAACTTCCCGAAGTCTGTAAAGGTGCAAGTGGGTGCGGATGCCGAAATTCAAGGCGAAGTGCAAACCGGCTTTATCAGTGCGGGCGGCACAGGCATTATCTTGATGCTGACCATTCTCATTCTGCTGTTGGGCAATTTCTTCGTTCCATTCTCGATCCTGCTATCGCTGCCGCTATCTTTAGGCGGTGTGGTGCTGGCACTTCTCGCCACGCATCAGGCTTTCTCTATGCCGGTAACCATCGGCATGTTGATGTTGATCGGCATCGTGGCCAAGAACGCCATCATGCTGGTGGACTTTGCGGTTGAACGCAAAAAACACGGCATGGAACGCGTTGAGGCTGTAATCGATGCTGGGTTAAAGCGCGCCCGCCCTATTGTGATGACGACCATTGCCATGGGGGCAGGTATGTTCCCAACAGCTCTAGGTATCGGCGAGGGTGGCTCATTCCGCGCACCCATGGCTACAGCCGTGATTGGCGGACTTATCGTTTCAACGGGCCTTAGCCTTTTGTTCGTGCCGTCATTCTATATTGTGATGGATGACGTGGCGCAGCTGTTCAGCTGGATGTTTAAGCGTTTCGTTGGCACCCGGGATGAGCCCAAGGTAATTGACCCAGACCTTGCCGCTGTTGATGCGCGTGTTGACGCAGTTGACGCTGATGTGGACGGATTAACCGCAAAAGTCGCAGAGCTTGAAGGCCGATTGGCGAAATTTGGAAAACCCGTTTCCAACGTGCCGAAGTTCAAGACTGCTGCGGAGTAAGTTTCGTCAATTCGCGCAGTGCGTTCAATTATCGGGTCATTAGCCTTCCTGGCCGCCAAACAGGGAGAAGAACTTATCCTTCCTCTTTTGTTTGCCTCTGTGCAAAGGCTTGATTGCGTCGGCCACATTCTTAGCCTTTACATCTGATGTCGTTATCCTGATTTTTTGCCACCAAAACAAAGGTGCATCCGGATCAGGTAAAGAATTAAATGACGCGAAGGCAGTGCCGTGCTCCTTCGGCGTCATATGAAACGTATCTTCGGTGGTGAGAATCAGCCCACCTTCAAAAAAGCCGCCTTTAATAGTCACGGTATTGTTCTTAAATCCCGCCTTGGTGATCAAGTCCCACAATACGGCAGCATTTTCTGGTGCCAAACGCACGCAGCCATGAGAGGCGCGTGTGCCCAGGGCCTTCACATGGTAAGATCCATGAATGGCATGGCCAATCCCTGTAAAAAACATGGAGTAAGGCATGGGCGCGTTGTCCCATTCCACCGAGAAGTGCTCTTTTTCCATACGGAAAATATGATATGTTCCCGAAGGTGTATCATAGGTTTGGCCCCCGGTTGACACTAACCAATCATAGCGCTGCACGCCGCCGACTGAAACCCGCATATGCTGAGAAACTTTGTCGACATAGACATCCACACGGTCAGCCACCGGCAGAGCTTTTTTTGGAACCACTGGAAGTTTCACGGCTAAGGCATGGCCAGCCATAAGACCAGAAAGTGCAACAATTGCGGCACCAAGCGCCAAGCGTCTCTGCATATTCAAGATGTTGAGTCTCCAAACCTGTTGCCGAAAAATCAACGGAATAAACCCTTGGACAGGTTGTGGCAAGTCAATCTGATCAATAAAGAATTGGAATGCGGCACAGCATCCATGAAATGAAACTGAGGCTGCCTACCGACGAGCTGGGCAGAAAACCAGAATGTTTTTCATGCATTGGCCTCGGTGCAACATCGCGAATATGAAGTCAGCGTGACAGTTCGGTGACCTATTTCAGATTTTTCACTGTGCTCTTCGGCATTAGGGCTTGTTTGTAATTCTTAGACTTCGCCTCAACCAACCGCAACCTTGCTTCCTCAGCAATCATATAATCGCGGGTAAACGGCATGGCGGTTTGATCCAGCGCAAATTGAATCTGGAAATTGTTCATCAGCAGATGTCGGAACGAAAGCTCGGCCCCCACCAAATAAAATTCCCACATGCGGCAGAAGCGCTCATCATAAAGTGCTTTCGCCTTTTCGCGGTTGGCCATGAAGCGGTTAAACCAGTGACGCAGCGTCTTGGCATAATGCAGGCGCAGAATTTCAATGTCGGTGACATAAAGCTTATAACGTTCCAAATGCGGCATTACTTCGGAAAGAGCAGGAATGTGGCCACCGGGAAAAATGTAACGCTTCGTCCAGGCACTCGTGGCCCCTGGCCCGTCGGCGCGGTTGATGGAGTGAAGCAAAGCAACGCCATCGGGCTTGAGCAAAGAAGAACATTTCTTGAAGAATTCAGCATAATGGCCGATGCCCACATGCTCAAACATACCCACGGAAACGATACGGTCAAATTTTTCCGAGAGCGTTCGGTAGTCTTGCAGCAAGAACTGCGCTTTGCTTTCTAACCCACGCTCTTTAGCGCGCGCTTTGGCCACGCCGAGTTGCTCG
Organism: Hyphomicrobiales bacterium; assembly: GCA_043749835.1. Lineage (GTDB taxonomy): Bacteria > Pseudomonadota > Alphaproteobacteria > Rhizobiales > Aestuariivirgaceae > Aestuariivirga. The sequence continues at coordinate 10,451 of JAYVCU010000011.1, forward strand.
TCCGATAAAGTAACACCCGTCACAACAGCGCCGCACACCTCGGCCAAATACAGTGCCATTCCGCCCCAGCCGCTGCCAATGTCCAGAACCTTCATGCCGGGCTTAATGTTCATCTTGGCAGCGATATGGCGCTTCTTTGCCAACTGCGCGTCTTCAAGGGACTGATCATCCGTTTCAAAATAAGCGCAGGAATATTGGCGGTCTTTGTCGAGGAACAGATCATAGAGTTCGCCAGACAAATCATAATGGCTCTGCACATTTTCGCGCGCACGCCGCTCAGAATTGGCTTGATCGATGCGGCGAATCCGAATGCGGGCCTGATATAATGCACGGTGCACCCACGTGGTGCGGTGCATATTAGCTGAACCGCCGCCAGTATTGATTAAAGCCAATTCAAGAAAGTCGTAAAGACTTCCATTTAAAATGCTGAAATTACCCGACATATAGGCTTCACCGAGGTAGAGATCGGGATCATAAGCGATTTTTCGGGCGGTGGCCGCCGTAGCAAATCTGATGTGGACTGGCTTTCCCGTTCCGTCGCCGTATTTTGTGATACGGTCTTTCCAATCCGTGACGGTGAGGTTGCCGGATTGCACTAGTTTTTTAAGAACACGTTCAAATATCATGCAAATGCTCTAATCACTTTTAGTGCGACACTCAACTAGCAACTTACTTAAATGGCGGGCCAGAAAGGAAATTCTTACCCACAATGAGCCGATGCGTGCCAATTGGTGCCATCAAAAGCCGGCGTAGTGAGGATGGCTTTCTGGCTATCCGTGCAGGAAAAGTGGTGAAAGCTGGAAGTGGCCAGGCCCGAAGCATCTTTGGCTTGAGCAGCGTTCATCCCGGCAATGCTGATTGACGTGCTGCCATCACCAGCGGGCGACAAACTCACTTGATAGGTTTTGCCGTTGTAAAACACGGGCTCTAGTTTTGCCGCAGGAGCAGGTGGGCTGGGCACATCCTTAGTGAGACGCACACCGGCAGGTTCATGCGAACAGGCGGTGAGTGCAAGGGCGAGCAGGACAGCGGCATGATGTATTTTCATGAAGTGAGGTTTAGCCGCAGCATACTTGAGAGGGCAAGTTAAAGCTGTCATATGCGAAGGCATGACTTTTGACTCAACAGTGTTGCTTTCGGCCCGTGCTTCTGCCGCTGATGAAGGTGCGATTATCCGCATGTCACAAAAAACCCGTGAGCTTCGAGCCAAGGGCCGAGACATTGTGGCTTTGACCATTGGCGAACCGGATTTTGATACGCCGGAACATATCCGCAATGCCGCCAAGCAGGCATTAGATCGGGGTTTTACGCACTATGCACCCGTGGCTGGCATTCCCGAATTACGCGAGGCTATTGCCGATAAGCTGCGTGTAGAAAATGGTTTGAGCTATCAGGCTGCCAACATCGTGCTGGCCAATGGAACCAAGCAGGCCATCAACAATGCCGTACTGTCAATGATCGGCCCCGGTGATGAGGCGGTTGTGTTAGCACCTTATTGGGTTTCCTATGAAGGTTCAGTGAAATTGGCGGGTGGCACATGTGTGGTGGTGCAATCCACTGTGGCTGAAAACTACAAACCGCCCATTGCGCGCATAGCCGCTGCAATAACGCCAGCCACCAAATTGATATTTCTCAACTCACCCGCCAACCCAACAGGTGCGGTGTGGAGCAGAGCTGAGCTTGAAGCCTTGGCCGATGTGGTGCGAGGGCATCCACGTTTGATGGTTCTGTCTGATGAGATTTACGAATATATTTTGTTTGAGGGTGAGATGGTGAGCTTTGCTTCGCTGCCCGGAATGCTTGAACGTACCATAACACTGAATGGCTTCTCAAAAGGCTTTGCCATGACGGGCTGGCGCTTAGGCTATGCCGCCGCACCTTTGCCTGTGGCGGTGGCCATGGGGCGAATGCAAAGCATCATTTCTGCTGGCGCAAACATGTTCGTGCAAAAGGCTGCCGTTACCGCGCTGAGTGGCCCGCGTGATGACGTAAAGCATATGGTTGAAATCTATAAGCGCCGCCGCGATTTGGTGTTGATCGGATTGCAAGCCATCAAAGGTGTGAAGATCGGCACCATTCCCGGTACGTTTTATGCGTTTCCAGATGTGTCGGCTTTTCTGGGTAAGCGCATTGGCAACCATGTGATCGACACCACGGATCAACTTTGTGATTGGCTGTTGGACGTGCATGGTGTGTCGGTCGTTCCGGGCACGGCTTTCGGTGCACCGAATTCTATCCGGCTTTCCTTTGCAGCGAGTGAGGCCGATATTGAGGAGGCTTTGGGCCGGATCAGCGCGGGATTGGAGCAACTGTCTTAGTTGCGCACCCTTCGAGGCCCACGAAGTGCGGGCACCTCAGGGTGAGGTATGTAAATTGCGCCAAACTTAACCCCTCATGCTGAGGTGTGAGCGTCAGCAAGCCTCGAAGCATGCGCCACAAGCTCGGGCGGTTGACAAATCGCCTGTCCCATGGCTTTTAGCGCCAGAATTTGAGGATTAAAAATGACCCACGCCTATCGCAGCCACACGTGCGGTGACCTTCGCGCCGAACAGGCCGAAACCACCACACGCCTTTCCGGCTGGGTGCACCGCGTGCGTGACCATGGCGGCTTGCTGTTCATCGATCTGCGTGACCATTACGGCATGACGCAAGTGGTGGTAGACCCGGATTCGCCTTCGTTCAAGATTGCCGAAAAAGTTCGCTCCGAATGGGTGATCCGCGTTGATGGCAAAGTGCGTCTGCGCCCTGCTGGCACTGACAACAAAGACATGCCCACGGGCCTCGTGGAAGTTTACGCCACTGAGATTGAAGTTCTGTCGCAATCCGCCGAACTGCCTCTGCCGGTGTTTGGTGAGCCGGACTATCCTGAAGACACGCGCCTGAAATATCGCTTCCTCGATTTGCGCCGCGAGACGCTGCACAAAAACATTATGACGCGCACTAAGGTGGTGTCTCATCTGCGCCAGAAGATGAATGGGATTGGCTTCAACGAATTCTCAACGCCTATTCTCACGGCCTCTTCGCCAGAAGGTGCGCGCGATTTTCTGGTGCCGTCACGCATTCACCCCGGCAAGTTCTTCGCCCTGCCGCAAGCGCCACAGCAATACAAGCAGCTGATGATGGTGGCGGGTTTTGATAAATATTTCCAAATTGCCCCATGCTTTAGAGATGAAGACCCGCGTGCAGACCGCCTGCCCGGTGAGTTTTATCAGCTTGATTTGGAGATGAGCTTTGTTACGCAGGATGATCTGTTTGCGACGATGGAACCGGTGATCCTTGAGCTGTTCAATAGCTTTAAGGGTGCCAAGACCGTGCGTGCCGATGTGCCGCGCATTCCGCATGACGTGGCTATCCGCAGGTATGGTTCCGATAAACCAGACCTGCGTAATCCGATTGAGATGCAGGCCGTGACGGAACATTTTGCAGGCTCTGGCTTCAAAGTGTTTGCAGGCATGATTGCCGCTGATCCAAAAGTTGAAGTGTGGGCCATCCCTGCGCCGAAGGGCGGATCACGCGCGTTTTGTGACCGGATGAACTCATGGGCGCAGTCGCAAGGCCAGCCTGGCCTTGGTTATATGTTCTGGCGTGATGGTGAGGAGGGTGCTGCTGGCCCTATCGCCAAAAACATTGGGCCGGAACGCACTGATGCGATCCGCAAACAATTAGGCTTGAACATTGGCGATGCCTGTTTCTTTGTCGCAGGCCGCCCAGAAAAATTCTATCGCTTCGCTGGTGATGCCCGCACACTCGTGGGCAAAGAATTGGCGCTCACCAATGAAAACGAATTCGCCTTTGCTTGGATTGTGAACTTCCCCTTCTATGAATGGAGCGAGGAAGAAAAGCGTGTCGATTTCGCCCATAACCCCTTTTCTATGCCACAAGGCGGCATCGAGGCTTTAAATACGCAAGACCCGCTGACCATTAAAGCCTTCCAATATGACATGGTGTGCAATGGTTATGAGATCGCCTCTGGCTCTATCCGCAACCATTCGCCTGAAACCATGGTGAAGGCGTTTGATTTGACGGGCAAGAGCAAGGCCGAAGTGGAAGAACAATTCGGCGGCCTGTACCGCGCCTTCCAATTCGGCGCACCGCCGCACGGCGGCATGGCTTTTGGCGTTGACCGTTTGGTGATGTTGATTTGCGGTGTGACCAACCTGCGTGAGGTGACGTTATTCCCCATGAACCAGCAGGCGCAGGATTTACTGATGGGCGCACCATCTGATCCATCACCCAGGCAACTGCGTGAGCTTCACATTCGATTGAATTTGCCCGAAGCCAAGCCAGCGTAACCGCGTTGCACAGGCTGCATTCGTATGATGAATGCTGATGCGAAGAACACGGATGTCAGCGAAAACACTCTCCCTATAATTAAAAACCCCGGGGCAAGGGGCCACCGGGGTCGATTTAGTTTTGAAACTAAAAGAAGAAAATTACTTCTTCTTTGCCTTCTTAGCGACTTTCTTAACAGCCTTTTTGGCGGTCTTTTTCGCAGCTTTTTTAGCAGCCATAATATATCTCCATTAGCAAAAGTTTTGTTATGCCCCACAACGCGGGCCTGACTAAATTTGTACACGCAACCATAAAATATTTTTTTATTTTTACGCGTAACTGAACTGTCTTGTGAACCTCGTTGTGTGATTCGGCAATATGCCGACAACATCTTGTGTGTCGGCTATGGTTGGCTAAAAACTTCGGACGAATCTCCAGCCAGACATATACTCCGTAGACGGATGAAATGCAAAAACTATAAAATGCTTGTATATTTCAGATAAAATTGATTGATCTGTATACGGATGAAATTAAGTTAACACGAAACGTAAGCTCTGACAGAAAATTCCGCCGAAACACTGAAAAAGTTTTACACAGATTCTTTCACGATGAAGAGCTGAACAACAGATGCGAGAGGTTTATCCGCTGTTGATTCTGCTCTTTGATGAGGTCGAACTTCTATTGGCGCGGCCACTTCTTCATCGTCGTCTCGCGCTGAGTGGCGAGTTGGATGTCTTCAAAATCCTGCTATCAGACGAGTCCAACGATATTGTAAGCGTGATGAGGACAACCCCTTTAATTGTTTTTCGTAGTGTTGAACAAAACGTGTTGGAAGATCGTTAATGATGCCCACATAGAGTGTGTTGTTCTTCTAGTTGGCAAGAACCTACAGAACATGCATTGCTGTCTGGGATAAAATTGTTCAGGCACGTCGTGGATAATGTTTGAAAATCAACGATACAAAAGGCCGGGATCACTCCCGGCCTATAATCAATCTCAAAATGAATGCCGTTATGAACACCCACTCGTTGATCCACAGGTATCACACTTCAAACATGTGCCGTTGCGCACCATGGTGAAATTGCCGCATTCGCTACAGCTGTCGCCCTCATAACCTTTCATGCGGGCTTGAGCGCGTTGGTCCATCGCCTTCATCGGCCTTGATGGTTCATAAACCGTTGCCCGCGCTTCCGCTAAAGCCTTGGCCGCCATTGGTGTGCCAACACTCTCGCCCCCGTGCATTTGCAGTGCATGAGCGGGCGATGAAGCCGTGGCCTGTTGCGGCATCATCACCACATTTGCTAGGTTTTGGCGTCGCACAAAACCATTCGAGACAAACCGCTGCGCCGGTGCTGATGGTTTCTCTTGCTCCATACCTTCGTTCTTTGCGTGGGCATCGAAATGCATGTCTAACGGTTCAACGTGCGCAAGGTCGTGGCGGCTGAGGTAAGACACCGCCAGTTCACGGAACACATAATCCAAGATCGACGTTGCGTTCTTGATTGAGTCATTGCCCTGCACAATGCCAGCTGGCTCAAACTTGGTGAAGGTGAAAGCATCAACATATTCTTCCAGCGGCACACCATATTGCAGGCCAAGAGACACTGAAATCGCAAAATTGTTGATGAAGGCCCGCAAAGCCGAGCCTTCCTTATTCATATCAAGGAAAATTTCACCCAAGCGGCCATCTTCATATTCACCGGTGCGCAGGAACACCGTATGGCCACCAATTTTCGCTTTTTGCGTATAGCCTTTGCGGCGGCCGGGAAGTTTTTCTTGATGGCCAGCCACACGCTCAATAATGCGCTCCACAATTTTTTCCACCACCGTCTCAACCCGCGCTGGCATGGATTTTGCGGTCAAAGATTCAACCACATCTTCACCCTCATCTTCATTATCTGCGAGCAGCTGCGATGACAAAGGTTGCGAGAGTTTCGAGCCATCGCGGTAAAGCGCATTGGCCTTCACACCCAATTTCCAGCTCATCATGTAAGCCGCTGAGCATTCTTCAACCGTGGCCTCATTTGGCATATTGATGGTTTTGGAAATAGCACCTGAGATGAAGGGCTGTGAAGCCGCCATCATGCGAATGTGGCTTTCAACTGACAGATAACGCTTGCCGATTCGGCCGCACGCATTGGCGCAATCGAACACTGGCAAATGCTCATCCTTCAAGCTGGGAGCACCTTCCAGTGTCATCGCTCCACACACATGGATATTTGCTTTATTGATATCTGCACGTGAGAAGCCCAGATGGGCCAGCATATCGAATGAGAAATCATTCAGCTGAGCATCAGTGAGTTTCAATACGTTTTTGCAAAAGTCTTCGCCAATCGCCCATTTGTTGAACACGAATTTGATGTCGAAAGCTGAGGCCAAGCCGCCTTCAATCTTTTCGATCTGCTCATCACCAAAACCCTTGGCCTTAAGCTGCGCATGATTGAGTGCTGGCGAATCTGCCAACGAGCCATGGCCCACGGCGTAGTTGATGATCGCTTCAATCTGATCAGCTTGATAACCTAAAGTACGAAGAGCCTCCGGCACAGCCTGGTTGATGATCTTGAAATAACCACCTCCGGCCAGCTTCTTGAACTTGACCAGTGCAAAATCCGGCTCAATGCCTGTAGTGTCACAATCCATCACCAAACCGATGGTGCCAGTTGGAGCCACAACAGTGGCTTGCGCATTGCGGTAACCGTGGGCTTCGCCCAGTTCAACAGCTTTGTCCCACGCTTTGCGGGCCGCAAGGGCTAAAGCCTTGTCCGAAAGCTCCGCCTCATCCAGCGGCACCGGTGCAACGTGCAGGTTTTCATATCCTACAGCAGCACCGTAAGCCGCCCGGCGATGATTGCGCATGACCCGCAGCATATGTTCGCGGTTCTTGGCAAAGCCCAGGAAAGGCCCATGTTCAGAAGCCATTTCAGCTGAGGTGGCATAAGCAGTGCCAGTCATGATCGCTGAGATAGCAGCGCAAATAGCGCGGCCCTCGTGGCTGTCATAGGGAATACCAGCCGTCATCAAAAGCCCGCCAATATTGGCAAAGCCCAAACCGAGGGTACGATATTCATAAGACAGACGGGCGATTTCTTTCGACGGGAACTGCGCCATCAAGACTGAGATTTCCAGAACCATAGTCCACAACCGCGTGGCATGTTCGTAAGCGGCAATGTTGAATTTGCCACTGGCATGGTCGCGGAACTGCAACAGGTTTAAAGAAGCCAGGTTGCACGCTGTGTCGTC
>JAYVCU010000012.1:0-3226 GCA_043749835.1 Hyphomicrobiales bacterium
CGCCAAATGTACGGACGCGCAAAACTCGATCTTCTGCAAGCCCGATTGATTGGAGCAGCATGAGCCCTTCAACCATCATCGAAAGTGCGTCAGAGCCGATAGTGAATGCGTTTTCACAAGATGCTGTTCGCAAACCGTGCCGGAGTCAAATTCCACAGCGCCAACACACGAACTTCCGGGTGAGCGGGACTGTAGCTCAATATACTTAGTGATGCTGTTCCAATAAGAAGATGCTGTCCTTGGTCTACCGGCAGCCCGACCCAGCGCGCTGCCAAAGCCGGTCCGAAATGACCGTGTGAGAAAAGCGCAACGTTCCCGCTCATCATGCTGAGACGCGCAATCAGCCGATCGGCGCGGGCCGAGATTTGAGCAGGCAGTTCGCCATGTGGGCAACCGTCTCGATAAATATTCCAGCCCAGACGCTCCACCCGGATGTCTGATGAGATCTTGCCTTCATAGTCGCCGTAGTCCCACTCAGCGAGATCAGGCTCAATTTCGGCCCTCTCGCTAAGCCCAACCAACTCGCATGTCCGCCTTGCACGCTGTCGCGGACTGGTTAGCACGCGACTGAATTCAATTTGCTTGATCCATGGCAACAATGCACGCGCTTCATCTTCGCCAGGCGCCGTCTTGAGCCCCAGCAATGCCCCAGTTTTAAGCGGAGTTTTCTCCTCAATATTGCCTGTTATGGCGGTTGGTGCAATGGCCATGGGCGTGGAGCGCTCAAGGTACGCAACACCCAGGGCACTGTCCGTGGTCAGATAATTCCGCAGTGTTGGTGGCCTTATATAATGGAGGCTCCGGCGCAGCAGTTTAAAGCCTGTCATCCGGTGGACGTCGGTCAATACGAAAATTGAACGCACAGGCTTTTGGCCTGTGCGTTTAGCTCTACCTATTGGCGAAAACGTGTTCGCAGATGATCATGATGATCACCATTGCGGGCAAAAATAATATTTCTGTGCAGATGGCATAGTTGCTCTTGCGAGAGAACTTGCCAGCCCCGGCGTTCAGGGCCATGAAGGCGAGAGTGATCAGAATTGTGGTCGAAAGATAACTATGAATTGCCATAACGCCGACAAACCATGACAGCAGGAACGTTCCAATGGCCTGAAGGGCCATTGCACTCGTCGACATTTGATTTGCGTCATTCAGTTTGGCGCCAACTCCTTCGGCCCATTTGGTACCAAACATTTTCGTGCTAAACCAAGCCCACCCCAATAGAAACGATAAAACAAAGCCGCTGATCACGCTCAGCCAGCTGACGTCAGTTGTCAATTCACTCATGATTCCTCCCATTTGTTATCGCCCCCAACACGGTCATAGCACATCAGTAGCCAAACGGCACTATTCCTCACCTTGGCGTTGGCGTTTGTGTGATAAAGGTGAATCCCTAAGTTATGGCGCGCAGAGTGGCATTTTGTATTTAAAGAATATTGATCTCTCATAGGAGCAGCATCAATACGCGATCGGGGCAATTTACCTGGCCAATATCAGGGCTGAAATTTAACGGCGTGTTCAGCGTGTGCCTGTCTCCGTACTTTGTCGGGCGACGATTTCATAACCCAAGTCAATTTGTTTCAGCAGCTAGTTTTCTCTATAGCTTCGCTTGAAAGTTGGTGTGTTCTGATCTTCGGGGCAGTACGGGATCCAATTCTAAATTCCTGCAGGCGACTATGGAGGCGATAGTGACGAAAGCAACGAAGTCAAAACCAGGCAAAGAGTCAGCGCATAGACCAACACAACCTGAAAATCCGGCAATCCCGTCGGCATTGAAAGACCCGAAACCAAGGCATCACGAATCCTGGCACTATGAATGCCGTGAAGCAACAAAACGCCAAAATGGAAACACTGATAAGCCATGAGGTCAAATCCAATTCAGCTTTGAGCTAAGCAAAGGCAAGCCCGTATGTGTTTCAGTATCAAATCGCGCCCCATGCGCCCAAGTTCAGCAGAAGCTTCAACCGCATCGCGAGTGTACCATGTGGCGGAACTCAACTTATCCATTTCCACCGCTTCGGGGCATAAAGCCATCATCAAAGATGTTTCGCCCTTACCCGCATGGTCAAACGGATATTGCTTGGTAATTTCGGCCGACATCAGCGGATGGATTTGAATCCAGTTAAATGGATTAGCGCTTGCTTGATGTTGATCATAATAGTCAGCCATTTTTTCATTGCCCCAAAAACCTTCGCCTTGAGTTCGCTCCAAAAACTCAAACACCGCCTGCCGCCCTGCAAGCTTAAAAGCCAAATCTGACGGCATGCCTGATGCAAAATTTTCAGTCTGATGATGGATCACACCATGAATATTGCGAAAACCAATGCGCAGCAAAGCGCGAAACAAATCCTTGCCAAAAGGCACCAGATTTTCAGAGTTCACTTGGACCGAACCATTGCCTTCGGGTGGCTCGACGACATAGCTGCTGGCTCCATAATAAAAGGGCGGCAAGATTACCAATCTGTGTTCGGTCTCTAATATGTCGATAATTTTGACAACAACCAGCGTATCCATGCCCACCGCCAAATGCTCGCCGTGATACTCCAAGACACCAAGAGGTAGGACAACTGGCCAATTATCAGCGATCGCCAGGCGAATATGGTGTGGCAACATCAATTCATAGCGCATGATCGAATTCCCCTACTTAGAAATCAAAGCAAACCGCGCCACGTTGCAGTTGTCAATTCCACCGTTTATTGCAGAAAGTTCAAATGGGTAAATCAAGTGGAGCTGTCAGGTTGACGGGTGTGCGGTTAAGGCAGAATGATGCGTATGGCCATTGAAAGTTATTCCAGACTATGAAACCCGTCTCATTTGCCTTTCACTGATTCCCGCCAGATGTCATACATCAGGCGGTGTGGCTGTCCGCTTTACCCAGAGCTTTCGGGGTATCGAGGACCTCATGCCCCACTGGGGAATTGACCTGAGCTATGCGACAATCCGGATATGGACCCAGACGTTCGGACGGCTGTTTGCCCACATCCTGCCAAAATCGAGACCGGGACCTTCTGCCCCGCTGGCCTATCGACGATATGGTGGTGAGGATTGGTAGAATGATCCGTGGCGTGCCGTCGATGACGAAGGTGAGCTTCGGCTCTGAAGCTACTCCGCAAACTACTTAAGAACCAGGCCATTCATCATGAGCAATCGTCACCGACTACTTAGCGTCATAGCCTGCTGCAGTCGTACCGACTGGGCGGCTGTCCAAGCTTGTGTGAATGCCGCCTGT
>JAYVCU010000013.1:0-4599 GCA_043749835.1 Hyphomicrobiales bacterium
GATCAATTCCAAGGGCCACATCTTCCCTGTCAATGGTGCAATGCCCTCCGAAGCCGTCAAGGCAATCATCGACGCGGCGCTGAAGGAGCAATGATCTGAGATGATCGTCCGGGCGCTCGCACAAGTCTTCGGCAATGGTTGGTATGTTTTGCTTGCCGCAATCATTGCGCTGGCAACATTCGTTCTGACCACTTGGCTGGGGAACCTTGGCCTCGTCTGGCAAATCGCAACTTCACAATGGTTGCCACTTTTCAACAAGGCGAAGATTCTGCTGGCGCTCATCGGGTCAATCAGCACGAATTTTACGGTTTTCTCAGCATTCTGCGCCATTGTCGTCGCCATGCTGTTCGGCCTGAACGTCGCGGTGATGACCTTCGGCTTTCGCCAACGACGAATGATGGCGACGAAATCCGGACAGGTTGTGACTGCCACGAGCTTGGGCGGGCTTGCGAGCGGCTTATTCGGAATCGGGTGTGCGGCATGCGGAACTTTATTGCTCAGCCCCGCGCTCGCGTTCCTCGGCATTGGCACGCTTGTAACGATGCTGCCGTTTGGCGGCGAGGAGTTCAGCGCGCTCGGCGTCGGAATACTCAGCCTATCACTCTTGATGAACGCAAAGAGAATTGGCCAGCCCCTGTTGTGCCAAGTGACTTCACAACCAAACCAACTTTAACCCCAAGGAGAAGTAAAATGAAAGCTATGTACCGTCTCGCCACCACCGCGATGTTGTTGGCGCTCCCACTGCCCGCCTTCGCGGATGCAATTGCGGGTACCATGTACAAGAACCCGTCTTGCACCTGCTGCGAAACCTATGCTGCCTATCTCGAAAAGAAGGGTTTCAAGATCAAGATCATTCCGACCAATGATCTGGATCAAGTGGCCGCCAAGGAAGGTGTCCCCCAGCAATTGCGTGGCTGCCATACCATCAAGATCGGCAATTACATCGTCGAAGGTTTTGTTCCAGCAGACCAAGTGAAAAAGATGCTGGTCTCTATGCCAGCCATCACTGGCCTGTCGATGCCAGGGATGCCCATGGGCATTCCCGATATGGGCTTTGACGCGATGCCCGGCATGTAAAAGCAAACCTACACCACTTATTCCTTCACCAAGAGTGGTGGCGAACCCACAGTCTATGACACTTATCCAAAGAGCTAAGATTTACCGTGTGAACACCCTGGCGCGAGAAAATTTCTTCGCGCCGGGCATCCACAACCCGTTACGAGGCTGAAACATGGCTGATCAAATATCGATTGATCAATCCACAACTCCAGACATTTCCGCCACCCGTCGGCGGCTGCATCTGGCTTTGCCAGCGGTAGGTTTTATGGGTTTGGCGGGCGTGTTTGCTTTGGGCCTCAATCGTGATCCCAGCAAACTGCCGTCCATGTTCATCGGTCAGAAGGTGCCGGAGTTTAATCTTCCGCCTGTGAAGGGGCGAACATTGGGACTGGCGAGCAGCAATCTCGTAGGCGAAGTCTCACTCGTCAATGTTTTTGCCTCTTGGTGTGTGGCCTGCCGCGCTGAACATCCGATTTTCATGCGGCTGTCGCAAGACAAGACCGTTCCGATCCACGGCATCAATTACAAGGACGCGCCTGATGATGCGGCCATGTGGCTGAACACCATGGGCGATCCCTACACGCGCACCGGAGCAGATATAGATGGGCGCGTCGCCATCAATTGGGGCGTTTATGGCGTGCCCGAAACTTTCGTGGTCGGGGCTGATGGCATCATTGCCTATAAGCACATTGGCGCTGTGACGCCCGAAGCCCTATCCACCACCATCCTCCCAACGGTCGAACGTTTGCGCAAAGGAGCCGGCACATGAAGCGGCGTCAATTTTTCGCACTTGCCGCAGGCAGTGCAGCCAACTTCAACAGGCCCGCCTACGCAACACCGCAAGGCCTGGTGATGAATGATGCACCAAAGCCAGTGCCCGAACTTCAATTTACTGATCACGATGGCAAATCACTCACCCTCTCCGATTTCAAGGGCAAGGTTGTTCTCCTCAACGTCTGGGCCACGTGGTGCGGTCCTTGCCGCAAGGAAATGCCTGCACTCGACCGGCTTCAGGCGCAACTTGGCGGACCAGACTTCGCGGTCTTGCCTGTTTCCATCGACCGCAAAGGCTTCAACGTTGTGGATGTCTTTTATGTCGAGATCGGCATTCAACATCTGGCGGCCTATGTGGCACCAACCGCCAATCACGCACTCGACACGCTTGGCGTTTGGGGACTTCCTGCATCTCTCCTGCTGGACGCGCAAGGCCGTGAATTGGGACGGCTGGAAGGACCCGCCGAATGGGACGCGCCCGACATGATCAGCTTTCTCAAAAACATTATCACTAAACAAAAGGAGACCACACCATGACAGACTTAAACGCAACACGACCTGGTCAGAATTCGCTCACCAGAAATTTAACATCTGTTGCGCGTTCCGTGCTCAGCAACCGCTTTGGGCTACTTGCAATTGCGGCGGGCGTTATTGGCCTCACCGCCTATTCCAGTTGGGGTTGGCTCGTCGCTGCGGGCCTCGCCCCACTGCTTCTCAGCGTTGCTCCCTGCGTCGCCATGTGCGCCCTTGGAATGTGTACGATGGGCATGAAGAGCAAGGTAAACGCGCCAACGGAAAAAACCTTGCCCACGGATGGCAAACCTGGCGATCACAAGGACTGCTGTTGATGAATGCGAGACAGAAAACCATCTCGCGAAGAAGCCTTGTTGGCGCAATCGCACTGTTCGCATCCGCATCCTCTGTCTTTGCCCATTCACTGGAAGAACTCTGTAAGGAATTCGTCACTGACGAGAAGTTCTTCCAGCCAGTGGACAGTGAGGTTCCAAGCTTCACCTTACAGGATGCCGACAGCCGCAAAGTCAGTTTAGCGGATTTCAAGGGCAAGGTCGTGGTGCTGCATTTCATCTACACCAATTGCCCAGATTTCTGCCCGCTCCATGCCGAGAAGATTGCCGAGATTCAAAAGATGGTGAATATCACGCCGATGAAAGACATGGTGAAGTTCATCTCCATCACTACCGATCCAAAACGCGACTTTGGCCAAGTCCTGAAGGATTTCGGCAATAACCACGGGCTTGATCCAGTAAACTGGGTGTTTCTCACGGCAGCGCCGGGAGCACCAGAAGATTCAACCCGTGAACTTGCCAAATCCTATGGCACGGAATTCAAAATCATGCCGAATGGCGACCAGATGCATGGTGTGGTCACCAGCGTCATTCGCGCCGATGGCAGGCTTGTGGCCCGTTTTCACAGCCTCAAATTCGAGAATCTCAATCTCGTTAAGTTTATCAACGCGCTGACCAATGATCACCATCCGGCAAGCCATGCCGATCCAGGCTTCTGGGATCGTCTGAAAGCGTGGTTTTGAGTATGTCAGCAATTTCCGAAATTGGGTTGATTGCTGCCTTTGCTGCCGGAACGATTTCATTTCTGTCGCCCTGCGTTTTGCCGCTGGTGCCTGGCTATATTTCATATGTTTCGGGATCATCGGCCATTGATAATCCCCAAACTTCAAACACAAGATGGTCGGTACTTCTTGCCAGCCTGTGTTTCGTTCTCGGCTTTTCAACCGTGTTTGTTGCCCTTGGTGCCAGCGCCACGCTGCTCAGTCGAATACTGCTTTCCTATCGCTACGAAACCAATTTGATCGGTGGCACGATCATAATTCTGTTTGGTATATTCACAACTGGCGTAATCCCCATGCCGTGGCTGGAGCGCGATGTGCGCTATCACGGCCCGTTGTTAAGTGGTAAATTATCAGGCGCCTATTTGTTGGGACTGGCATTCGGATTTGGTTGGACGCCCTGCATCGGTCCGGTTCTGGGTGCCATCCTCACAGTCAGTTCAATTTCAACAAATACCTCTGCGGGAATTATTCTCTTGACTGCTTACGCTGCAGGGCTCGGAATCCCGTTTCTGGTCTCTGCACTCTTCACTGAAACCCTAATGCGAAGAATGGCCGTAATGCGCAAGACAGGGCGATGGCTCAAGATTGGAGCCGGAGGAGTGATGATCGCCATGGGGATTGCCATGGTCAAAGGTTATATGTCGAGCATGTCCTATTGGCTGCTCGAAAACTTTCCGGTCTTTTCAAGGATTGGCTAACATTAAGGAGGACAGTCATGCAAAAAAATCACAGCCCAAAGCGCGCGTTTTCACGGCGGCAGGTATTGGGTGGCACAGTGTTCACACTTCTCCCATTTATCGTCGGAACCAAGGTGATCGCAGCGGACGCATTGGCAAGTCAATTTAATTTTCTGAGCAAGAACGGCAACAGCAACTGCACCAAGGCGTTTCTCGATTCCATTCCCACCATGCCGAAAGATGCGCGACTGCAAGGCTCCTGTTGCAGCCCGATGGAACTCACGCGCTATGTCAAACAGGTCAAGGAACTGACGAAATATAAGGCCAATTCGGATATTCCACCCAACCCCTATGACATCGAAGCGGGTCTCGCCAAACTGTTGATCCATGACTACCACTTTGACGGCAAACAAGTGACAGAGGTATGGAATATCTCCAATGGATGTGGTGGGACATAGTACAGATCGGCTACACATACTTTCCGGTCGCAAATAAAGACCT
>JAYVCU010000014.1:0-3472 GCA_043749835.1 Hyphomicrobiales bacterium
CGGGCAAGGGCAGCCCCTATTACAAAGGTAGCGCTATTCCATTTGGCGGAGGCCTATATCATGTGGGCAATCCCTATCAAGTGGCAGGCCGCTGGTTTAACCCACGTGAGCAGCCGGGCTATGACAAGACTGGCACGGCCTCTTGGTATGGAGAGGCTTTTCACCGCCGACGCACGTCCAATGGCGAATGGTTTGATATGAATACGCTGACCGCAGCCCATGCCACTTTGCCTTTGCCATCTTACGCTTTAGTGACCAATCTTGAAAACAACCGCCAGGTTGTAGTGCGGGTGAATGATCGCGGACCATTTGTAGGCACACGCGTGATGGATCTTTCGAAACGTGCTGCTGATGTCCTGGGTTACCGCATTAAAGGCAAGGCCCAGGTTCGGGTGAAGCTGATTGGGCCGGCACCGATTGAAGACTCTATGGGCCATATGGTGGCAATGAACCAGGCAATGATGCAGGGTGCTTCGGTTGGTCAGTTGGTTGCCATGTCAAATGATGTATCTGCGCGAGCACCTGAGACGGCTTTGGCGATGAATGAACCAAAAGCGCCGCGCATGAAAAAGTTGCCTTTCGCCGTTTCCGCCGAAGCTCAGCCCGTATCCTTTGAGCCTGTCGTTGCTTTGCCCAAGGCCTATATCGTGCGCGTAGGTGTGTTTCATGACATGAACAATGCCAACACCGCTTATCAACAGATGCAGGTTTACGGCCAGGCCCGCATTGTCAAAGCAGTGGGTGCGAATGGCCCGCTTTACCGCGTGGAAATGGGCCCGCTTGAAAGCAAAGCGGACGCCGAAGCCGCATTGACAGCAGCTATTGGTGAAGGCTTTGAAGACGCAAAAATGATAACGTCAGAGCCGCTGCAAATCTCGATGAAATAAAGCCAACCTTACAGGCAGTTCAATTGTGTGGCCCAGGCGAATTTGCTAATATGGCCCATGATCAAATTAATTCTCATCGCTGCCGCAGTCATTTTCGCAATTCTTCCGGCACGCGCCGAAGTGTTTCTTGAAAATTTAACATGGACGGAACTTCGTGACGCTGTGACGGCTGGTGCCACTACGGTGATTGTGCCTGTGGGCGGTATTGAGCAAAGTGGGCCGCATATGGCCTTGGGCAAACACAACGCACGGGTGAAGGTTTTGGCTCAACTTATTGCTGAGAGGCTGGGCAAAACATTAGTGGCTCCCGTCATTGCTTATGTGCCGGAAGGGCAAATTGATCCGCCCACAGAGCATATGAAATTTCCGGGCACAATCAGTTTGACAGATGCGACCTTCATTAAGATGCTGCAAGAAACAGGCAGATCGCTGCGTCATGCAGGTTTCACACATATTGTATTCATTGGGGATCATGGTAGCTATCAGAGCGATCTGGTGACAGCAGCAACTGCTTTGAATAAGGAATGGGCGGGCAGGGGCCAAGCCATCGGCCTTCGACAGTATTATGCCATTGCGCAAAACGAATTTATTGATGCGCTTCATCAGGCGGGCATGGCTGATGGTGAAATCGGTACGCATGGGGCACTGGCTGACACATCACTTGAGATGGCCACGGCCCCGCAGATGGTGCGTGAGGACAAGTTGACAGATAAGGCTTCTGCCAACCCTGCGAACGGCGTTTACGGAGGCTCTCCAGCGCGATCATCAGCCATACTAGGGCAAAAAGGCGTTGACCTGATCGTTGCTGGCACTGTAACCGAAATTGTAAAATTCCGGGGCGGCAATCAATAAAATGAAATCACTTCTGCATATCAGTCTGTCGGCTGCGGCGTTGGTTGTGGCGACCGTTAGCGCCACTCATGCAGCGCATGCACCAGATCGCAGTGGCTGTCGCTCTGGCGGATATATTCGGGTCGCCGCCCATGATGCTGCGCCAGCGCCAGTGGTGACAGAAGCTGACAGCGCTGCAACACCGCCCGCTGTTGGCAGCGATTTAGTTACGCCTGCGCCCGTCGGCACGAACGATACACCTTCGCCGCCGAACTTAAATATCTACAGCGAAATTGGTGCCGACAAACTTTCGCCAAGCGTTTCAACTGCCAGCCCACGCGTCTATGTTCCCAATCATTCGTCAAACACGGTGAGCGTGATTGACATTGCCACAATGAAGATCGTGCAAACCATTAAAGTGGGTATGGGGCCCGAGCACATCATTCCCTCATGGGATTTGAAAACGCTTTGGGTGGCCAATAACGCCAATCAAACTGCCCATGGCTCGATGACGCCGATTGATGCAGCCACCGGGAAGGTTGGCGCGACGGTGCCGGTGAATGATCCATATAATATGTATTTCATGCCCGATGGTTCCGCTGCCATCATCGTGGCCGAAGCCTATCACCGTCTTGAGCTGCGCGATCCGCAAACCATGGAACTCAAATCCACCATCGAAACGCCAGACTGCAAAGGCATTAATCATGGCGATTATTCTGCGGACTATAGCTTCATGGTGTTCACCTGTGAATTCAGCGGTAAGCTCATGAAGGTGGATGTGAAGAATGGCAAAGTGCTGGATCAGTTGTCGCTCTCCAAGCTTGGCTCAATGCCACAAGATGTGCGCCTCACACCCGACGGCAAAACGTTTTTCGTTACCGATATGTGGAATGACGGCGTTTATTTTATTGATGCTGACACTTTCAAAGAAAGCGGTTTTGTGCACACTGGCCCCGGCGCGCATGGCCTGACTACCAGCCGCGATGGCACGAAAATTTACGTGTCGAACCGCGGCTCCAATCACATGCCGGACCGTGCCGGCAAACCGGGAAGTGTTTCGGTTTTAAATTTCGCGACCAAGCAAGTGGAGCGTACGTGGCTGATCCCCGGCGGCGGCAGCCCTGATATGGGCAACGTCACGGCGAATGGCAAACAGCTGTGGCTTTCAGGTCGCTTTGATGGGCAGGTTTATGCGCTGGATACAGACAATGGTGCCGTCATCAAGATCAACGTTGGCATTGAACCGCATGGTCTTACTGTGTGGCCGCAACCGGGGCGGTTTTCGCTGGGGCACACCGGAAATATGAGGTAGCCATCAGAGTTCCGCTGCGTGTTCGCTCCTCAATCACACATTGACGTACGCCCCTCAAAATTCTTGCAATCGTCGCCGAAGCTGCTCATAAGCGCATTCAAATCAACCCTTGGAGACATTGATGAGCGCCATTGTAGACATTCACGCCCGCGAAATTTTAGACAGTCGTGGCAACCCTACTGTTGAAGTTGATGTGATGTTGGAAGATGGCAGCTTCGGCCGCGCCGCTGTGCCGTCAGGTGCTTCTACAGGTGCACACGAAGCCATGGAGCTGCGCGATGGTGACAAGAAGCGCTATATGGGCAAGGGCGTTTCCAAGGCCGTGGCCGCTGTCAACGGCGAGATATTCGAACATCTCATCGATATGGATGCCACCGATCAGCTGGCCATAGACCGCGCCATGATTGCGCTGGACGGAATGCCCAATAAAGCGCGTCTGGGG
>JAYVCU010000015.1:0-21219 GCA_043749835.1 Hyphomicrobiales bacterium
AGCAAAGTGCCGCAATCACCTCCAGTGAAACTCGAAGCGCAAACCTCCGATGCAATCGGCGATTTATTGGAAAATCTGCAATGAGTGTGATCCAAAAAAAGTCAGACGCAGGACACAGCCTGAGCAACCTTAAAGGCCAAAACCGGGTTCGCCTGCTGGGGATTTGTTTTTCAGCTGGTTTCGCAGCGATTGCTCTGCAAGTAGGGCAGTTAACCCTGCTCCACCATCAAGCACCAGCTTATCCTGAAGTGACGCAACATGAAGCGCGCCAATCGCGGCCAGATATTGTCGACCGCAATGGCCGCATTTTGGCGACTGACATTTCAGTTTCGTCACTGTTTTCCGATCCCCGCAAAGTGATTGATGTGGACGAGGCTGTCGAACTTCTCACCGCTAATCTGCCCGATCTTGACGTAAGGTCTTTGCGCGAAAAAATGAAGCAACCTGGCCGCGCTTTCGTTTGGTTAAAGCGTCAGGTGGGCCCGGATGAACGCGATGCCATCTATAATTTAGGAATTCCTGGTGTTGGCTTTGTCGAGGAGCGCAAACGCGTTTATCCGCAAGGCCGCCTTGCTGCACACACTGTTGGATACGTAGACGTTGATACCAAGGGTATTGCGGGCATTGAAAAATATCTCGATGATCAAGGCGCAATCTATACCGCCTCATTGAGCCAGCCCGATTCAAATGCTTCAGCGCCCGCGCAGCTATCAATGGACTTGCGCGTCGAGCAAGCCTTGACGGACGAAGTCTCAAAAGCTGTTGACAAGTTCCACGCCTTGGCGGGCGGCGGCATTATTATGGACGTTGAGACGGGCGAAATTTTAGCGCTCGCTTCAGTGCCAGATTTTAATCCAAATGCCGAAGATAAACGTCTAACTTCAGATCAGCAAAACAAACTCACAAGTGGGGTGTATGAATTAGGTTCGGTGATCAAAGCTGTTACTTTTGCAATGGCCTTCGATTTTGGCACCGCCAATCTCAAATCATTTTACGACACGCGCCAGCCATTGCAAATAGGCAAGTTCCGTATTCATGATTTTCATGCCGAACATAAAGTGCAGTCTGTCGAAGAGGTATTTACAAATTCCTCAAACATCGGCACAGCCAAAATGGCATTGCAGGTTGGCCTTGATAATCACATGGAATTCCTCAAACGCGTTGGCTTGCTTGATCGCCTGATCACGGAAGTGCCGGAAAGTGCCAAGCCACTATTGCCGCATAATTGGAGCAGGCTTGCCTCGGCCACTGCAGCTTTTGGCCATGGTTTTGCCGTACAGCCGTTGCAAGGGCTTTCTGTGATTGCAAATTTAATTAATGGTGGCTTTGCTGTGCCACCTACATTTCTTAAGCGCTCAAGGGAAGAAGCACGGGCTTTGGGCCACCGCATCGTGAAATCAGAAACGTCTGAAAAAATGCGGTTTCTGTTTCGCCGCAATGTTGAGGTCGGAACGGGCGGAAAGGCCGATGTCTTGGGCTACCGCGTGGGTGGCAAAACCGGCACAGCCGAAAAAGTGATTCATGGGCACTATTCGAAAGATAAAAGCCTCGCCAGCTTTATTGGGGCCTTCCCAATGGATCATCCGAAATATGCGATTCTTGTCATGTTGGATGAACCAAAAGCCATTCCGGAAACGCACGGTTTTGCTACAGCTGGTTGGAACGCTGTTCCCACGGCAGCAAAAATTATCGAACGTGTAGCCCCGTTGTTGGGAATTGAGCCGCAGTTTTCAGCCGATGATTTGGCCAAACTGGCTAAACAAAATAAAGTTTCAAAGAAGGACGGCTGAACAGTGAGTGCTGCTCTCAGCCATCTTTTAAAATCTGACGTCCCGCTGCCGCAAGGTGACGACGTTTCCATTGGCGGTATCACCGATGATAGCCGCGCGGTGAAACCCGGTTTTCTATTTGTTGCCTTGGCCGGAAGCAAAGCTGATGGGGCAAGCTACATTGATCAAGCCTTAGCCAATGGCGCGGCGGCGGTGATTGCCACCAATGGCGCTTATGCGGGCCCGCACAAAATCATGAGCGTCGAAAACCCACGCCGCATATTAGCCCTGGCAGCATCGCGCTTTTATGACCGTCAGCCTGAAACAATTATTGCGGTGACGGGAACCAATGGCAAAACGTCAGTATCGGTTTTCGTACGCCAAATTTGGGAAGCCATGGGTTTTCGCGCAGCAAGCCTTGGCACGATCGGCGTTGTGGGGCCGCATAGTTCAAAATATCTGGCACATACAACGCCGGGGCCGGTGCAACTGGCACAACTTTCTGCTGAATTGCGTGATGATGGTGTGAAGCACCTGGCCATTGAAGCCTCAAGCCACGGGCTTGAGCAAAACCGGCTTGACGGTTTGCTGCTCGCTGCAGGAGGCTTTACCAACCTCACACGTGATCATCTTGATTATCATTCAACCTTCGAGGCCTATTTTAAAGCCAAGTTGCGTCTTTTTTCCGAACTTCTGCCGCAAGGTGCAGCAGCGGTGATCAATATGGACAGTCCGCAAGCCGAAGATATATTGGCTGTTGCACAAAGGCGCTCCCTTGTGCCCTTTCGTATTGGCCATAAGGGCACAGAGCTTAAGCTGCTGAAGCAAACGTCGGCAGGCCTGGAGCAACTGCTTACCGTTGAGACCTTGCACGGCACGTTCGAAATCGCTTTGCCTTTGGTGGGAAATTTCCAAGTCTCAAATGCATTGGTGGCGGCTGGATTGGTAATTGCATCTGGAGGCGATGTTTCGCAAACGTTTCACGCGCTCGAAAATTTAAAAGGGGCCAGGGGCAGGCTCGAACTTGTGGGTCGCAAACCAACGGGTGGTAGCATATTCGTTGACTATGCCCACACACCTGATGCCTTGGAAAACGTGTTGAACTCATTGCGCCCATCGGCCACTGGAAAATTAATAGCCGTGTTTGGCTGCGGGGGTGACCGAGATAAAGGCAAGAGACCGATCATGGGGGAAATTGCAGCGCGCATTGCCGATCATGTAATCGTAACTGACGATAATCCGCGCAACGAAGTTGCCGCAACTATTCGCAGTCAAGTGCTGATGGGCGCCAAACGCGCATCAGAAATTGCCGACCGTGCCAAAGCTATCCGCGCAGGTGTAGAGCTTTTGCAAAACGGTGACATTCTTCTTGTGGCAGGTAAGGGCCATGAGGAAGGCCAAATTTTTGCAAATCAAACGCTACCCTTTGTTGATCATGACGCCGTAGCGGCAGCGCTGCGTGGTGAGGATTATCATGCAAGCTAAACCATTGTGGACCAGCCAAGAACTTGTCGCTGCAACGGGTGGTGAATTGCACGGTACAATCAATTTGCCGATGAATGGTGTTTCAATAGATTCACGTTCGGTTGCGGTTGGAGATATATTTGTTGCCATCAAAGGTGATGTCCATGATGGCCACAACTTTGCAAAAAATGCCCTGCAGGCGGGTGCTGGCGTAGCTATAGTTTCGCAAACTAATCGTGAGATTTTGGCTGCTGGCCCAGTTTTACGCGTGCTGGATCCGTTGCGAAGCTTAGAGGCCATGGGCCGTGCGGCACGCCAATGGAACACCGGGAAGTCTGTTGCAGTGACAGGAAGCGTCGGTAAAACCTCCACTAAAGAGATGTTGCTTATCGCACTTTCAGCATCTGGCAAAACTCATGCATCAACGGCGTCGTTTAATAATCATTGGGGTGTTCCGCTTACATTAGCGCGGTTTCCGCGTGAAGCAGCCTTTGGCGTTTTCGAAATCGGCATGAGTCATTCAGGCGAAATCACACCACTTGTTGATATGGTTAAACCGCAAATTGCTATCATCACAACCATTGCAGCCAGTCACTTGGGACATTTTACATCGCTTGACAAAATTGCTGAAGCCAAAGCCGAAATTTTCAGTGGCGTTGCGCCAGGTGGCGCTGCCGTTATTAATCGTGATACGCCGTACTTTGATTTCCTTGCACAATGCGCGGCAGAACAAGGTATTCAAAACATTATCTCGTTCGGAGTGCACATACATTCCGATGTATGTCTTAAGCAAGTCGCCTTGCACGCGGCATGCAGTTGTATTTCGGCTGATGTGATGGGCGAAGCTGTCACCTTTAAACTTGGCACACCAGGCCAGCATATGGCGGTGAATAGCTTGGCAGTTCTTGCCACTGTGAAATTAATGGGTGCCGATTTGGCGCGCGCAAGTTTGGCGCTTGCGCAAGCCAAGCCACCGAAAGGCAGGGGTGGTCAAGAACTGCTAAAATTGCCAGAGGGTGATGTGCTTTTGTTGGATGAAAGCTATAATGCCAATCCGCAATCGATGGTGGCCGCACTGGAGCTTCTGGCAACCGCAGCCAAGTCGCGCAAGGGCAGGCGTATTGCAGTGTTAGGTGAAATGTTGGAACTGGGCGCATTCAGCGCTGACTTACACAGGGGTTTAGCGCGTGATTTAGAGCGCACAAAGGTTGATTGCCTTTTTGCAGCGGGCCCGATGATGAAACACTTGTGGGACAATGTTTCACCGTCACAGCAGTGCGCATATGCGAATGCTTCAAGTGATTTGATCAACAAGGTCGTCAATTATTTACGTGCTGGTGACAGCGTGGTGATCAAAGGATCGCTTGGAAGCAAAATGGGCCCTGTAGCACATGCGCTGCGCCAGCGCTTTGCAAGTATTCAGAAAGAAGACAATTGATGCTCTATTTTTTGCTGTTGCGATTAACCACTGAGATTTCTGCCTTCAATGTTTTCCGCTATCTCACGACGCGAACCGGAATGGCGATTTTAACGGCCCTGTTCGTCATCTTCGTTGCCGGCCCAAAGATCATCGCACTGTTGAAATTAAAACAAGGAAAAGGCCAACCCATTCGCGCCGATGGGCCGCAGCGCCACATCATTGAAAAACAAGGCACCCCTACAATGGGCGGGTTAATGATTTTATTTGGCGTATTTTTTGCGACTCTTTTATGGGCTGACTTGTCCAACCTTTACGTGTGGGCGGTACTCTTCGTAACGATGGGCTACGGCGCTATCGGATTTTATGATGACTATCTAAAAGTTACCAGAGCATCAGTGCGTGGATTTTCAGGCCGCGCCCGATTGTTCGCTGAATGTGCGATCGCCGGTATAGCTGTTTTTATTTGCATGCAAATTGGGGCTAAACCTTTGTCGAGTTCACTTGCCGTGCCCTTTACCAAAGATTTTCTTATCCCATTTGGTAGTTTTTTTGTAATTATTGGGACATTGGTAATTGTTGGTGCGGGAAATGCTGTTAATATCACGGACGGTTTGGATGGTCTCGCCATTATGCCAGTGATGATTGCCGCCGCCAGCTACGGACTCATAGCTTATCTCGTTGGCAATTTCGAATTTGCACGCTATCTGCAACTGCCTTTTGTGAAGGGCACGGGTGAGCTTGCAATTATTTGCGGGGCGCTGGTGGGAGCGGGATTGGGCTTCCTTTGGTTTAACGCGCCACCTGCAATGATCTTTATGGGTGATACGGGCTCACTAGCGCTCGGCGGCTGTTTAGGCATTATCGCCGTGGCAGTGAAACATGAAATTGTATTAATCGTGATCGGTGGCCTGTTTGTTTTAGAGACAGTTTCGGTCATCGTTCAAGTGGCGTCTTTCAAGTTGACCGGCAAACGAGTCTTTGCCATGGCACCCCTCCATCATCACTTTGAGCAACGAGGTTGGAAAGAGTCAACCATCGTTATCCGTTTCTGGATTATCGCTCTGGTTCTGGCGATTGCTGGTCTTTCCACCTTGAAGCTGCGTTAAATGTTTCCTGCAAAGACATTCAACAATAAGCGTGTAGCAGTTTTCGGACTTGGCAGGTCTGGAATGTCCTGCGCCATGGCTTTGCGCCTTGGCGGGGCCGAGGTTTTTGCCTGGGACGACAGCGAGTCTTCGGTGGAAAAAGCCAAAACAGATGGCTTGAACATCACCAATTTGCACAGCATTGATTTTAAGTCTTTGGACGCGGTGGTGTTGAGTCCTGGGGTGCCACTCACTCACCCAGAACCGCACTGGACGGTAGTTAAAGCTAAGAATGCGGGTATTGAAATCATTGGTGACACAGAAATTTTTGCGCGTGAAATTGCGCAGACAGGCGCAAAACTCGTCGCCATTACTGGTACAAATGGAAAATCAACCACTACGGCACTCGTCGGTCACGTGCTCAAAAAAGCGGGACTCGATGTCGATGTGGGCGGCAACATTGGGCTTGCCGTTTTCAATCTTCGTCAGCCACAGGCGGGACGTATTTATGTTTTGGAACTCTCATCATTCCAGATTGATTTGATGCCAAGTTTAAAACCAGATGTCGGCATTCTAACCAATATCACACCTGATCACTTGGATCGGCATGGAACACTGCAGCATTATGCCGAAGTTAAAAGTCGCATTTTTGAGCGAATGACTAAAGGTTGCTTAGCACTAATCAATGTTGATGACGAATTGTCTCAGTCCATCGCGTCGCACATAAAGTCACCGATATTCCTTCAGTCTGTTTCTGTTCTGCGCGAATTGGCCGATGGCTTATGTGCACCACATGCTATCCTGAAGGTGATGCAATCCGGCAACGTCGTCGAAAGTGTAGATCTCACTGGATCGGAGGCGTTGCGCGGGCGCCATAATTGGCAGAACGCCTGCATGGCCTTCGGTGTTGCTCGTCATTTCGGCATTTCAGTCGAAAAGATTGCCGAAGCGATGGCCGATTTTCCGGGCCTTACCCACCGTATGCAGCAAATTGCCCGTCGCGGTTCTGTGATTTTCGTCAATGACTCCAAGGCGACAAATGCTGATGCCGCAGAAAAAGCTCTGTCGTCTTATACTAACATTCATTGGATCGCTGGTGGTATCTCAAAAGTAGGTGGAATTGGGCCGTTGAAACCTTATTTTCCTCGTATCCGTCGTGCCTATTTGTTCGGTACAGCAGCACATGAATTTGCTAAAGTACTACGCGGCAAAGTTGATTTTGTGATCAGTGAAACACTCGATGGAGCCGTTTCGGTTGCTGCCGAAGATGCTAACACTAATTTAGATCCATCGCCAGTTGTCCTGCTTTCTCCGGCCTGCGCATCATTCGACCAATATAAAAATTTTGAAATTCGTGGCGATGCGTTTGTTGCGCTGGTGAGCAAGATTCCAGGTATAGTAATGCAAAAAGGATTAGTTCGATGAACCTGATCTCACGCAGCGATCGTGGCACCATGGCCCGTTGGTGGTTTACTATCGACCGCACATTAATGTGTGCTGTCATGTTGCTTATGGCCGTTGGTGTTTTGGTTTCCATGGCTGCAAGCCCGCCAGTGGCTGAGCGCATTGGCCTTGATTCATTTCACTTCTTCAAAGGCCAAGTTGCTTTTTTAGGATTGGGTTTGTGTGTTCTCTTTGCGGGTTCGTTTTTAAGCACGACGGCGGTTCGACGCTTTGGCCTGCTGGCATTTGTTGGGGGCATTATATTAATGGCTTTGGCGATGAAATTCGGCCCCGAGATCAAAGGCGCACATCGCTGGATTTTTCTGGGACCACTCAATTTGCAGCCTTCAGAATTGGCTAAACCTGGGTTTGTAATTGTTGCGGCTTGGCTTCTCGTAGAACATGCCAAGCGACCAGATATGCCGGGCCGCTTTTTGGCATTCTTAAGTGCAGGCATTTTCATGGGTTTATTGATGTTGCAACCTGACTTTGGTCAAACTGCGCTTGTCATGTTAACATTTGGTGCGATGCTTTTAGTATTCGGAATTTCGTGGACAGTGATTGGTGGCCTGGTCGGTTCGGTATTATTGGGCGTAGGATTTTGTTACGTGCTAGTGCCGCACGTCGCCTCGCGGATTAATCGTTTTCTATATCCCGATAGAGGCGACACCTTTCAAACTGACACTGCCGTTTCAGCTTTTAATAACGGCGGTCTAATGGGAACAGGTCCCGGCGGAGGTACGGCGAAGATGATTTTGCCCGATGCGCACACAGATTTTGCGTTTGCGGTTGTGGGTGAGGAGTTTGGTCTCATCGCTTGCCTTGGCTTAATGATGTTGTTTTACTTTATCATCATGCGTGTGTTGCAACGCGCCAAAGCAGAATCGGATGCCTTTGCCGCGCTTGCGATGACGGGGTTAGTTTCCATGTTCGGCTTCCAGGCTTGCATCAACATGGGTGTGAATGCCGGATTATTGCCGGCCAAAGGCATGACGCTGCCATTCATATCTTACGGTGGCTCTTCATTAATCGGAACCGCAATGGCAATGAGTTTCGTTCTGGCCTTGTCGCGCCGTTCATCACGCGCAAGTGTCGCAAGCTTCGCGCGACAGAGTGCTAAAGCATGAACGCTAAAAAGCTAATCGTCGTTGCAGCTGGGGGCACCGGTGGTCACCTTTTTCCGGCCCAAGCATTAGCGGAGGTTCTCGTCTCGCGCGGCTTTGTCGTTCATTTAATGACAGATGAGCGTGTGCATGATTATGGCAAAAATTTTCCGGCAGAAGAAATTCATATCATCCCCGCTGCAAGCCCGTCGCCTTCGTTTTCAAAATTACACCTTTTGCCGGGCCGTTTACTGCGCCTTTATTCGGGTTTCCGTAAAGCTAAAACGCTGCTGAAGGGCTTGAATCCGATCGCAGTTGTAGGTTTTGGCGGTTATCCATCGTTCCCTCCCGTCTTCGCCGCTAAATCATTGGGTATTCCCACGGCGGTGCATGAGCAAAACGCGGTCTTGGGCCGCGCTAATACAGTACTTGCTGGAAAAGCTGATTTTGTTGCAACCTCATTTCGTGAAACACTGGGCATTCCTTCGGATGCTGTCAACAAAGTTGCATTCACTGGCAACCCGGTCAGAGCAATCGCTTTGGCACATGCACGAACACCTTATCCAAGCCTTGCAAATAACCAACCCATTTCACTGGTGGTTTTTGGCGGGAGCCAAGGTGCAAAGTTCTTTTCCGATTTTATGCCGCAAGTTTTTAATTGTTTGCCCCCACAGTTATGCGCCCGCATCAAGCTAGTCCAACAGTGCCGCAGTGAAGACCTTGAGTCGTCACGTGCCATCTATCGAAAACTCGGAATTTCAGCCGAGCTGGAAACATTCTTTGCTGATATGCCAAGGCGGTTAGCTGGCGCGCATCTGGTTGTGTGCCGCGCGGGGGCATCGTCAATTGCAGAGCTTGGTGTAATTGGCAGACCCGCAGCTTTGGTGCCGCTGCCCCATGCCATTGATAATGATCAACTGCGTAATGCGCAAAGTTTCGCATCTGCTGGGGCAGGGTGGGTTTTTCCACAGAATGAATTAAAGGCAGTAGAATTCGCGACGTTTTTGGCCAGCTTGATGACGGATGGTCAAGTGCTTAAAAGGGCCGCCGCTGCGGCGCTAAATCACGGCATTCCGGATGCCGCCGCCAGGTTGGCTGACTTAATGGTCAACCTTGCAACATCGCGCAATTGAGTGGAGCAAAAAAATGAAACTGCCACGCAACGTTGGCCCAATTCATTTTATCGGTATCGGTGGCATTGGAATGAGCGGCATCGCCGAAGTGATGGTGACACTTGGCTATAAGGTGCAGGGCAGTGATATGTCCGATAATTACAATGTTGTGCGTTTGCGCAAACACGGCATCGAAGTTGCAATTGGCCACGATGCTAGCAATTTGAAAGACGCCGCTGTTGTTGTGGTTTCATCTGCGGTCAAGTCTGATAATCCTGAACTTGTTGAAGCCCGGAATCGTTATCTTCCCGTAGTGCGCCGCGCCGAAATGCTCGCGGAATTGATGCGCTTCAAATCCTGCATCGCGGTGGGAGGCACACACGGCAAGACCACAACCACGTCGATCGTGGCTTCACTTCTCGACGCAGGAAAATTTGACCCAACCGTAATTAACGGCGGCATCATCAATGCTTACGGCACCAACGCTCGCCTTGGAAAAGGCGAATGGATGGTGGTTGAAAGTGATGAGTCAGATGGCACCTTTGTGAAATTGCCTGCCGATGTGGTCATTGTTACCAACATTGATCCCGAACATTTGGATCACTACGGCACCTTCGACAAAGCCAAGGAAGCCTTTTTGCGTTTTGTCGAAAACATTCCGTTCTATGGTTTTGCCGTGATGTGCATTGACCATCCTGTAGTTCAAGAACTCATCGGCCAAATCAATGATAGACGCGTGGTCACGTATGGCCGCAGCCCGCAAGCAGATTATTGTCTCACGGGTGGGGAATTCGCAGATGGTGCCACGCATTTTGCGGTGCGGGTTAAAAACCGGCGCGACGGATCAACCCACGAAATTTCCAATCTCGCTCTCAGCATGCCGGGTGATCATAACGCGTTAAATTCCACCGCTGCTTTAGCCGTAGCGCGTGAACTAGGCATTGGCGATGCGGCTATTCGCTCTGGCCTAGCAGCCTTCGAAGGTGTCAAACGCAGGTTCACCAAAACCGGCGAGAACAATGGCGTGACGGTTTATGATGATTACGGTCATCATCCAGTTGAAATTGCCGCCGTCCTGTCAGCGGCGCGGCGCGTGACCAAAGGCCAAGTGGTTGCCGTGATGCAACCCCATAGGTTTAGCAGATTACACAGTCTATTCAACGATTTCTGTACCTGCTTTAATAATGCAGATCAAGTGATTGTGGCTCCTGTCTATGGCGCAGGCGAAGCGCCCATAGAAGGGGCATCGCACGAAAATCTTGTGGAAGGTTTGCGCGCTCGCGGCCACCGCGCCGTTTCCAAAATCGATATACCAGAAGAGTTGGCACCTTTGGTGCAAGCCATGGTGAAACCGGGTGACATTGTGGTTTGCCTGGGTGCCGGCACCATTACCCAATGGGCTTATGCGCTGCCGGGCCAACTGGCGGCAATCGATAAGGCATAACTCATGCAGCAGATCGACGGCGCAAAATTGCTGGGGCAATTACCGACAGTGCGTGGGCGCTTGGAAATTAACTATGCCTTGGCTGATCTCACATGGTTTCGCGTCGGCGGCCCAGCCGAAATTTTATTCACGCCGCACGATGAAACTGATCTCAGCGATTTTCTAAAACATACGCCTGAACACATACCGGTCACTGTAATCGGCGTAGGCTCAAATCTTCTCGTCCGCGATGGTGGCGTGCCGGGCATTGTCATTCGCCTCGGCCGCGCCTTCATGAATGTTGAGGTAGAACCGGAGCACTGCATTCGGGCTGGCACGGCAGCACTTGACGTGCACGTGGCGCGTGTAGCCGCTGACAATAGTATCGATGCATTAACCTTTCTGAGAGGTATCCCCGGCAGCATTGGCGGTGCGCTTCGCATGAA
The DNA here is from genome assembly GCA_043749835.1 of Hyphomicrobiales bacterium. Lineage (GTDB taxonomy): Bacteria > Pseudomonadota > Alphaproteobacteria > Rhizobiales > Aestuariivirgaceae > Aestuariivirga. Next base: position 11,266 of record JAYVCU010000015.1, read on the forward strand.
CGGTGGTGCCTATGGCGGCGAAACCAAAGATATTTTGATCGAGGCGCGGGCTGTGTCGCGAAAGGGCGAAGTTAAAGTGTTTTCAAACGCAGACATGAAATATACTTATCGCCATTGTAGCGCGCCAGAGGATTTGATTTTCACGTCAGCCTTATTCCAGGGCCGCAGCGGAAACCGCAGTGAAATCGTCGCCGCAATGGATAAAATCACCGCCAGCCGCGAAGCAACCCAACCCATTAAAAGCAAAACTGGCGGGTCGACATTTAAAAATCCACCAGGCCTTAAATCTTGGCAATTAATCGCTGCCGCAGGCCTTCGAGGCTTTGCCGTTGGGCCGGCGAAAGTGTCTCATCAACATTGCAATTTCCTGATTAATGAAGGTGGTGCCACTGCGGCACAAATCGAAGAACTGGGCGAAACTGTTCGCCGCCGTGTGATGGAAACCGCTGGTGTGGAGTTGCAGTGGGAAATCAAACGCATCGGCATCGCACAGGCAAACAAACCATGAATTCCCAAAAGCGCAAACCAGCTGATACACATGTTGCTGTTTTGATGGGCGGCTGGTCGGTTGAACGCCCGGTATCTATGGCCTCGGGTGAGGCGTGCACAAAGGCGCTTCGCAACGCTGGTTTCTATGCCACCGAAGTTGATGTTACGCGTGAAACAATCACGCAAGTTCTGGCCGAGCTAAATCCGAATGTCATCTTTAATGCTCTACACGGCAAATGGGGTGAAGACGGCAAAGCCGCCGCCTTGTTTGAAACCATGGGTATTCCTTATACCCATTCAGGTGTTTTGGCTTCAGCAGTGGCAATGGATAAGCAGCGTTCAAAAGCGATTTTTAAAGATGCCGGAATTCCTTTGGCTGAAAGCATTGTAGTTCCAATCGAAGATGCAGCCACTCGCCATGTGATGCCGGTTCCCTATGTGGTGAAACCTGTTGCTGAGGGCTCAAGCTTTGGGGTGCACATCGTTAGTCGCACCAGCAATGGCCCGCCAGCCGGTATATTAGATGAGCGGCATATTTTCGGTGATGTGGCGATGGTTGAGCGATTTATACCCGGGCGCGAACTCACCTGTGCCGTGATGGGAGAAGTAGCCCTGGGCGTAATCGATATTGTCTCAAAAGGCGGATTTTACGATTACGATTCAAAATATGAGTCAGGTGGCTCGGAACATATTCTCCCTGCGCAAATTGCAAATGATGTTTATCGCAGATGCCAGAAATACGCTTTGCAAGCGCATAAGGCTTTAGGTTGCCGCGGCATTTCACGCGCAGACTTCCGGTATGATGATACCGTTTCAGAAAAAGGTGAGTTGATATTATTAGAAGTAAACACCCAGCCGGGCATGACTGGAACGTCTCTGGTGCCCGAACTTGCCAAATATGCAGGTCACTCGTTTGAAGAACTAGTAACTTGGATAATCAACGATGCTTCTTTGGATAGATGACGTAATGAAAAAACTTAAAATCAATTTTCTCGCCATTTTAGGCTCATGGCAGTTACGAAATATAACTCGCGTTTTTGCATCTTGCACCCTGGCTGCAACGATCCTCCATGGTGCCGCACGGGGTGGGGCGTTTGAAAATGATGGAAGTTTCTTAAATAAAATGCCTAGCCGCTTAGCCAGCCTTTTTGGTATGGCAGCGGATGATATCCAGATTGCAGGCCTAGCGCAGCATGATCCAGCCGAGATTATGGAAGCACTTCATTTAAAAGCGGGAGGTTCGCTGGTCGGCTTTGATGCCAGCAGTTCCCGAATGGCCTTGGAACAGGTTATCTGGATCAAATCGGCTTCGGTAGCCCGCGAATATCCTAATGCGCTGCGCATTGCAGTGGCGGAACGCAAAGCCATTGCACTGTGGCAACATGCCGGTGAAATTGATCTGGTGGATGATACGGGTACGGCCATGGGCCGACCGAAATTTATTTTGAGTGGTCAACTATTGCTAGTCACTGGCCAAGGTGCGGGTGAGGCGGCTCTCGAAATTATTAACCAGATATCAGCCATTCCAGGATTATTACAACGCGTAACGGCTGCAGCTCGTGTGGGAGGCAGACGATGGACGCTTTATATGGATAGCGGTGTAAAAGTTGCTCTGCCGGAAGTAGGCGTTGCTGATGCCCTAAAGGCAGCTTGGGACACAGAACAATCCCAGGGCCTTTTTGCCAAAGGAATAAGTTTGGTTGATCTGCGCATCCAGGGACGGATGATTTTACAGGTCGCTGAAACAGAAAAAGCGGATAGCACCAGCAGCAGGGCACCTGCGAAAAACTAAGTCAGAAGTGAATTACGTGAGGGTTAGAGTTTCGATGAATGTAGTGCAGTTGGGCGGTCGCCAAAACAAAAATGCCAGCACACTTTCGCGGCCCAGCGTTGTAGCTGCCCTTGATGTTGGATCATCAAAAATTAGCTGTGTGATTGCCCAAACGGCAGGTACGCGGTCAAAATTGTTAAGTGATTCACGCCAGACCCTGCGCGTTTTAGGCTTCGGTCAAACTGCTGCACGTGGTGTTAAGGGCGGGGCAATTACAGATATCAATCAAGCCGAATGTGCCATTCGCTTGGCAGTCGATGCCGCCGAGCGGATCGCCCAGACTTCTATTTCAGAAGTCGTGGTAGTGCTCTCGGGCGGTAAGCCAACGTCAACGTCTTTGTGTGGGGCAACCAAAACCCAAACCGGTATTGTTGGACCAGCAGATCTCGATACAGCCATTGCCGCAGCACTATCAGCCGCTGCCATGGAACGGCGTGCCTTAGTGCATTTACATCCCATCAGTCATACGCTGGATGGTTTCGGGGATATCGAAAAGCCGCTGGGCATGCACGGCGATGTTCTGCAAGTCGATGTGGGCCTCACAAGTGTGGATACAAGTTACCTGCGCAACATTTCGCAAGCCGTTGCACGCGCACATCTGGATGTATCTGATTTTATTATCGCCCCTTATGCCGCTGCAAAAGCGGCCCTAACGATTGATGAGCAGGCCATGGGAACGCTTTTAATCGATATAGGTGGGGCGGTTACGTCTCTGGCTTTTATTAAAAACAGTAAGCTTATATCTGCTGCCAGCATTATGCTGGGTGGGCAATGCGTGACCAATGATATTGCCCAAGGGCTTTCCACTTCAGTGTCACATGCCGAACGCATGAAAACACTGTTCGGCTCAGCCATCGAAGGCGGGCACGGTGATCGCGAGATGTTAGCTGTGCCATTGCTGGGTGAACATGGCACGGAAGCGGTGCATCACATTGCGCGCGCCCATCTGTCGAACATCATGCGGGCGCGGTTGGAAGAAATTTTAGAACATTGTAATGCCATTCTGGCTACCGATACTTTTGCGCGGGCGGCTTCGGCGCGTGTGGTATTAACCGGCGGTGCCAGCCAATCATCAGGTCTGCGAGATCTTGCAGGCTATGTGCTTCAGCGCCCAGTGCGTTTGGGCTCGGCCGCAGCTCTACCCAATCTGCCAGAAGCACAACGCAATGGCAGCTTTGCTGCGGTTACAGGAGCCCTTGTCCATGCCGCAAATCCTGACATGAAATATGACTTGCCGCAACGGTCTAAAGCCAATTTTGAGGCGGCCCAAATCGGTTACGTCAGGCGGTTCGGGCGCTGGCTGGCTGAGGCGCTATAGGCTCCATCCGCCCAAGAGGTGACGTATTCCTCCACACTGTGCCTGATTGATTGAACTTTCTTTAATTTGAAGGGTGTTTGGTTAGCTTTCATTAACTAATTTGAAAGGTTTCGGTAACAAACATTGACACATCGCAACCTCAAGTTCGGAATGGCCATGTCGATCAAGCTCACCGTCCCTAATCTCTCAGAATTGAAACCCCGCATCACCGTTTTCGGCGTTGGTGGGGCAGGCGGAAACGCTGTCAACAATATGATTGAAAGCAGGTTGGATGGTGTTGAATTCGTCGTCGCCAACACTGATGCGCAGGCTTTGCTCCAAAACGCAGCCCAGCGCCTCGTGCAAATGGGCACAGCCTTAACCCAAGGCTTGGGTGCTGGCTCGCAGCCGCAAATTGGCGCCGCCGCTGCCGAAGAGGCATTGCAAGAAATCGTCGATCATCTTGCCGGTTCTCATATGGCATTTATCTGCGCAGGCATGGGTGGAGGCACAGGTACAGGTGCAGCGCCGGTTATCGCACGCGCGGCCAAAGAGCAGGGCATTCTTACCGTTGGCGTTGTCACCAAGCCGTTTCACTTTGAAGGCATCCGCCGCATGCAAACGGCAGAGCAAGGTATCGAAGAGCTCGCCCGCTATGTCGATACGCTGATTGTAATTCCAAACCAAAATCTCTTCCGCGTTGCCAACGAGAAAACCACTTTTGCCGCAGCCTTTGCCATGGCCGATCAGGTACTATATTCCGGTGTCGCCTCAATCACTGAATTAATGACCAAAGAAGGCCTGATCAACCTGGATTTCGCCGACGTTCGGGCCATTATGAGTGAAATGGGCAAGGCTATGATGGGCACAGGAGAAGCTTCCGGCGAAAAGCGCGCCATCGAAGCTGCCGAAGCCGCGATCTCGAACCCATTACTTGATGACGTATCCATGCGCGGCGCCCGCGGACTCCTGATATCGATTTGCGGTGGCCCTGATCTTACGCTTTATGAAGTTGATGAAGCCGCCACCCGCATCCGCGAGGAAGTGGATCCTAACGCCAATATCATTCTAGGTGCCACATTCGATGATGCTCTGGAAGGCACCATGCGTGTGTCTGTGGTGGCCACAGGCCTAACTCCTGAGGCGTTTGGGGAAATGCCGTCTACTCACGATGAACTTCCATCGGTGATCCCGCAACAAGCTGCCCGTAAGCAATACGCCATTCCACAGCCTTCCGTCCAAGCCCGCGCCAAAATCGCTAAACCAGCTCCGGTTTCCACCCATCCGATGGCGCATGAAGTTGCCGAAGAGATTGTCGCTGAAGAAGATGAGAAGATTGTGGCCCAGCAACATGTCTCACAAAAGCCCATTGCGCGCATTCCTTCAATTGATCAATTCCCGCGCATTGCCCAGCAACAAGTGGCGGCACAGCAGAGTCGCATAGCTGCTATTGCCGAGCAAGCTCAGAAGAAGCGCAAAGGAATTTTTGAACGCCTAGCTGATGTGGGTCTTGGTCGCCGTGCCGAAACCGCAGCCATTCACACACCCTCGGCCCCAGCACCGCGCCGTGCTGAGCCTAAAATGCAACCGCAAGCGGAACCTGTTTATATTGAGCAGCAAGCCGCCCCAATTGATGCGGGCTACGATGATGACCAACTGGCTATTCCCGCATTCTTACGCAGACAGGCCAACGGGTAAACAAAATTACAGCACCACCAATACGTAAACCCGGCAGCCACAGTTCTGCCGGGTTTGTGTTTGAAGTGGTCTTTCGAACGTTCTCTCGTGCTACTATATGAGGAAACTAATTTGAAAGTGAGCCCTTTGCACAATCAATCCAAACACTTTGTTTATTCCGTTGCAGTGGCTTTGCTCTTGTCAGCCGCGCCCGCCAACGCAGGTTTTCTGAACGATTTGCTTGGCTATAATTCCGGTGCCCCTGCCGCCAAAGCTTTGTCGCCGGGTTTAGAGCAGTCTGATGATCAGGAAGTGGCCTCACTTTATAATGGCGGCCTTCAGGCCTTGGGCAGCGGCAGTTATAAAACAGCAGCCAAACGCTTTGGTGAAGTGGAGCGATTGCATCCTTATTCGAAATGGGCCACCAAGGCTCTGCTGATGCAAGGCTTTGCTAATTATCAAGCCAATAAATATACAGATGCTATTGATAGCTGTCAGCGTTTTATTACCTTGCATCCGGGCCACCAGGATATTGCTTATGCCTATTATTTGACGGCGCTTTCGCAGTATGAGCAGATCAACGATGTCACACGCGATCAATCGCAAACGCAAACCGCACTTGATGCGCTGGAGGAAGTGGCCAGACGTTTTCCAGATTCTAAATACGCCACCGACGCCAAACAAAAGTCCATTCTGGCGCGCGACCATTTAGCGGGCAAAGACATGGAGGTCGGACGCTATTATTTTAAAAAAGGCGATTGGATGGCCGGCATTAATCGCTTCAAAAATGTTGTCACGACCTATCAGCAAACCTCGCAAGCCCCCGAGGCCTTGTACCGCTTGACGGAAGGTTATATGGCGCTGGGCATTCGCTCTGAGGCGCAAACGGCGGCGGCCGTATTGGGCCATAATTTTCCACAGTCCAATTGGTATCGCGATGCTTATGCTTTGGTTAGCAGCAACGGCACTGCACCTGTGGCGAGTAACTCCAGTTGGATTTCGAGAGCCTTTGGGCTTTAGATTGTGAGCCATAGTTTTGCCCTACTTCGCCACGTTGCAGTTGAAGTTGAAGCAAATGCGCATAGGCAAAGCTGCGTGATCAAGCAGTTAAGCGCACTGATTGCAAATCCAATGTAATTTGGAAATAGGATTTGAATGGCGATTGAATTTACACGAACTGCGCGGTGGTTTGGAATCCTGTCGGGGATAACCGTTGTGACGCTACTCGTGTTTTATTCGATCACGTTGATATTAGGATTTGTGTCACTTGAGTCTGCGACGCAACCAATCGTTGGGCCATTGTTCTCCATCCTAGAAATTCTTATACTATTGTTGACGCCCGCAATGGTGGCGCTCATGGTAGCGGTTCATGCATGGGCGCCCATTGAAATGAAAGCCTTGAGCCTAAGCGCGATTATTTTCATGGGTTTACTCGCAGGTGTGACCAGCAGTTTGCATATCGTGATATTGACCTTGAGTGGACATGAGGCATTCAAGCAGGTCCAAGACCTTCTTTCGTTCAACTGGCCTTCAATTGCGTATGCGCTCGATATTCTAGCTTGGGACGTGTTTTTCGCCTTGTCGATGCTATGTGCTGCCCCAGTTTTTTCGGGGAGTCGATTAGCTGTTTCAATCCGCGTCCTCATGTTTGCGAGTGGCGTGTTGGCACTTGCGGGTTTAAGTGGCGCTGTGGTCGGGGACATGAGGCTGCGGAACATCGGTATTTTCGGTTATGATGGCATATTTTTGGTTGTCGCGGCTCTCCTCACAATTTTGTTTTATCGAACCGAGTTCTTTAATGGCACTTCTCATTAGACCTCTGAAGCCAAGAGATATAAATGACGTAGCTATCGACTTTTATTGTTTCGTGCGTTCGGTGCTTTGCACATTTTTATATGCTAAACTAGATTATGCTCGATGCCTGCATCATGGGACTGCGCTATTATGCAATAATCTTCGGATTGACTTTCGCGATGGGTATTGCGCGCGCTCTCGTTATCGCGCCGCGCCTCGGTGAGACAGTCGGGGTGTTACTTGAAGAGCCAATCATATTGATTGCGAGCTGGTTCACATTACGCCACTTGCTTGGTCATTCGTATCTTACACTGGCCCAACGAATGACAATGGGAACCACCGCTTTCACGTTAACTATGGCAAGTGAGGTCGTTCTTGCTGGGTATCTGCGCGGGCAAAGCGTGTTCAAATGGGCGACAGATATCTTAGCACCTCTTGGATTAATAGGCTTAGGTGGGCAGATTGGGTTTGCCATCCTACCTGTTATCGTGGGCCATCGTCGCAGACTTCGTCCGCATTACGATTAAACATTGACTGACAATTGTTTGTTTGAATGTGTGGAATAGCAAATATCAAATTAAATCCTTTAGTTCCGCACGTTTCGACAATCCGCAAAATGCGGACACACAAGAGTTATTTTTCATGCAATTTCCAAAACAAAAAACCCGCAAAGATTTCTCTTCGCGGGGTCTATCACCAGTCAACGAATGACATAATCTTATTGAATTGAAGTGTCTTCAGCATAGTTACCATTGTGGAATACATACCAAACATATTTGGCACCCACGAGGTCGCCTTTCTTGTCGAGCTTGATTGAGCCCAACACTGTCTTCATCTCATTGCCAGCGCGGAGCCAGGTTGAGAGCGTCTTCGGATCTGTAGACTTTGTAGCAGCTGCAGCCTGAGCATACATCTGAAAGGCAACATAGGTGTTGAGCGTGTAGCCTTCTGGATCGTAACCAGCAGCCTTGAACTTTGCGACAAGGTCTTTGGCTTCTGGAACATTGCGTGGCTCTGGTGCGAAGGTGAAGATCATGCCATCGGCAGCATCACCAGCGATTGTCCAGAATTCTTTATTGTTCATCGAGTCGCCTGAAAGCATTTGAGCCTTGGATCCTTGCTCACGCAGCTGCTTGAGGATCAAAGCGCCTTCAGGGTGGTAACCGCCCATGTACACAGCATCGATACCGCCTTCTTTCAGCTTAGAAACAAGTGCTGAATAATCTTTTTCGCCCGCGTTAATGGATTCAACAATGGCTGGCTTCAAGCCCGCAGCCGTCATCGCAGCATTGGTGGCATCAGCCAAGCCTTTGCCGTAAGCCGACTTGTCATCAATAATAGCAACTTTCTTTCCAGCAAAATGCTTGGCCAGAAAGCTACCAGCGACCAGGCCTTGAGCATCGTCACGGCCGCAAACGCGCGCTACGTTCCAATCACCTTCATCGGTAAATTTTGGATTGGTAGAAGCCGGGGTGATCTGCAGGATACCAGCCTCAGCATAAACTTTTGAAGCCGGGATCGACGAACCAGAGCACAAGTGACCGGCCACGAACGTAACCCCTTTTTGAGCCATTTGTTGGGCAACAGCTGTTGCCTGTTTTGGATCGCAAGCATCATCGCCAATTTCCAACTTCAGCATTTGGCCATTAACGCCGCCAGCCTTGTTGATGTCGGCCACGGCCATTGTCGCACCCTGGCGATATTGTTCACCCAAAGCAGCAAGCGAACCCGTGATCGGGCCAGCGGTTGCAACGGTGATATCAGCCAAAGCCGATGAAACCGAGAGGGCGGCAGCAAAGCTGATCGCCAAACCGGCAAGTACAAGTTTTTTCATTTAATAGTCTCCCTAAGTGTTAATTGGTCAAAAATACGACCGGGGGTTCACAACCCCTTAAGGCCAATACTGCCCAAAAGGATTGAAAATGCAAAGGAAAAAAGCGACATGATGATGAAGCTTTTTCTACAAAAATTTAAGGCTTTGCCCGCCAGCCAAGCAAATTGGTGCGTTCATAGGCGAAAGGATATTTTTCAACCATTTGTTTCACCATGGTCAGCCGGAACCCGAGGAAGGCCAAAGCTTGAATAACTAGGCCGTGGCTTATGTAATACTGCAAAGATGTTAGTTCGTTTTGGAAAAGTGCAAAGTGCAAAAACCGTACACCGCAGGTGAAGATCAGCATATAAACAAACAACAACCATGGCGACTTCCAGCTTTGCGCCAAATTGCGCCCGGCCATAAATGCTGCACCACCGCCCAGGATCACCGTTAAGATCAAAAATATCCAAGGGTTTTGTTCTACAAAAAAGCTCATCAATGTCCGCCTTCCAGATAGGCCGCACGCACCTCAGGACGCTTCAGCAGCTCTTGGCCAGTGCCTGACATGGTGATCTTGCCGTTCACCATTACATAAGCGCGGTGTGCCAGTTTGAGGGCGTAATTGGCATTTTGCTCAACCAGCAAAACGGTGAGGCCTTCTTCGGCGTTCAATATTTTGATTGCGCTGAAAATCTGCTTCACAATAATAGGTGCAAGGCCCAGCGATGGTTCATCCAACAGCAACAGGCGAGGCCTGGCCATCATGGCGCGGCCAATGGCCAGCATTTGCTGTTCACCACCAGAAAGCGTACCGGCACGTTGATTGCGGCGCTCTTCCAATCGCGGGAACAGCTTGAACACTTTAGGCAGGTCTTCATCCAAGTTTTTAAGATGATTGACTGTGGCCCCCATCTGCAAATTCTCAAACACACTCATGCGCGGGAAAATGCGGCGTCCTTCAGGCGATTGGGCCAATCCTAAATGGGCAATTTCATGCGTCGGCGTTTGCGTAATGTCTTTACCATCAAATATGATACGGCCTGAGCGGGC
>JAYVCU010000016.1:0-29949 GCA_043749835.1 Hyphomicrobiales bacterium
GCATTGCAACACGCTACGAAAAAACCGCACGAAACTTTCTCGCCGGCCTTCATCTCGCCTGTGCGCTTGTTTGGCTCAAATGACGACACACCCTAAATCTACTTGGATATATTTTTATCAAGATCGGCCAAGCCTTCGGTAAAACCGGGGAGAGGGAACTTGATGGGATAACCGTTGCCAGGGCGGTCATAAATATAAAAAGTGGCTTGTTTGCCCTTGCTGAACTTCTTCAGTGTCACATCAGATGCTTCACCGAAGGCATCGCAGGCGCGCGGCAGACAGCGGGTAAAGGCCATGCGGCCTTCCAGCGCAGTGCCATCAATTTCCATGGCCACGCCTGTCGGCAAATAAACGCCGATAGGGGCGAAAGCATCCATTACCGTCTGGGTTTTGCCGTCTTGACCTTTGAAACGCTTGATAATGAGCGAAATGCCGATCTTTGCGTCTTTTTCGCTGTTGCCAGAGCGCGTCATGCCGCACGTTTTGCCTGCAGGTTGGCCGTTTTGGGCAGGCACATCACCACACTGCACAATCCAACCATTGTGTGTAGCCACGGTTTCCACATTTGGTGGCGCACCTTCGGGTGCAGCACCTGCTGCGGGTGCACCCGCACGTGGACCTAGACCCGCTGGTGCAGGCGGGGTTTGAGGCTGGTTTGATTGGGCTTGCACCGCACTTGCGCTTGCAAGACTGCCGACTAAAAACGTCGCAAGGGCCAAATTGATGAATTTACGTGGTTTCACGATTCGATTTCCTAATTTCTGCTGGTTTGCGCATTAGCCCCTGTAAAACACAAAAACAACCCTGCGATTTTTGTGGGACATACAGATTTTAAATCGTTGAATTGCCCGTAAATACGGCGGAATTCCGGCAGCTTCGCTATAGTGTGCTGCAACGACGTTTTGCCGCGCATCAGCCCTGTTGCGGTGGGGGGCTGGATGTGGTTCACCACGCCTTGGCGAACCATGCCCTTATGAGTTGAGGATGAGCAGACAATGAAGGTCAACACGTCACAGTTTCTGGCGGTTATTCTAGCGCTTTTTGCGTTTCCGACTTTAGGCTTTGCCGCCGGTGGCCAGCCCGTGAACTGGGGTATTGGATTACAAGACTCGGTGACACCGGTTCAGGTTTTCATCGTCGGCTTCCATTATTACCTGGTGTGGATCATCACCGCGATCACGCTTTTCGTGCTGGGGTTGTTGATTTATGTGATGGTGCGCTTCAACGCCAAGGCTAATCCGGTGCCTTCCAAGACAACGCATAATTCGCTGATTGAAGTTTTGTGGACAATTGTGCCGGTTTTGATTTTGGCTGGCATCGCCATTCCATCGTTCAAGTTGCTGTATATGGAACGCAATATTCCAAAAGGTGATATGACGATCAAAGTTATCGGCAACCCATCGTGGAACTGGACGTATGAATACCCAGACCTTGGCGTAAATGACGACAAGTCTGCCAAAGTTTCATTCACCGCTTACTTATTGCCGGAAGACAAGGCTAAGGCGGCTGGTGTATCTTATCTCTTGGCCGCAGACGTGCCCATGGTTGTGCCCGTTGGCAAAGTGGTGAAATTGATTGTAACTGCGGATCCAGAGGGTATTATTCATGCTTGGACAATGCCGTCCTTTGGAATCAACATTGCGGCCATTCCGGGCCGTCTAAATGAGGACTGGTTTCAGGTTACACGTGAGGGCATTTACAATGGTCAATGCACGGAACTTTGTGGTAAGGAACATGCCTATATGCCCATCGAAGTGTGGGCGGTTTCGGAAGATAAGTATAAAGCCTGGGCCGAACTTGAGATAAAGCAGCCAAAGCCCGATGAGCTTGCAGACTTTCTGAAAACCATTCGCCCAGCGACTGCAAAAGTCGCAACCAATTAAGATTTAGAGGCACCTAATTCATGGCTTATGCTTACGCAATTAAAGACGATCACGGCGAACCCCACGCAAATCCAACGGGTCTAAAGCGCTATCTTTTATCCACCAATCACAAAGACATAGGCACAATGTATCTGTGGTTTGCAATATTTGCGGGCATTCTGGGCGGTGCCCTTTCCATCCTCATGCGCATGGAATTGCAAGAGCCGGGCATTCAGATTTTCAAAGGTCTGGCGCAGATGGTTTACGGTGTTCCAGAAAATGCGGCAATCGATAACGGCAAGCAAATGTATAATGCGTTTGTCACAGCCCACGGCCTGATCATGATCTTCTTTATGGTAATGCCTGCCATGATTGGCGGCTTCGGAAACTGGTTTGTGCCCCTGATGATTGGTGCGCCCGATATGGCGTTTCCGCGCATGAATAACATCTCTTTTTGGCTTCTTATTCCTTCCTTTGCATTACTTATCATCTCTATGTTTGTGGAAGGCCCGCCTGGCATGCACGGTGTTGGCGGGGGTTGGACGATTTATCCGCCTCTGTCATCCAACGCCGGTCAGCCTGGCCCGGCGATGGATTTTGCGATTTTGTCGCTGCATCTTGCCGGTGCCTCTTCTATTCTGGGCGCGATCAATTTCATAACGACCATTTTCAACATGCGCGCTCCTGGCATGACGCTGCATAAAATGCCCCTGTTTGTGTGGTCGGTTCTGGTCACCGTGTTCCTGCTGTTGTTAGCGCTTCCAGTGCTGGCGGGTGCCATCACCATGCTGCTGACGGACCGCAACTTTGGCACATCCTTCTTCGTGCCTTCGAAGGGTGGGGACCCGTTGTTGTTTCAACATCTGTTCTGGTTTTTTGGCCATCCTGAAGTTTACATTTTGATTTTGCCGGGCTTTGGCATGATCAGCCAGATTATTTCCACTTTTTCTAAGAAGCCCGTGTTTGGTTATCTCGGCATGGCTTACGCTATGGTTTCGATTGGCGCGGTGGGCTTTGTGGTGTGGGCGCATCACATGTTTACGGTGGGATTGGATGCCGATACGCAAGCTTATTTCACGGCTGCCACCATGATCATCGCGGTGCCAACGGGCATTAAGATTTTCTCGTGGATTGCCACCATGTGGGGCGGCTCCATTGAGTTTCGCCCGCCGATGTTGTGGGCGATTGGTTTTATCTTCCTGTTCACCGTTGGCGGTGTGACGGGTGTGGTGCTGGCCAATGCTGGTATAGACCGCGATCTGCATGCGACTTATTATGTTGTGGCACATTTTCATTACGTGCTTTCACTGGGTGCGGTGTTTGCGATCTTCGCTGGCTGGTATTACTGGTTCCCGAAGATCACCGGCTATATGTACAATGAATTTTGGGCCAAGGTGCATTTCTGGCTCACGTTTATTTCTGTAAACTTTGTGTTCTTCCCACAGCATTTCCTTGGCCTGCAGGGTATGCCGCGTCGCTATATTGATTATCCCGCAGAATACGCTGGATGGAACTTTGTCTCTTCGATCGGCTCATATTTCTCAGGTCTTGGCGTTCTCGTGTTCCTGTTTGTTACGATCAGCGCTTACATCAAGAAGGTGCCAGCGCCTGCCAATCCATGGGGCGTGGGTGCCACAACTCTGGAATGGACCTTGTCATCGCCGCCGCCATTCCATCAGTTCAATGAGCTTCCGGTGATTAAGTAACAGATGAACCTGAACCACACATATAACCCTGCGGTGGATGCTGCCGCTGGCGGCGGCCAAGGCTCGGTGCGGGACTATTACGAACTGTTGAAACCGCGGGTGATGTCGCTGGTGATCTTCACAGCTATTGTGGGTTTGTTTGCAGCCCCAGGTTCTATCCATCCGTGGTTTGGATTTATCACCATCCTGTGCATCACTGTTGGAGCAGGAGCTGCCGGTGCGCTGAATATGTGGTATGATGCCGATATTGATGCGGTGATGAAGCGGACCGCCGGGCGGCCCATTCCGTCGGGTGCTATTCTGCCGGGTGAGGCTTTAGGCTTTGGCCTGACGCTGGCGGCATTTTCGGTGGTGATGATGTGGCTGGTAGTGAATTTGGCGGCGGCGGCTTTGCTGGCTTTCACCATTTTCTTTTACATCGTGGTTTACACCATGGGCCTTAAACGCCGCACGTCGCAGAACATTGTGATTGGTGGTGCGGCTGGGGCCTTCCCGCCGATGATTTCATGGGTGGCGGTGACGGGGCACATCGACTTTGGTGCCATTTCACTTTTTGTGTTGATCTTCATGTGGACGCCGCCGCATTTTTGGGCTTTGGCGCTGTTTCGTGAAGGTGATTATGAAAAAGCCGGCGTGCCGATGTTGCCCAATGTTCATGGCCGGGCTGAAACCCGCAAACAGATTATGCTTTATACACTGGCCTGCCTTCCGGCTGCTGCCCTTCCAGCCCTGGTTGGTGTTTCGGGCTTGCTTTATGCGGTTGGAGCTTTGGCTTTAACGGCACTGTTTGTATGGCGCGCATTTAATGTCTATCGTTTCACCGAAGGGGTGCTAGCCGACAAGGCCGCAAAGAAACTGTTTGGTTTTTCAATTGTGTGGTTGTTTGGCATTTTCTCATTGATTCTGATTGAGAAGCTTGCAGGCGTGCCAGGCTTCGCGGCGGTGCTGCATGGTTGAGCGCAAAACGGTAATTGCCTTTTCGCCGGAAGACATGAAGCGCCGCAAGTCTCGCGCTTTGGTGCTGGCGCTTGTGCTGATCGCTTTAATGGTGATTATATTTGTCAGCACTGTTTATAAAATCAAGGTGGGTGTTGGCGGATGAAGCCCATTGTGCCTGATCCTCGCAAAAACCTGCGCGTGGCTTTGGCTGCGGGCGCATTTTTTGTAACTATGGTTGGGCTGGCCTATGCGTCTGTGCCGCTGTACAAAATTTTCTGTCAACAGACGGGTTTTGGCGGCACGACACAACGTGCCACGAAGGCACCGGAAAAAGCCACTGAACAATTCATCAATGTGCGCTTTGATGCAAACACGGCCTCTGAACTGAATTGGCGGTTCCAGCCCAAGCAAACTGTGATGCGGGTGAAAATCGGCGAGCAAAACATGGCCTATTTTGAAGCCACGAATTTGGGCACGCATGACAATACCGGCAGTGCGGTTTATAACGTGTCACCGCCTTTAGCTGGCGCCTATTTCGACAAGATCCAATGTTTCTGTTTCACCAAGCAAACCATCAAGAGCGGTGAGAGCGTTGAATTTCCCGTGGAATTTTTTGTTGATCCTGACATTCTGAAAAATGCTGATGCCAAGGGCATTGGCGAGATTACCTTATCATATACTTTTTATCCTGCAGAAGCGGCGCTGACGCAGGCCACGAATTGATTTAAGGAGCAAAACGAATGGCTGACTCACATGCCAAGCACCATGACTATCATCTGGTGAACCCAAGTTGGTGGCCCGTTGTGGGGGCGGCCTCGGCATTTGTTATGGCCGTGGGTGCCGTGACATGGATGCATGGTGCGCAACCTTATGCATTGATCATCGGTTTTGCCATGGTGCTTTACACCATGTTCATGTGGTGGCGTGATGTGATTCATGAAGCGAACACTGGCGATCACACGCCGGTTGTTTCGCTGCATTTGCGTTACGGCATGTTGCTGTTCATTGCATCGGAAGTGATGTTCTTTGTGGCCTGGTTCTGGGCCTTCTTTGATGCTTCACTGTTCACGGGCGAGGCCAAACTGGCGGCGCGCGTATTGGCCACGGGTGGCATGTGGCCGCCCAAGGGCATGACGGTGTTTGACCCGTTCCATTTGCCGCTGCTCAACACCATGATCCTGCTGACCTCTGGCACTACGGTGACCTGGGCGCATCATGCTTTGTTGAATAATGACCGCAAAGGTTTGATGTGGGGGCTGGGCCTGACTATTTTATTGGGGGCCACTTTTACCGGCGTGCAGGCCTATGAATATGCCCATGCGATGTTTGGATTTTCCAGCGCCAATGGCGGCAACATCTATGGCTCGACGTTTTTCATGGCCACGGGCTTTCATGGGTTTCACGTTCTTGTCGGTACGATTTTTCTGATCATCTGCTGGCTGCGCGCACGCGGTGGGGCTTTCACGCCGAAGCAACATTTCGGCTTTGAAGCGGCTGCCTGGTATTGGCACTTTGTCGACGTGGTCTGGTTGTTTCTGTTTGTATGCATTTACGTCTGGGGCAACCATGGCGGCGCTATACCGCTGGAATGAACGAGAATTACTATCACGATTTCTCTGCGGCCCGAACAGGGCTTCGAGGTAGATGCCCCCGCTGCGCACGGGGGCATTTGTTTGATGGCTACCTTACTGTGGCCGAGAAATGCAAGGTGTGCGGACTTTCGTTCAGCTTTGCTGACGCAGGTGACGGGGCCACATATTTTGTGCTGTTGTTTGCCTGCGTTGTCGGCGTGGGTTCAATATTCGGGATAGAGGCAGCTTTCAGCCCGCCGATCTGGGTGCATGTTGTGGTGGCCCTGGTGCTGATCGTTATCGCGCCCTTGCTGATGCTGCGACCGGTGAAGGGCTTGTTTTTGGCACACCAGTGGAAAACCAATGCCCATGAAGGCCGGCACTAATGGCGGGCAAACCCCGGCTTTGGCCAGTGGTGCTGGCCGCGGCGCTGGGGCTATTGGTCTTATGTTCGCTTGGCACATGGCAGCTGCAACGGCTGGCGTGGAAGCAAGGCTTGATTGCCACTTTAACAGCGCGGATGGCTGATGATCCGGTTCAACTGGCTGATGCTGTGAAGCGCTTTGATGCAGGCGAAGCTGTTGAATATCTCAAAGTTACGGCCAAGGGTGCTTTGGACATAGCCCATCCGCTTTACAAGCAGACGGTGATTGATGATCAGGCGGGCTGGGAAGGGCTGGTGCCATTTCAATCAGAGGATGGCAGCCAGGTGTTGGTTGATCTTGGCGCTACCGTTCAGCACGGGCTAGTGCCCAAACCGGTGCCGCAGCTGCTGGGCATCATTCGCCTGCATCATTTGGGACGAGGCACTTTTGACGCTTCGAATAATGTTGCGAAAAACCAGTGGTTCTGGTGGGATTTACTCGCCATGCAAAAGGCTGCTGCGATGAAAGAGGGGTCGCCTTTAATTATCGTGCAGGCCCTTGGCAACGAGTCTGGATTTCAAGCCTCACCAGCCAAGGTGGAGCTGAATAATAATCATTTGGGTTATGCGATCACGTGGTTTGGGTTGGCTGCGGCTCTGTTGGGTGTGGGGGCGGTATTTGTGTTTCAACGCCGAGGGCGCTAAGGCACCGCGCCATGAGATATGTTTCCACACGTGGCCAAGCGCCGAAGTTGAATTTTGAAGAGGCCATGCTAACCGGCCTTGCCCGTGATGGCGGGCTTTATGTGCCCGCGTATTTTCCGGCCTTCACCAAGGCACAGATCAGGGCCTTGCGGGGTAAGCCTTATGACGAGGTGGCTTATGCGGTGTGTTCCCCGTTTGTCGGCTCGGCCATTCCGGCCAAAGAATTAAGGGCAATGATTGCAGCGGCTTATGCGACGTTTAAGCACACGGCTGTTGTGCCGCTCAAACAACTTGGGCCGAATGAATTTTTGCTGGAACTTTTTCATGGGCCGACGTTGGCCTTTAAAGATGTAGCGATGCAGCTTTTAGCGCGCATGATGGATTGGAGCTTGTCTAAAAACAAGCGCCGCGCGGTGATTGTGGGAGCTACATCTGGTGACACGGGTGGGGCTGCTGTTGCCGCTTTTGAACATAGTCAACATACCAGCCTGTTCATTTTGCATCCGAACGGACGGGTGTCAGACGTGCAACGCCGGCAAATGACCACGGTGAAAAGCCCCAGCATTCACAACCTTGCAATTGAGGGCACGTTTGATGATTGCCAAGCGCTTGTGAAAGCCCTGTTCAATGATCATGGGTTTCGTGACCGCATGGGCCTGGCTGGGGTGAATTCGATTAACTGGGCCCGCATTATGGCGCAGATTGTTTATTACTTTTACGCAGCATTGCAGTTGGGCGCACCGGACCGCGCCGTCAGCTTCACCGTGCCAACTG
Source organism: Hyphomicrobiales bacterium (assembly GCA_043749835.1). GTDB lineage: Bacteria > Pseudomonadota > Alphaproteobacteria > Rhizobiales > Aestuariivirgaceae > Aestuariivirga. Next base: position 7,922 of record JAYVCU010000016.1, read on the forward strand.
GCAATTTCGGGAATATATTTGCCGGGCTTGCAGCAAAACGCATGGGGCTTGCCGTTGATAAACTGATCATTGCCACCAATAGCAATGACATTTTAAACCGTACCCTGAAAACTGGTCGCTATGAAATTACCGGCGTTCACCCCACGATAAGCCCATCAATGGACATTCAAGTGTCCAGCAATTTTGAGCGTCTGGTTTATCTGGCCAATACGAATGACCCGGCGGCTGTACGCGCTGCGATGGACAGTCTGGTGCAATCGCAAAGCTTCACGTTGACGTCGCCAGCGCTTAAATCCATTCGGGGCGCGTTTTTATCGGGGGCTACGTCTGAGGCTGAAACCTTTGCAACAATGGCGCAGATCCTCACAAGCACTGGCGAATTGGTTGATCCGCACACCGCCGTTGCCGTGCATGTTGCTATGCAGCACCCCACTAAATCACCGATGGTTGTGATGGCCACGGCACATCCTGCGAAATTTCCGGATGCGGTGAAGCAAGCTACGGGCCAAAGCCCTCGTTTACCTCCACATCTATCAGACTTGATGAATGCGCAAGAAAGTTTCAAGGTGTTACCTAACAGCGCCCAAGCGGTGAAGGAGTTCATCCTGTTTCGCGAAGGGCGTTGAGGAGCGTTGGATTTGTCAGTTAGGATTACGAAGCTTTCAAACGGACTCACGGTCATCACGCAGATGATGAAACATCTGGAATCGGTGGCTTTGGGCATTTGGGTTAAAGCGGGTGCGCGTGATGAGATGCCGCATGAAAACGGCGTGGCGCATTTTTTGGAGCATATGGCCTTTAAAGGCACCAAGCGCCGAAGGGCGCGCGACATTGCCGAGGAAATTGAAAATGTCGGGGGCGAAATAAATGCGGCCACGGGCATGGAAACCACCACTTATTATGCGCGAACGCTGAAGAATGACTGGCCGATGGCCATGGATATTTTGGCTGATATCTTCACCTCATCGACTTTGGAAGATGACGAGATGGAGCGTGAGCGTGATGTTATCCTGCAAGAGATTGCAGCGGCCAAAGACCAGCCTGATGACCTGGTTTTTGAATTGGCACAGGCCGCATCGTACGGGCAACACCCGTTAGGCCGCAGCATTTTGGGTACAGAAGCTTTGGTCAATGCCATGACGCGTGAGCAGATGCTAGCTTGGCGTGAACGCAATTATTGGGCCTCGCGCATGGTGGTGTGCGGAACAGGAAATATTGAGCATGGGGCTTTTGTGGCCGAGGCTGAAAAGCATTTCGGCAAAATAGCTCACGGCCATCTGCCGCAGCGTCAGCCGCCACATTTTGGGGCAGAAGCGATGACTGAACAAAAGCCGCTTGACCAAACGCATCTTGTATTGTCTTTTCCGGCGCCGAATTACCGTGATCCGCGCGTGTATCAGCTGCAGGTTCTGGCGAGTATTTTGGGCGGCGGAATGTCTTCACGCCTGTTCCAAGAAGTACGTGAAAAGCGCGGCCTGTGTTACAGTGTGTTTGCTTTTGGTACCACTTATGAAGATACGGGCCAGCTTGGGATTTATGCAGCGACATCGCCTGATCATACGCCTGAACTCATCAATGTAACCGTTTCGGTGATGCATTCGATGATCAATCAGGTTTCTGAAAAAGAGATTGAGCGTGCCAAGGCACAATTAAAAACCTCCATTGTAATGAATCTTGAAAGTGCATCTTCACGGGCCGATCAAATTGCGCGGCAGTATTTGGCCTTTGGCGAAGTGCCCGATATGAAAACGCTGATTTCACGCATCGAGGCCGTAACAGGTGAGCAAGTGCGCGCGCTGGCTGCGGAAATTTTTGGAGATACGGTTCCCTCGATGAGTGCTGTGGGCCAGCTGTCATCGCTTGAAAGCCACGCCGCTTTGGCCGCGCGGTTTAAAAAGAAGCTGCGGTGAGCACGCTTTTTTTCTTTGGAAGAAACAGCAACCAAAACGCCATGCATGGCGAGCGGGTTTATCTGCGCGAACCGGAGATTGGCGATTTTAAGGAATGGGCGGATGTGCGCCAACGCAGCCGCGCCTATTTAGAAAAATGGGAACCTACGTGGGCTGCCGATGAGTTTTCACGCTTTGCATTTCGTCAACGCATTCGCGTTTATGCGCAACGTGCACGCGATGATGAGGGTTATGCTTTTTTCATTTTTGACAAGCAAAGCAATCAGCTCTTGGGCGGACTGACCTTAAGCCATGTGCGGCGCGGGGTTTCGCAATCAGCCACTTTAGGCTACTGGATTGGCGAAGAGTTTGCAGGCCGAGGTTTAATGAAAGATGCCATCCGCGCTTTATTGGCCGTGGCCGCTGCACGGTTCAGCTTGCACCGCCTGGAGGCTGCCTGTCTGGCGCATAATGAGCGCTCTCGTCATTTGTTACTTGCGTGCGGTTTTGAGCCGGAAGGATTTGCCAAATCCTATGTGAAAATATTTGGAAGGTGGCAGGATCATCAGCTTTTTGGCTTGGTTCTGGCTTGAGAAGGTGGGGGCAACTGTGGCTTGCTTGGCCATTGCTGCCACAAAACGGTAAGTTGTTTGAATGATTCGTGGGGCGTTTAAGGCAAAGGTCTGGGGTGTTGTGGTGCTGACGTGGCTGCTGGCCAGCAGCGGTTTGGTTTTGCCTGCACATTCTGCCAGCGGAATTCTTGATGTTGATGGACGCACAAACGGGCTCGATATATCGCAATTTCGTGAACCCATAGTGACAGAGCGGCCAGAGATCAGCGTTCAAGGCCCACAAGAAAAAGAAAAGACCAAGTTATTAGCCAAAGGGCCGGGGCCAAATTATTATTGGTCTTTGTTTTCGCTAAATAATGTGACAGATGCGCCGCTGGATTTTGTTTTGGCGGTGGATGGCCAAAATTTTGCAGGCTCTGGTTTGATCAAAATATTGCCTATGGGGGCCGATGCTGTTGGCGCAGTTCTCACAAAAGATGAGCAGGTGCTGCCGATGTTTGGTGCGGGTTTAATGCAGGGCATTCCCATTCACGTTCCGCCTCATGACAGCACCAATGTGGCAGTTGAGAGCTTATCTGCCAATTTATCAGCAAGCCTGTGGCAACCCGCTGCTTTCCAAACCCTACAAGCGAACCACACCTATTTTGTGGGTTTATCTGAAGGTGTGATGCTGCTGGTTGTTGCGGTTTTGCTAATCCTATTCACCTACCGTGCCCACCGGGTTTTTCTTGCGGCCGCTTTCTTTGCCAGTGCTTCTTTGGTTTTTGTTGATCTTAGCAGCAATGCAGTCATTGGAAATTTTATTTCCTTGAGCGCAACACTGAACATTCTTCGCGCTCTTTCTGAAAGTTTGATGGTTCTGGGTCTGGCATCATGTGCGGCCGCAATTGTTTCGCCCGAGGCGGGGAAAGGTTGGTGGCAACGCGGTTTGTTTGTGGTTGCGGTCTTGGCGCTGGCGAATATGGGCTATGGGCTGGCTGAACCTTTGACAGCAACGGTTTTGGCGCGTTGGGCGTTTGTTCTGCTGACGTGTGTGTGTGTGGCAAGTGCCTGGCGCACGCGAAACTTAGACTTTGAGGGGGCTGATCCGAAGGGCATTTTCTGGTTCGCGCTATTGGCCTGGCTGGTGGTGGCAGTTACCCTGGCATGGGACCAATCTCACACTGCGGTGCGCGCTCCGCAACTGGCATTTGCTACAGCAGCTTTAGTTTTAACGCTTGGCGCTGTGATGCTGCGCCATTTGACGGTGCATGGCCTGAATGCACGCCCGGTTAGTGTTGATGCCAATTTGCGCAGCCTGGCCCTTGCAATGGGCAAGCACATTATGTGGAACTGGCAACCTGAGCATGACATTTTGGACGTGAGCGGCGAATTCGAGCGCAATCTTGATTTGCCTATTAAGCATACGCCGACAACCCGTCTTGCACAATTTTATGCTGCTATTCATCCGCTGGATTTAGCGACCTATAAAAAATTGGCGGAACGCTATAACCTTAAACCCGGCGAACGTATTCAGTTGGAACTGCGGCTGCAACATGGTGACGGCACTTATCACTGGTATGAGCTGCAAGCGCGCGCGATGCCGGGCGCAAACAATAACGCGGAACGCTGCATCGGCACGCTGACCAATATAGGCAAACTGAAAAATGTGGAAGAGCGCCTGGCCCTTGACGCACTGCAAGATGGGGTGAGCGGCTTACCCAATAAAGTTTTGTTTCTGGACCGTGTAAATCGCAGCCTTGGTAAGCCGGGGGCACAGCCAGTGCGCGTTATTATTGTTGATATTGACCGGTTCAAAACCTTGAACGAGGGTTTGGGCCAAGATGTCGGGGACCGGATTCTTAAAATTGCGGCTGACCGTCTTGTTGGTTTTCTTGATAGCAATGAGACAGTGGCGCGCATGAATGGCGGACAGTTTGCTTTGGAATGTGCTGAAACCATAGAGCGTGGGGATTTCAACGATTTCACAGATAACCTGCAGGCGCTTTTAGCTGTACCGATTAAACACGGGCCGCAACAGATCGTGCTATCGGCCAGTATCGGGGTTTCCATGTCGGGCCGCATTGGAGCCAAGGCCCAGGACCTTATTGACCAAGCCACCGTCAGCATGTTGGAAGCGCGCAGCGAAGGTGGGGCTCGATCGGAATTTTATCATTCTGAATTAAAAGATGACCGGGCGGATCAGCTTTCATTGGAATCCGATCTGCGAAAAGCGCTGAGTCAGAATGAGATTATTATCTACTATCAACCGATTGTTGAGCTGGCCACGCTTGATGTGGTTGGCTTTGAAGCCCTGGCCCGGTGGCATCATCCGACGTTTGGTTTATTGCCGCCTGCTGAATTTATTGAGGTTGCCGAAACAGCCGGCATCATGCCGGAGCTTGGCCAATTTATGCTGACGGGTGCGGCGCGGCAGCTGGGCATTTGGCAGCGTGTGCATATGCGTGGCAAGCCGTTTTTTGTTTCGGTGAATGTTTCGGCCACCCAGCTTTCGCATGCGGATTTTCCAGCCCGGGTGGAGATGATATTAAAACGTGAAAATTTGGTGCGGGACAGTTTAAAGATCGAAATCACGGAGACGGTAGTGATGCGCCAACCCGAACGCAGCGCGCAGCTTCTTCAACACTTAAAAGCCATGGGTGTGGGCCTTGCCTGCGACGATTTCGGGACTGGTTTTTCCAGCCTATCATCTTTGCGGGATTTTCCATTTGATACCCTGAAACTTGACCGGTCGTTTATTGCTCTTGACGATTTTGACGAGCGCAATGGCAAGATTATCACGTCGATTACAACCTTGGCTCAAAGTTTGGGGATGACCGTTGTGGGCGAAGGCATTGAGACGCAAGCGCAGATTGACCAGCTGGCCAGCCTGGGTTGTGAACTGGGGCAGGGCTTCTTGATCAGCGAGCCGGAGACGGCGGAATCGGCCAGTGCGCGCCTGACCCAGATGTTGCTGGGGCGACATTTGAACGCGCCGCCAACCATGCAAATTGAAATTCCGGCGCCCTATGATCAAACGCCGCCGTCGCATTTTTATGAGAAGATGCCACAGGCGGGATCGTCGGCCGAGCCACTGGTGCCGCGTTCGCTGTTGCAGCCCATGTTTGCCGAAGAGTTGCCGTCAATTTTCAGTATGGCTTCGGGCACTGCTGCACCGAAGCCGAAACGCAGCAAGCCCAAGCGAAAGTCTGCCCGCAATAAGCGCTAATCTTTAATACAAAAGTTTGATGGACCTGCTCAGCCATATCGGAAGCCACGGGCATTTGTTCTGTCAAATCTCCGCTATGAATGTTTTAAAATGCGTGGATTCAAGAAAAAGTGTGTGATCATGCTCAGTGGCCCTGAACCCCAGGTTCTGATAGTGCTGGCACAGTCGCGGCAGTGCAGTTGCCAGGTCAATTCGTACAAAAGTTGCGCCCTGTTTCGACGCTTCGCGGGCTGTGGCTTTCAGAAGATTGGTGCCAAGCCCACGGCCGCGTAAATGGCTTAATATAAATACATCGGAAATGTGTAAGCCCTTTGCGGCGCGCCACGTGGAATAGGTGGTGAACCAGACGCAAGCGCCGCAGAGCAGGCCAGCGTTGTCGGCGATCATTATGCGCACTTCGCCAGTCCAGCTTTTCAACGTTGCACCGGTGATGCCGGGCGTTAATGCGAGGCCTAATTCCGCGGGAATTTTGCGAATAAAGCTGGCCACTGCATCTTCCTGTCCGTCACGCATGGGGCGATAGGCAGTGCTCATGGTGTTTTGGCCTTCGCGTCTTGTGCTTCAAATCGATAGGCGACTGTGCTAGCAGATTAACCCAAGTCTCGGTAGCTCAGCAGGATAGAGCACCGGTTTCCTAAACCGGGGGTCATGGGTTCGAATCCCTTCCGAGACGCCACTTCCATTTTTTACTGTTGCTTTGCAAACTGTTTTTGCGAGGCAATCGGCATCAGGTCTTAAATCCGGTATTCAAGGTGATAAGCTTGGGCTATAATAGATGTTGTTGTGCGGGATAAGTGCCAAATTGAAAATGGGCGCGGCTCGCATTGTGGAAATTTTTGGGAGGTAATAATGAGTTCTATTACTGTAGAACCGGCATTAGCTGGTTTTCTTGACCGCGAGGTCACAGTCGCGAAGTCAGGCTTTAATCGTTGGCTGGTACCGCCGGCAGCCCTGGCCATTCATCTGTGTATCGGTATGGCTTACGGCTTCTCGGTATTTTGGGTTCCACTGGGTAAAGCGGTTTCGCTGGCTACGGGTGCGGCAAAGCCAATCGCTTGTGCCGGCGACCCATCAACGTTTGCCGGGAAAGTTGGAATTACCGCCACGGCTTTGTTTGCAACCAATTGCGATTGGACGCAGTTTGACGTGGGCTGGATGTACACGTTATTTTTTGTTGTGCTTGGACTTGCTGCTGCGACGTGGGGCGGCTGGCTGGAACGCTCTGGCCCGCGCAAGGCTGGTATTGTTGCGGCGATGTGCTGGTGTGGCGGGCTGTTGCTGGGGGCGCTTGGCGTTTATATCCATCAGCTTTGGCTGATGTGGCTGGGCTGCGGTGTGATCGGCGGTATTGGTCTGGGCCTTGGTTATATTTCACCGGTGTCCACTCTGATCAAATGGTTCCCTGACCGTCGCGGCATGGCTACAGGCATGGCCATTATGGGCTTTGGTGGCGGTGCAATGATTGGCACTCCGCTCGCCAATCTGATGATGAACTATTTTAAAACGCCGACGACAGTGGGTGTGTGGCAAACCCTGGTGTGTTTTGCTGCAATCTATGCCGTGTTCATGCTGGCTGGTGCGTTCATGTACCGCGTGCCGCCGGAAGGCTGGGTGCCCGAAGGCTGGACACCACCTGCCGCCAACACCAACACCATGATCACTACCAGCAATGTGCATTTGAAAGACGCGCATAAAACCCCGCAATTTTGGCTGATCTGGATTGTGCTGTGCATGAACGTGTCTGCTGGTATCGGCATCATTGGAGCAGCTTCGCCGATGTTGCAGGAAACCTTTGGTGGTCGATTGTTTGGTGATGCTGGAACGGCGTTTGAAAACTTTACTGCGGAAAATGTCACCAAAGCTGCGGCCATTGGTGGTGCGTTCGTTGGATTGTTCTCATTGTTTAACATCATTGGGCGATTCTTTTGGGCATCGCTGTCGGATAAGTTGGGCCGAAAGAATACTTATTATATCTTCTTTGCTCTTGGCATTGCCAGCTATGCCGGCTTGGCGTTGTTTTCCGGTATGGCCACGGCAGCCTTGTTTGCCATCGCCATGTGCATCATTGCTTCGATGTATGGTGGCGGGTTTGCCACGGTTCCGGCATATCTTTCGGATATGTTCGGCACGTTGTTTGTGGGCGCTATCCACGGGCGCTTGCTGACTGCGTGGTCCACTGCTGGCATCGTCGGCCCGTTTATCGTGAACTATCTGCACGATAAATACAAAGCCGCTGGCACGGCTCCTGCATCGATTTATCCAAGCATTTACTATGTGCTTTTGGCGCTGCTGGCGGTTGGTTTTGTAGCCAATGCACTGGTGCGGCCAGTTGATAGCAAATGGGCGATGAGCAAAGATGAGGTGGCCGAGGTTTTGGCTGAACGTCATGCCAATACAACGCAGACCAAAGGGTCTTTTGGCATTGGTTTAGGCTCACTGACTACTGGCCCGGCTTTGGCTGCCTGGGCCTTTGTTGGTATTCCCATTCTGTGGGGTGCGTGGCAAACGGTTAGCAAGACACTGCCGCTATTTTTCTAAAGCGGGGCAATATAAGGAATGTTGAATCCGGCCCTCACGTCCAAGCAACGTGAGGGCCGGATTATATTGAGGCTTAGCTCCGTTGGATGTGTCGTGGCACGACAGGTTCTGTGGCAGTTGTTGCAGCAATGATTCCGAGACCCTCGTGGAAGGGTGATAGATCACACACCGGGTCAGCCGCTTGCGCTTTGCCTGCCAAAGCCAAAGCTTGGCAACGGCAGCCACCTTTGCAGGATTGTTTTTTGTCGCAGGCCGCACAGGGCGCTTCCATCCAGTCATAACCACGATAGGCATTAAAGGCCGGAGAGTGCTTCCAAATATCCGCAAGAGAATGTGCAGCAACTGACCAAAACTCCAGCCCAGGTATTGTCTCTGCTGCATGACATGGCAAAACTTTGCCCGATGGCGTGACATTTAATACGCGGGCACCCCAGCCGCCCATGCAGGGCTTAGGGGTTCGTGCGTAGTAATCCGGAATCACACTGTCGATCACAATTTGCCCGTGCAATTTGATACGCAGCGCTTTCACCAATTGATCAGCTTCGACGGCCTGGTCACGGGTTGGCAAAAGATGTGATCTATTTTTTAAAGCCCAACCATAATATTGCACGTGGGCGATTTCAACACGACGGGCACCCATCTCCAAGGCCAGCGTAACCATGGATTCGACCGAACCAATGTTTTGACGGTGAATGACTGCGTTTACAGTGAGGGGGAGGCCGAGCTTTACCACGCCGTGCCCCAGAGCCAACTTCTTGGCGTGTCCACCTTTGAAGCCGGCGATGTGGTCCGCATTCATCGGGTCAACATCTTGCAAACTGAGTTGCACGTGATCAAGACCGGCATCAGACAGGGCTTTCAATCGTTCATCATTTAATAAAACACCGGAGGTGATAAGATTGGTGTAAAGTTCCAGTTTGGCACAATGCGCCACCAGTTCTTCAAGATCACTGCGTGCCGCAGGTTCACCACCGGATAAATGCAATTGCAATACGCCAAGTTCATTGGCCTCGGTGAAGACGCGTTTCCAATCTTGCGTTGACAGTTCTGCAGAGCGCCCGCTTAACTGGAGAGGGTTGGAGCAATAGGCGCATTGCAGCGGGCAGCGGTGGGTTAACTCCGCGAGTAAGCCTATAGGTGCGCCACTATCTGTCACAGTTCTAACACTTTCTTATCGGCGAAATCTTTGAGGAAGGTCACGACATCGGCTTTGATATCGTCTGGCGTGGCTTCAAATGCTTGCGCCAGATCAGTCAACATATCATTCATCTGCCTTCCATCACAGCGCTTGAGAATTTCCACACCGACGTCATCAATCTCATAAATCCGTTCTGGCGCAAGCAGCACCCAGCGCGACCTTATCTTATCTTCGCGCAACCGCACACCGCGTGGCAGGCGTGGTTTCCACGCATCCATGTTCATGGCGACAGCGGCACAAAAGCGCCGGGCGGCGGCATGGCGGGCGCAACATAAGCATGTTCCAGCGCATCCAATTGGGCCCAGAGCACATCGCACTTAAACGACAAGGCATGCAAAACTGCTGTTTGTTGTTCGGGATTTTTGGCATGCTGCTTCACATAATCCAAGGCGAAATCCGCATCGCGCGGCGCCTGGGTTAAACGTTTTTCAAAGTAAGCCAGAACCTTGGGATTGAGAAAATCATAATGCGCCAACATGCCATGCACTCTCTCACCAATTGTTGCAGACGAAAACATCTCGGTAAGCGAAGAGGCAATAGCCTCCAACAGTGGCTTCACACGCACAAAATTAACATAGGCATCAACGGCAAAACGTGTGGCGGGCAAAATGCCTTTGCCGCTCATAACGTCCGCCCGTGGCAAGCCCAAGCCATCGGTCAAGGCCAGCCACCGCGCGATGCCGCCCGTGTCATCGTCATCCCCATCATGATCGATAATGCGTTGACGCCAGATGCGCCGCGTGGCTGCATCTTCAATGCGCGACAAAATTACAGAGTCTTTTATCGGAATCATGGATTGATAATAATAACGATTCAGCGACCAGGCCTGCAACTGACCCTTGGTCAAAAGCCCTTTATTCATTCGTTGATGAAACGGGTGCTTGTTGTGATAGCGGGCATCACCCAGCGCTTTGAGTGCTGCTTCGAGTTCATCTGGTGATAGCAACAGGCTCATGGCATAACCTTCATGCCATCAAAGCCCACTTCCCATCCCATTGCCTCAACGTGTTGGCGCTCTGGCGAGCCTTCAACCAGCAGTGGATTGGTGTTGTTGAGGTGAATGAAAATGCGCCGACGAGCCTTCAGACTTTGTAAGCCCTGTACCGAACCATCATCACCCGAAACCGGAATGTGGCCCATTCTTCTGCCGGTTTTGCTTCCCACACCTGCTGTTTGCATTTCATCATCTTTCCAGACCGTGCCATCAAACAAGAGTGTGTCCGTTGTTGCAAGATCAGATCTTAACTGTAAATCTATGGCACCACAGCCGGGAACATAGCTTAGTCTTTCACCTGCGGTTCGGATGTGCAAGCCAATGGCGTGACCGCTGCGGCTGACGTTCGGGATAATTCCGGTTTCCTGATATAAGGGAACTTTGCCGGGCACATCGAACGAAGACATGGTTAAACCGGAGAGGGGCGAAAATAAATTGCCTGGTAGAATTTCATTTAAGGTTACGAGACCCGGATTCAACACCGCAAAAATGTCATTGCTGCGCAGTTGTTGCAACACCGATTTGCTGGCCCACACTGTAAAGCTGTGGCCCTCACGCAAACTGAGCAGGCCACCGATGTGGTCAACATCCGCATTGGTCAACACAACTGTTTTAATGGGTGAGTGGCGCAATCCCCCTTGCGGGTGAAGTTCAGGCGAATTTGATGTTTGTTCGCGAATATCAGGCGAACAATTGATCAGAGCCCAATCTTTCCCGTCGCTGCTGACAGCTATTGAGGACTGGGTTCGCCGTTTAACTCGCGGATCTTTTTGCCAGTACAGCACGCACACATCGCATCTGCAGTTCCACTGCGGATAACCACCACCTGCCGCTGATCCAACGATAAAGGCTTTCAAAATGGAAGGGCCGAGCACGCAACAGGCTCGGCCCAATCACACATTAAAATTCAGCCGGCATATAGTCGTTGATTTCCATACCGATGCATACTTCAACTACTTTTGGCGTTTTCCATTTCTTCATCGCTTTTCTCCAATTTACGGGGGGTCTCCCGGGCTTGAGTCTTGCATACAAATTCAGGGCTGGCAATTGCTATTGAGCGACAGAACCAAAATGTGACTGACAGTAAGGCCAGACTTCGTTAGGTTCCCGTGCATGGCCGAAATTCAACCCGCTATTGCAGTGCAAAATCTCAGCTTCAGCTATGGCCAACGTGCCGTCCTTACGGATATTTCATTTTCGATTATGCCTGGCCAGTGCGTGATGGTGCTGGGACCCAATGGTGCCGGAAAAACCACGCTTTTTTCACTGATCTGTCGGCTTCTGGCAATGCAACACGGCCAGATTCATTTAGGCGGCCAAAACATCGAAAGCGCCAGGCATGAGGCACTGCGGAAAATCGGCATTGTTTTTCAGCAGTCAGCACTTGATGCTGACCTTAGCGTGAAGCAAAACCTGAGTTATTTTGCTGGCTTGCACGGCATGGGGCAGGCTGAAACGGCACAACGCATTGCACAGGTGACGTCAACTTTGCAGATTAGCGACAGGCTCTCTGATAAAGTGCGGAGATTGAATGGCGGGCATAAAAGGCGTGTTGAGATTGCCCGTGCACTTTTGACAAGGCCAACCGTGTTGCTGCTGGATGAGCCTACTGTTGGCCTGGATATTCCAACGCGCAGGTCACTGATTGAGCTTTTGCATAATTATGCTGCACAGGAAAATACAGCGGTGCTGTGGGCCACGCATCTGGCCGACGAAGTGATGGAGCACGACACAGTTTTAATTTTGTGTAAGGGCAGCATTGCCGCGCAAGGCCATGTTTCCGATGTCATTAAAGCTGCGTCTTCTGCCAGTGTTGAAGAGGCTTACGCGCACTTTACGGTGAGTAAAACAACATGAACTTGACGCATGTGTTACGGGCTTTTTTTGCCATTATGTGGCGGGAAATGTTGCGCTTTTTGCATCAGCGCGAACGGTTTGTAGCGGCCCTGGTGCGGCCCTTGATCTGGCTTTTCGTTTTTGCGGCGGGGTTTCGTGCGGCGCTGGGTGTTTCAATCATCGCGCCCTATCAAACCTATGTGCCTTATGAAACCTATGTGGTTCCAGGACTGTGTGGAATGATCTTGCTGTTTGCTGGAATGCAATCCTCGCTGTCGATGGTTTATGACCGTGAAATGGGTTCTATGCGGGTGTTGCTCACCAGTCCTTTGCCACGCTGGTTTGTATTATTTTGCAAACTTATGGCTGGGACACTGGTTGCGGTTTTGCAAGTTATGGCCTTTCTCATCATTGCCAAGCTTTACGGCGTGCAGTTGCCGTGGTTGGGATTTCTCAGCGTTATACCCGCTTTGATTATCGCGGGCATGGCTTTAGGCGCGGTCGGCTTGTTTTTATCCTCACTCATCAAGCAGCTTGAGAATTTCGCAGGGGTGATGAACTTCGTCATTTTTCCGGCGTTCTTTCTATCGTCTGCGCTTTACCCGCTTTGGAAGATGAAGGAGAGCAGCATTGTGCTGTGGAGACTTTGTCAATTTAATCCGTTCACCCATTGCGTTGAAACCATTCGCTTTGCACTCTATCAAAAGTTTGATCCATTGAGTTTTATGGTGACGCTTGCCACTCTCATCGTTTTTATGATCCTGGCTGTGATCAGTTATGACCCGCGGCGCGCATTGGTGAAGCGGCACGTTTAGAGGTCAAGGCTTGCAGATAAATTCAGGCGCATCTAAACCAAGCGTGTCCAGATTATTCTCTTCATGGAGTGCGCCTTCAACCGGAGCTGTGGCAATCACCGCGTCACTGGTGGCCAGCAGAATGGCCTGGCGCAGTTGATGATCCCAGGTTCGAAATGACCCGGGATAGGCCTTGTACAACTCAAGTGTGAGCGTTGGATCAACCAAACCCTTTTCCAAATTGGTTTCACCCTTACTGTAAACCTCAACAACCGATTTAACTGCGACCCAAGCCGCCCAATCTTCTTCCGTCATCGTTCTGTTTGCGAATTTAAAAAATCGGCGATTTAATTGTGGCGCACCATTTCTGTCCCACAAGGGATGCCAGGCATGGGGCACGAGGCCAGTTGCGCCAATCACGGGACGCGGGCTGTACGTCCGGTAAGGCAGGCGCAGGCTAAAATCGTGTTCTTCATCGGCTACAAACACCACGTCATAATCGCTGCCGCCGGTGAGCAGTTTCACGTTATTCTGATCGCGCTGGCGCGGATCACTGCCCGCTACAAATTGGCGTTTATCAGTAATGGTCAAGCCAAATTTCTGGGCGGATTTTTCAAAAACACCAACTTGCGCCAGATCGATTTGTGAATTGCTGGACAGCACCAAAGCCTTTTGCCAGCCCATGGATTTGGCAAACTGCACGAGGGCATCGCTCAACATCGCGTCATCTGGAATTACATGAAATAAATTTTTATTGCAGGTGTTCAGGCGCAATGCGTCACTGCGATTTCGAATGTTAAAATAAACCGTATTCTGTGTTGCTTGTGATTTTACGACAGCTTGAATGTCCTCAGCCGGAAGATCGAGAATTGCCGCCTGGGCAAGGTTTGCGGTCAATTTCAGGGTAACAAATCCAACTGCCTGCTCACCTTCTGGAAGTGTTTCGTGGATGACATTGAAAGTCTTGCCCAGGGCCTGGCCGATAAAGTGAGAGTCCTTTATGGCCAGTTCTGAGCCGGACACGGATGACTTCCGCGTTGCGTCATAGGTTCCGCCATAACTTAAACGCGGTGCATAATAGGGATCTTGGGCACGGTCAAAATAAACGATGGTGATTTTGGATTCTTCGGCTGATGAAGCCGAACTGCACTGAACAAGGAAGGCGGCAAAAAGCCACCCGATGACCAGACCCAACTTAATGATCATCGATAAGAATGCCATAAGGTATCCGGCCTACGGACACTGAAATGATGCTGTTGAGGCTGGCGGTATCAATCACCGTCACATCATCGGAAAAGCCGTTGGCCACATAAAGCTGAGATTCGTCATTATTAAGCGCCAGGCCCCAGGGCCTTTTTCCGACCAGTACATAGTCCAGCACCGCACGCTTCTTGACATCAATAACCGCTACATGATCAGCCCTTCCGAGGGCCACATAGGCCCTTGATCCATCTTTGGTGATGAGAACATCAACCGGTGTTACCTGCTCATGACGCAAGCCCGGGGGCAAAAAATCAACTCTGGCTATGTTGGTGAGCGTGGCAACATCAATGATGTCAACAATGCCAGACACCTCCGCAGAGACCCATAGTTCTTTGCCGTCCGGGGTTAGGGCAAAGCGTCTGGGCCTTGTGCCCACCAACAGGGTTTTGATGACGGCTTTTTTCTCAGGGTCGATCACATGCACAACATTCGCAGATTCGGACGTGGCAAAGACCAGTTTACCGTCGGGTGTCACCAGAACGCCTTCTGGTTCTTCGCCCGTTTCAAACTTTGCGATGGTCTCACCCGTGTCAACATCAATCTCGCTCACCAGGGCATCGTTTTCATTGGATGCAAATAAATGCTTGCCGTCAGGATGCAGATCAAACGTTTCAGGATCGGGAATATCGCGAAAGCGTTTTAAGAGCTTTCGGGTTTTTATGTCATAAATGGCGATCGTATCGTCATCCCCGCAGGCCAGAAAAAATCCATTGTGATCGGCGGTGAACTTGATGCCTCTTGGACGGCTGCACACGGGAAAGGTATCAACCACTTCATGATTTAAATTCAAAACTGTGATTGTGCTGCTCTTTTCGTTAGTCACGAAAATTTGGCCGGTGTTTTTGGCATCGGCATGGTGCGGTGCAAACAATATTGCACATGCACAAAATATCACCCTGGCTGGTTTTTGGAGTCGCAAACCCATTATTTTTTAGCACCGCACCATGATTGCTTTATCGTGTCTTGACGAAGCGAATAAACTAAGAGCATGCTTCGCGTGTCGCAACATTGTCAATCGAACAAAATTAAGATTGCACATTCAGGAGGATCCATATGATACAAGGTCTAAAACGAACATTGCTAATAGGCGTGGCAGGGGCGGCGTTTGCTTTAACCCCAAGTGTTTTACATGCACAAGAAGTGGGTGGCGGCACCAAGTATGGTGATATGTCAAGTGTATCGCAAGATATGCTGAACCGCTCAGCAGGAGATGGCAATAACTTCCTGCACACCAATGGCAACTATGAGCAGACACGCTATTATCCAAACAGCCAGATCAACACAGGCAATGTTAACAAACTGCGGCCGGCCTGGATTTTTCAGACCGAAGTTACCGAAACACTGGAAACCTCACCCATCGTTGTGAATGGCATTATGTATGTTACCACAGCTTTTGACCATGTTTACGCTTTGAACGCACAAACCGGTGAGCAGCTCTGGCATTTTAAACACAAGATGGGACCTGTAACCACGTATTGCTGTGGCCCGAATAATCGCGGTGTGGCTGTGCTGGGTGACAAAGTTTACCTGTCAACGCTTGATGCAAAATTGCTGGCCCTTGACTCCAAGACAGGCAAGATGATTTGGGAAACGCAGATTGCTGATCCTGAAAAGGGTTATTCCGAAACCATGGCGCCGACGGCTGTTGACGGCAAGATCCTGCTGGGCACCAATGGTGGCGAATATGGTATCCGCGGTTTTGTAAAAGCGTTTGATGCAAAAGACGGTAAAGTGTTGTGGACGTTTGATACCACACCCGAAAAGTCTGTCGGCGTCTGGGCGACGAATGATGCGACAGGCCGCGATATGCACCGCGACATCGCTGCTGAAAAAGCCAATTATGCGGCCAAGGGCGATCCTTACAAGACCTTAGGCGGCGGCGTTTGGCAAAACCCTGCGGTGGATCTGGAAAAGAAGCGCATCTATTTCGTTGTTGGCAACCCATCACCAGATCTGGACGGCGCAATTCGCCCCGGTGACAATCTCTATACCGACTCGCTGGTCTCGGTTGATTTGGAGACGGGTAAATATGTTTGCCATTATCAATATATTGCCCATGACGTGTGGGACCTTGACGCTGTCAGCCCTCCAATCTTGACTAAAGTTGCCGACAAAGATGGCAAGATGGTCAATGGCGTGTTGCATGGCGGCAAGACCGGTCATGTTTATGTGCATAATGCTGATGATTGTTCGCTCATTCGCTTCTCTGAAGCGATGGTGCCGCAAGAAAATATGTGGGTGCTGCCAACCAAAGATGGCGCGCGCATGTTGCCGGGTGCCAATGGTGGTGTGGAATGGTCACCCATGACCGTCGATCCAACCAAGGGCCTGGTTTATGCAATCAACTTGCATCAACCGATGACTTATCACGTTGAAAGCACGCCTTATCCGGACGGCAAGTTGTGGCTGGGCGGTGCGTTCAAGGTCATTCCAACGGAAGAGCAGTGGGGCAATATCACCGCGGTTGACTATAATACCGGCAAGATTCGTTGGCAGGTGAAAACACCACAGCCCATGATCGGCGGCATCATGGCAACGGCGGGCGGCCTTACCTTTACAGGTGAAGGCAATGGACGCTTTGCAGCTTATGACTCCAACAACGGTTCCATGCTGTGGAAATTCCAGGCCGGTGCTGGTGTTAATGCGCCGCCATCTTCGTACACCGTTGATGGCAAGCAATATATTGTGGTGGGTGCTGGCGGTAACGCTCAGGTCAACTCGAAGCGCGGTAATTCTATTGTTTCGTTTGCCTTGGCTGAATAATTTCTGCACATTACCTTGAGTTAAAAGCAGGGCTTCATCTCCGAGGCCCTGCTTCTTTATCTGGCATGATCGGAAAGACGTATAATGTATTTACGAGTTTTGTTGAGCAGTTTGACACTTTGCATGGTCTTGGCATCCGCCCATTCCCGCGCCGAGACGATTGAAGAAAAGGCCCAACTGTGCGCGGCTTGTCATGGCGAAAATGGTATGCCCACCAATCCGGACGCGCCGATTATCTGGGGCCAGCACGCTGGTTATCTTTATATTGAACTGAAAGATTTCAAATCCAAGAACCGTAAAAGTGAGATTATGAACGGCATTGCTGCATCGTTGGAAAAACCCGACATGTTAGCCCTGGCCCAATATTTCGAGGCCAAACCCTGGCCAAAAACGGGATATTCAGCCGATGCAAAAGATGTTGCCAAGGGTGATGAAATCGGCTCGGCAGGCATGTGCACGTCGTGCCACCTGGGCTCATTTTTAGGCGACAGTGCTATTCCTCATATCGCCGGGCAAACCCAGGTCTATCTAGAGAAAACCCTGTTGGCCTTCAAAAGCCGCGAGCGTAATAATAACGTCGATAAATCGAACTTGATGCAAACCTTTCAAGACGAAGACCTTAAAACCATGTCGCGCTTTTTGGCAGGGCTTCAGTGAGGCTGTAACAGTTTCCTGATTTCATCATTGGGTGCGCTGTCGAGGGCCGACTTTCCGTCTTTGTCCTTGATGTCAGTTTTGGCACCGCGTTGCAGAAGTTCCTGTACTGTGTCACCATGGCCAAGTTGTGCGGCGATCATCAATGCCGTTTTGCCGCGATCATCACTTTCATCAAGACGTGCGCCCTTATCAATCAGCATTTTAACCAGAGCGACGGCGTCGGTTTCCGGCACGTCATTGGTGTGGCCTGAGGCCCACATCAGAAGCATTAAATCATGCTCATATTTGGCATTGACGTTGATGCCATTGTTTAAAAACAGCTCAACAATGGCTTGAAACCCGCGCGCTGCGGCATAGATGATCGGCGATTTGCCAGACACGTCAGTGGCATTCACATCCGCCTTGGCGTCCAGCAATAATTTGACACTTGCCGTATCGCCGTTGAAAGCTGCCGCTGACAGCGGCGTGGTTCCAGAACGACCCGGTGCTTGCGCCTGTGCACCATGTTGCAGAAGACGTTTTACCACGTCTTCATGCTTGGCCTCCGCCGCCAAAAACAACGGCGTTGCGCCCTTCAGGTCACGCTGTTCAATGTTCGCACCCTTCGACAAAAGCAGATCAACCAGTTTATCCTCTCCGGCCTTTGCGGCAAAATGCAGCGCCGTTTGCCCGGTGGAGCCCCTGGCCTCGGCGCTGGCCCCATTTTCAAGCAAGACCCTGGCAAGGTCCAAGCAACCTTTGGACGATGATTCCAACAGCATGCTATTCAACTTTTGCTCATTGGCGGTTTTTTGAACTTCAAGGTAACGCGTGTTGAGATCCGAGCAGTCGCTCTCCGAAGCCCGTGCGCCCACACCATCAAGACAAAAAAACGGCAAGGCGGCAAGCACGCATGATAGAGCAAATGATTTACATGTTTTCATTTCTGAACTGCTTTTTAGCGATAAACTGGAATTAAATACTGTGTGATAAAAAATAGCAACGGTTATGACATTTGCGGACAATCCCTATTTCAAATTGCTGTCAACGAAATGGTCTAAGGCCGCTTTCAGCTGGTGCAGCAATAACATTTATTCTAATCTTTTTCGATGAGCACAATTGCCCGCCTTTTGGACCAACGCAGCGTTGGGGACGTAACGCTGCGGATGGAGCTTTCCGGGCCTGCGGTGATTCGTGAGTTTGGCTGCTCAAAGTTCCGTATTCCCAAAGACAGCAGTGAAGCGATTTTGATCAACACCAGCGGTGGGCTGGCAGGCGGTGACAGGGTTGCGGTTGACGCGGCAGCTGGCGAGGGCGTTTCGCTCACCCTCACCTCACAAACGGCAGAGCGGGTTTACCGCAGTTTGGGGCCGCCTGCCGAAGTGAAGGTGGCGCTGAAGGTTGCGGCAGGGGCTTCGTTGTTTTGGTTGCCGCAAGAAACTATTTTGTTTCAGCAAAGTGCCTTGCGGCGCACACTTGATGTTGATGTGCATGGCCAATCAACTTTTCTGGCCGCTGAATCATTGGTGTTTGGCCGCCATGAAATGGGCGAGGACATCCACACGTTAGATTTATTTGATCGCTGGACAATCAGGCGCGATGGCACATTGTTGCATGCAGAACAGTTCAAACTTGGCCCGGATTTACCCAACTCGGTGGCAACACTTGGCAACCACCGCGCGGTGGCTACTGTTGTGTTGGTTTCCCCGGAAGCCGAGGCGCGGCTTGCCGCCGTGCGTGAGGCTTTGAGCCAAACAGATGGCGCTTCGGCGTGGAATGGCAAGCTTGTTGCAAGATGTGTTGCTAAAGACGGCTTCCACTTGCGAAAAACCCTGATCAAGATACTAATCGCAATTCTGGGTCACAAAAGCCTGCCTAAAACCTGGACGTTCTGAGGACATTTGATGCACCTTACCCCTCGTGAAAAAGACAAATTACTTGTGGCCATGGCTGCTATCGTGGCGCGTGGTCGAAAGCTGCGTGGTGTGAAGCTGAACCATCCGGAAGTCATTGCCCTGATCACGGAATTTGTTGTGGAAGGGGCGCGTGATGGAAAATCGGTGGCCGATTTGATGGAAGCGGCAGCCCATGTTGTTGGCAAGACTGATTGCATGGATGGTGTGTCCGACATGATCCATGATGTGCAGGTGGAAGCCACTTTTCCTGATGGCACCAAGCTTGTTACCGTTCATCACCCGATAAGGTAGCAGCTATGATCCCCGGCGAAATCATCACAATCAGCGGCGATATTGAACTTAATGTGGGTGCCAAGACCGTCACCACCATCGTAGCCAATAGTGGCGACAGGCCCATTCAGGTGGGCAGCCACTATCATTTCTTTGAAACCAATGAGGCGTTGAAATTTGACCGCGCCACGGCACGCGGCATGCGCCTTGATATTGCGGCGGGCACAGCGGTGCGCTTTGAGCCTGGGCAGCGGCGCGAGGTGACACTGGTTCCCTTCGGGGGCCTGCGCCAGGTTTACGGCTTTCAGCAAAAAATTATGGGGGCTTTATAATGGCCAAAATCTCACGCGCGACTTATGCGCAAATGTATGGCCCGACGGTGGGTGACAAGGTGCGCTTGGCCGACACTGACCTGATCATCGAAGTGGAAAACGATTTTACGCTGTATGGCGAGGAAGTGAAATTCGGCGGTGGCAAAGTGATCCGCGACGGCATGGGGCAAAGCCAGGCAACACGGGCGCAAGGGGCGATGGATACCGTTATCACCAATGCATTGATCTTGGATCATTCCGGCATTTACAAAGCCGACATTGGTTTGAAAGATGGGCGCATTGCCGCCATAGGCAAGGCGGGCAATCCCGATACGCAAAATGCCGTCACCATCATCATTGGACCATCAACGGAAATTATCGCCAGCGAGGGCAAGATTATCACAGCTGGCGGCATTGATAGCCACATCCATTTCATTGCCCCACAGCAGATTGAAGAAGCGCTTTATTCGGGCATTACTACTATGCTTGGCGGCGGCACAGGCCCGGCGCATGGCACGCTGGCCACCACGTGCACAGGTGCGTGGCATTTGCAGCGGATGATTGAAGCCGCTGATGCCTTTCCAATGAACTTGGGCTTCATGGGCAAGGGAAATGCTTCTTTGCCCGCCGCTTTGGACGAAATGGTTTTGGCTGGCGCATGCGGTTTGAAGCTGCACGAAGACTGGGGCACCACGCCTGCGGCGATTGATTGTTGTTTGAGTGTAGCTGACGCCCATGATGTGCAAGTGGCCATTCACACCGACACGCTTAATGAAAGTGGCTTTGTGGAAGCCACCGTGGCCGCCTTTAAAGGCCGCACTATTCACACTTTTCACACCGAGGGTGCAGGTGGTGGTCATGCGCCGGATATTATCAAAGTGGCGAGCTTGCCTAACGTGTTGCCCTCATCTACGAATCCCACGCGGCCCTATACCGTCAATACCATTGCTGAACATTTGGATATGTTGATGGTGTGCCACCACCTTAGCCCGCGCATTGCTGAAGACATTGCCTTTGCCGAAAGCCGCATTCGGAAAGAGACCATTGCGGCGGAAGACATTTTGCATGATCTCGGTTGTTTTTCGATGATCTCGTCGGACAGTCAAGCCATGGGCCGGGTGGGCGAAGTGGTCATCCGCTGTTGGCAAACGGCGCATAAGATGAAACAACAACGGGGATTTTTGAATGGCGACTCCGGCAACGATAATTTCCGCGCCAAGCGCTATGTGGCGAAATATACCATCAACCCCGCCATTGCCCATGGCATTTCCCATGAGGTTGGTTCTGTTGAAATTGGCAAGCGCGCTGATCTGGTGATGTGGTCACCGGCTTTCTTTGGTGTGAAGCCTGAGATGGTTTTGTTGGGGGGATCGATTGCTGCGGCACCAATGGGGGACCCCAATGCGTCCATCCCTACGCCACAACCGGTGCATTACCGCCCGATGTTTGCCAGCTTTGGCAAGCTGCGCACCAGTTCATCGGTGGTGTTTGTGTCGCAAGCCGCAGCAGCAGGTGGCTTGCATCAACGCCTCGGCACGGCCAAGAAAATGGTGGCGGTGAAAAACACGCGCGGCGGTATTTCCAAGGCTTCGATGATTCACAACTCGGCCACGCCGAAGATTGAGGTTAATCCGGAAACCTATGAAGTGCGCGCTGATGGTGAACTTCTGGTGTGTGAGCCAGCAACGAGCTTACCAATGACGCAGCGGTATTTTTTATTTTAGATGGCGAGTCAGTTTGAAAAGTACGAGAAGCATACCAGCGCAGTTCAGTGGTGCCTTTGCGCTAAAGGCTATTTGGAAACTGCTGGGTTAATTGAGAAGCAGGCACGAGAAAAAAA
>JAYVCU010000017.1:0-6770 GCA_043749835.1 Hyphomicrobiales bacterium
GAGGGCATTGCCGTTGCCGAACTACTTGCAGGCCAAGCTGGGCATGTGAACTATGATGTGATCCCCAACGTGGTTTATACATCGCCCGAAGTTTCCAGCGTTGGCAAAACTGAAGACGAGTTAAAGAAAGCTGGTGTTAACTATAAAACTGGCAAATTTCTGTTTCTTGCCAATGGCCGCGCTAAATCCAACCAAACAACGGATGGCTTTGTCAAAATTCTTGCGGATGCTAAAACAGACCGCGTGTTAGGCTGCCATATTATTGGCGCTCATGCTGGTGAATTGATCCACGAAGTTGCGGTATTGATGGAATTTGGTGGCTCGTCTGAAGACTTGGCCCGCACCTGTCACGCGCACCCCACGCTTTCAGAAGCTGTTAAGGAAGCCGCGATGGCACTTTCCGGACGCGCTATTCATTCGTAAAATTTGAAATATCAGCTTAAGCCCGATCACATGTCTTCGTGTCAATGTGCTTGCCAGGGAATGGGCTAAAAATGACAAAAAAAGATATCGATATCCTGATACTTGACGACGACGTGGATCTGCTGACCAGTGTTGCAGAGTTATTGGCGGACTGTGGGTATAAGGTTAAGGGGTTTGCTGATCCTGAAAGTGCCGTCGAATTTGCGGTTGATCAAACGTTTGCAGTGGGCATTTTCGATTTCCGTTTGGGCAGCGTGAAGAACGGGCTTGATGTTATTGAAACTTTGCAGGTGATGGGTGCAAAATCCACCTATGTGATGGTTACGGCTGATGTCGAACGCTCCACACAAGTGCGCGCTGCCGACATGAAGATATTTGAGTTTATGCGCAAGCCCGTGCAGCCTGAAGAACTGTTGGACATCGTCACGCGCGCGATGGCACTGACTGAGAAGATGGCCGCTTAAGGCGGAAAGGCTTTGCGATATTGTTCAAGCAGATGCTTGCGGTTAACCTCGGTATAAATTTGTGTTGAGGATAGGGAGGCGTGTCCCAACAAATCCTGAATCACGCGCAGATCAGCACCGTTGCCGAGAAGATGTGACGCAAAGGAATGACGCAGCGCATGTGGCGTGGCACTGTCTGGCAAATTCATCGCGCCGCGCAAACGCTCAATAAGAAGTTGTATGATGCGCGGAGACAGTGCGCCGCCCTTTATGCCGCGAAACAACGGCATTGATGGTGGCAGGGGAAATGGTGCCAGCGTCCGGTAATTTGTGATGGCATCAGCCGTTGCGGAAACCACGGGCACAAGCCGTGTTTTGCCGCCCTTGCCAGTGACCACCAGTGGGTTTTGATCGGCCTGGTTTGGTGTCAGACTTAAAGCTTCTGAAATGCGAAGTCCGCAGCCATAAAGCAGTGAGAGAACGGCAATGTCACGTGCAGCTATCCATGGCGAATCGTTATGAAGTGTTGCGTCTAAAATAAGTTGTGAAGATTTTTGCTCGGTCAGAGGACGCGGCACAGAATGGCCAATTTTTGGTGCGCGCACGGCAGTAAGTGCAGCGCATTTAAAATGGCCAATGCGCTCGGCATGGCGAAAGAACGATCGGATTGCCGAAAGCTTGCGCGCCAACGATCTGCTTTCAATCTTTTCGTTGCGCAACCGTGCCATGAAGGCGCGAAAGTCTGAAGCTTCAAGGCTCGCAAGCACCTTCACGGTTGCAGGTTCACCTTGATAGTCTTGCAGAAATTTACCGAATTGGGTGATATCTAACGCATAGGCTTCCAGGGTTTTGGCGGCCAAGCGGCGTTCCGACTTCAGAATTGTAAGCCATTCCTGAACACAGGAAGCTGCATCGGGTGCAAGACAGAAAGCGGTAACCATGGCGGCAAATCTGGCGTGCAATGGTGAAGGAGAGGTTACTTTGTTGCGATCAAGAATGTGTGGATGAAGGTGTTCGGCTTATTTCCACATGCTGTACCATCCACCGAGGCAACCGCCACTGCCAATCGCAGACTGTTCGTAAGGAATACGGCATCTGCATCATGAAGTTCTGCTGGTCTTACGGCGCGGCATTCGATGCCTAAGCCCAGTTTCGATGCGCCCTCAATTAATTTTCCGCGGGTGATGCCTTTAAGTATGGCCTGATCGTCGGCCGGGGTGATCAACATTTTGGCCTTTAACAAAAAGATGTTG
The DNA here is from genome assembly GCA_043749835.1 of Hyphomicrobiales bacterium. GTDB lineage: Bacteria > Pseudomonadota > Alphaproteobacteria > Rhizobiales > Aestuariivirgaceae > Aestuariivirga. The sequence goes on from JAYVCU010000017.1 coordinate 2,120, forward strand.
GCAACTGTTGCGCAGGCCACATTTCCATCCGTATTCAACATCAGTGCGTCATCGGCATGGGTTGCAACTTCGCGGGCGGCGGCGATAGCATCGATGTAAGATAAGGTCTTCAAGTGTGAGGCTGGAGAGGTGGTATTGCGGCGAATAGATGTTGTGGCAAGACGCACAGAGGTGGGCAAGGTCGCCCGATCAAAAGCCCCCAGCGAAATTATGAGACTTGGGGTTTTACCGTCTGTTGCCAGCCCGCGCAGCGTTGGCCCGCGCGTAAGCGTCACCCGTAACACTTCACTGGTCGCATTTGATCTGGCAAGAACGGCGCTGATTGCCGAGCGGATTTTTGTGACTTCACATGTGATGCCAAGTTCCTCTGCGGCCGACACAAGGCGCGTGACATGTTCGTCAAGCCAGACGGCGATACCATCTCGCACCGCGATTGTTTCAAAAACACCGTCACCCAACATCAGCCCGCGTTCGGCAGGGTTAAGATGCAATTTTTTGACAAATTGTCCGTTGCACCAGACCGTCATAGAGTCACTTTCAGGAAATTCCGTAGCATGTCATAGCCGTGTTCGGTGAGGATCGACTCGGGATGAAACTGCATACCAAAAGTGGGATGTGATTCATGTTGAAGGCCCATGATTTCTCCATTTTCGGCCCGGGCAGTGACGCGCAGCGATGTGTTTTCGGTCTCATCAACGATCAACGAGTGATAGCGCCCGGCTGCAAAATGTTGTGGCAGGCCTGCAAATAAACCAACACCATCATGTTCAATTGCTGAAGCTTCACCATGCAATGGCATTTTAGCACGTTTTACTTTGGCACCAAACACATCGCCGATGACTTGATGGCCAAGGCAAATGCCAAGGAGGGGAAGTTTGCCGGAAAATTCACGCACCACATCGCGGGATGCGCCTGCCTGCTGCGGTGTGCAGGGGCCAGGTGAAATGACGATGGCCCGGGCTATCATGTCTTCAGGGCCAAGTTCGTCATTGCGGATAATCCTGGTTTTTTCACCCAACTCTACAAAATAGCGCGCGATGTTGAAAACGAAGCTATCATAATTGTCGATAATCAGGATCATGGTTCAAAGGCCTCCATGATGCGACTTATTTTAATGAGGCTCTCGTCATATTCGGCGGCGGGGTGAGAGCGCGCGGTGATGCCGCCACCGCCTTGCACATAGGCCTTACCGTTTGTAAAAAATGCTGTGCGGATGGCGATATTGAAATCGGCATTGCCATTGAAACCGAAATAACCAAGAGAGCCACAATAGAGCCCGCGCGCCTGTTGTTCTAACTCTGCAATAATTTCCATGGCGCGAATTTTTGGTGCTCCCGTGATGGAGCCTCCCGGGAAAACAGCGTGCAGCATATCAACAGCATCGACCCCGTCGCGCGCTTCAGCTTCCACGACCGAAACCAAATGATGCACATTGGCGTAAGATTCCAAACCACAGAGCATAGGCACGTTGACCGTTCCCGACTTGGCGACGCGGCTCAGGTCGTTGCGCAACAGATCAACGATCATCACATTCTCAGCCCGGTCTTTGCGGCTGGATTGGAGCTCGGCAATCACGGCGGCATCCCGTGCTTCATCAGAGTTGCGTTTGCGTGTGCCTTTTATGGGGCGCGCCTGCATGTGACGGCCAGCCATTTTCACCAAGCGTTCTGGTGATGATGAGGCGATTTTCACCTCACCGAAATCGCAATAGGCGGCAAATGTGGCTGGGTTCTTGTCACGTAAGGTCTGATAGAACGAGAAAGCATCAAAGCCCTGCGGAATCTTTGCTGAAAAACATTGCGTGATATTGGCTTGGAAAATATCACCGGCTAGAATGTAATCCACCGTTCGCTGAATGGCGGCTTCATAGTTTGGGCGCGTGAAGTTCGATTGCCAGCCTTCAATCACATGGCTGCCGGTTGCCGCTGGTTTACGTTTCAACAGTTTCTCTAACACCGCATGATCCGGCCCGAAAATAAATGCGCGCTCCTGCAAGTGGTCAAAGCCGATCACTGTGTCATAGCGATGAAAGATCATGTCGGGGCAGAGCGGTTTGAAACTGGCCCGCTGTTTTGAGCCTTGAAATGGCCAGCCTGCATCGTAAGAGTTGAAGCCCGCATATCCACCCTGAAACGGCGGAAGGCCTGGCACAGGTTCGGCAGAACAGTTTGCAAGTTCGCGCTGGATTGCTTCCAGGCTCTGGTCTTTCAATGTTTCAGCAGGGTTACAAGCCAAAAATGACCAGCGACCCAAGTGCTCATGGCGCATTACACTTTCCAACAATAAGACATTTTCTTGATCAAGCAGCCGCGCCGCATAAAGTGCGGGTTCAAGGTAGGCGATTTCACTTACTTGTGGCTGGGGTTTTTGCCGGTGCAACATGACCAAGATATAGGGCTGGAACCTTTCCTAATCCAAGCGTATTCACGAACATATGGAGAACTTAATTAGAATCGTTGAAGTGCTGCTGCCCCTGAATTTAGCGCAGTCCTACACCTATGCAATTCCGGACGGCATGGATTTGGCAGCGGGCGATTTCGTGGAAGTGCCCTTGGGCCCTCGCAGCTATTTGGGCTGTGTGTGGGAGGTGGGCCAAAGCTTCGGCACCAATATGAAACTGCGCGCCGTCACCCGCCGTTGCGAAGCGCTGCCGTTAAGCGAAACACACCGCAAATTTGTGGAATGGTTGGCGGCGTATTATTTAGAGCCCAAAGGCAATGTGCTGCGCATGGTGATGCGCGTGCCGGCCGCTCTTGATGATCTGAAACTGCACATGGCCTGGGTGCTGGGTGAGGTGAAGCCTGCAAAATTAACGCAGCAACGCGCCCGGGTTTTGGACGTGGCAGCCCGGGGCTTTGCCATGAAAACATCAGAACTGGCCGAGGCCGCTGGCGTTGGCGCCAGTGTGGTGAAGGCTCTTGGCGTGCAGGGGGCGCTGAAGGAAGTGGGATTACCGCCGCACGCAAAATTTGTGGCTCCGGATTTGAACGCGGGCGGCTTTAAACTTAATGCTGACCAGCAAGCGGCGGCGGCAATTTTGCGCCAGGCGGTGGCGGCCCGGGCGCATAAGGTAACGCTGCTGGACGGTGTGACAGGTTCGGGCAAGACCGAAGTTTATTTTGAGGCAATGGCAGCGGCCTTGGCAGCGGGCAAACAGGTGTTGCTGCTGCTGCCCGAAATTGCGCTTACCGCACCCTTTATTGCACGGGTTGAACGGCGTTTTGGATGTGAAGCCGCACAGTGGCATTCCGATTTGCGTCCGCGTGACCGTGAGCGGGTGTGGCGCGGCGTAGCCTCTGGCGAAGCGCGAATTGTCGTGGGCGCGCGCTCAGCTTTGTTCCTGCCCTGGGTTAATCTTGGCCTCATTGTTGTCGATGAAGAACATGAGTCAGCTTATAAACAAGACGAGGGCGTTCCCTATCATGCGCGCGATATGGCCGTGCTTTATGGCACGCTGGGAAAATTTCCAGTACTGTTGTCGTCCGCCACGCCTTCGCTGGAGAGCTTGGTGAATGTAGACCGCGGTCGTTACGGTGTGGTGAAGTTGAAAGACCGCCACGGGAGGCCCGAGCTTCCCGAAACGTACCTTATTGATATGACAGCAGAGAGGTTGGATCCGGGGCGGTGGCTTTCCCCGCGCCTGGTTTCTGAAGTTACTGTGGCTTTGCAGAACGGTGATCAGGCTTTACTGTTTCTCAACCGGAGAGGCTTTGCACCTCTCACTTTATGCCGCGCCTGCGGGCACCGCCTGAACTGCCCCGATTGTGCCGCAGCCATGGTGGAGCACCGATTCCGCAAGCAACTGCAGTGCCATCATTGCGGGCATAACGAACCTGTGCCTCAGGCTTGCCCAGCTTGCAACACGCAAGGCCAGTTGGTTCCTGTTGGGCCGGGCATTGAGCGGCTGGCCGAAGAAGCCCAGCAGCTTTTTCCTGAAGCGCGAATGGCCATCCTGTCAAGCGATCTGGCGCGCGGCCAGAATTTGCGTGACACGCTGCGCGGGGTTGAAGAAGGCCAATATAATTTGGTGCTCGGCACGCAGTTGGTTGCGAAGGGACATCACTTTCCACATCTCACATTGGTGGGTGTGGTTGATGCGGATCTGGCATTGGAATCATCTGATCCGCGAGCCGGTGAGCGCACGTGGGCCTTACTGGCGCAGGTGGCGGGGCGCTCGGGGCGTGGCGTAAAGCCCGGCCATGCCCTGGTGCAAAGTTATTTGCCGCAGCATCTGTTGATGAAGGCTTTGGTGCAGGGTGACCGCGATGCTTATCTTGAAGGTGAAAAACGTATTCGTGAAATCGCAGGCCTGCCACCGCATGGCAGGCTTGCTGGCATTGTGATTTCCGGCAAGGATGCCAATGAAACATTGCGTTTTGCGCGAGCGGTGGCTTCGGCCGCGCCGGCAGCAGAAGGTGTGTCCGTTTTAGGCCCGGCACCAGCGCCTATTGCCATGGTGCGCGGGCGGCACCGCGTCCGGCTGCTGGTAAAGGCCACGCGGGAGGTGAATTTGCAGGCCTTTCTTGGCGCGTGGTTAAAAGATATCAAGCCCAAGGGCAATTTGAATTTGCAGCTGGATGTGGACCCTTATAACTTTTTGTAGTGCTTAGAAGAAGCGCCATTCAATGCGGTTGCGATAGGTGCGGCCAGG
>JAYVCU010000018.1:0-13818 GCA_043749835.1 Hyphomicrobiales bacterium
TTACCGGAACTGGGCGGTGCCGAAAAACTCCGCACCAAAGGTGTGAAGGTGCACACGCTCGTGGGCTTTGACGGGCATTAAATAAATACGTCGATACTAACTTTAAACCGCTTCGCGAGCTTTTTCGCCTGGCGTTTACTGATCTCACGACGCCCATTCAAAATTTCTGAAACGCGGCTAGGAGGCATACAGTCCGACAAATCTGATTGCTTTAAGCCGTGCTGTTCCATCATAAACCTCAAAACGTCTGCCGGTTTTGCATCAGGAATGGGAAAGTGCTCATCTTCGTAAACTTCAATTTGATTTCCAATATAGTAAAGCACATCAGCCAAAGGATGGCTTTCATCATTACCTACGATATCAAGCAGTTGATCTAAAATCTTATTAGCTCTTGCAAAGTCCTTGGCAGTTCGGATCGTCGAAAAACCAATGGCGTCACGAAACGGCAACCATGCTGCCAGAAGCTTGTCCGGAGCAAACTGGTGCGACATCTTATTTATAATCATGGAAAAGGTCCGTTTATTTGAACTGAAGGATGTTACAAAATTGGCAAAGACACAACATCTAAGACTTAAACGTAGACACTTTCATGGCATTTGACCGACACTAACTTATTTCATCCTCACCCTGAGGTGCTCTGCGTAGCAGAGCCTCGAAGGGTCTGGTTCAGCACACACGGCGCATCCTTCGAGGCTCAACTTTGTTGAGCACGTCAGGAGGAGGGAATAATGAGCCTAAGTGTTAAACCGGAAATGCATCACATCACCATCAGCCACCACATAGTCCTTGCCTTCCAGGCGGAACTTGCCAGCAAGCTTGGATCCCGCCTCGCCATTGCCTGAAACATAATCGCCATAAGCAATCGTCTCAGACCGAATGAAACCTTTTTCAAAATCCGTATGAATAACCCCAGCCGCAGCTGGTGCTTTGGTGCCTTGCGTAATCGTCCAGGCGCGCGCTTCTTTGGGGCCAACCGTAAAATAAGTGAACAGCCCCAACAACTCATAGCCCGCACGGATCACGCGGTTCAACCCCGGTTCAGACAGCCCCACCGCATCAAGAAAATCGTTTTGATCTTCCCGCGCCATAATCGCATTTTCGCTTTCGATCTTGGCAGAAACCACAACGGCCACATTGCCTTCCTTCTTGGCAAAGGCCGTCACGCGTTCTGAAAAATCATTGCCCTTATCAGCAGCAGCCTCTTCCACATTGCACACATAAAGCACCGGCTTTGACGACAACAATCCAAGCCCGGCAAAAATCTTTTCTTCATCGGGTATGCGCTCAACCAACCGTGCAGGCTTCCCCTCGCGCAGCAACACCAGAGCCCGCATCATAAGCTCAGCCAATTCCTTTTGTTCTTTGTCGCCCTGCTTGCCTTTTTTCTCAGCTGCAGGCTGGCGTTTTTCCAGCGCATCCAAATCCGCCAGCATCAATTCGGTTTCAACGGTTTCAATATCAGCCAATGGGTCAATCGCGCCAGACACATGCGTAATGTCGCCGTCTTCAAAACAGCGCACCACATGCGCAATGGCATCGGTCTCGCGGATGTTGGCCAGAAACTGGTTGCCCAAGCCTTCGCCCTTGGATGCACCCTTCACCAATCCGGCGATGTCAACAAACGTCAACCGCGTCGGAATAATCAGCGCGCTATGGGCAATCTTCGCCAAAATATCCAGTCGCGGATCAGGCACACCCACATCGCCCACATTGGGCTCAATCGTGCAAAACGGATAATTCGCCGCCTGCGCCGCCGAAGTCTGCGTCAGCGCATTGAACAAAGTAGACTTGCCCACATTCGGAAGGCCAACAATGCCGCATTTGAAACCCATGAAATTAGCTCCGAAAATAACCTGTTGCGTGGCCTCATAACGGGCGGCGCACACAAATGCAAAGCCTACTCCGGCTTCACACCGTTGGGCCTTGGTGGATTCATAATCATCGCCACCCTGCTCTGAAACTTTTCATCTTCCCCCGCAGCCAGCATGCCCGCATTGTCGCCAACAGCATCAAGCACGGCGACCAACCAATCTTTATCGTGCCTAGCAAAATTTCCTAGCACATGCGGCTGCACAAATTTTTTGTTGCCCGGGTGGCCAATGCCCAGGCGCACACGCTTAAACTCTGGTGTGATATGCTGCGTGATCGAGCGAATGCCATTATGCCCCGCCGCACCACCGCCCAACTTCACACGAACCTTGCCCGGCTCTAAATCCAGCTCATCATAAAACACATAAACTTGCGTCAGTGGAATATCATGAAAGCGCACCGCCTCGCCCACACTGCGCCCACTCTCATTCATAAAAGTCTGCGGTTTCAATAAAACAACTTTTTCCCCGCACAAAATCCCATCAGACAAGGCCCCGTGAAATTTCTTGCGCCACGGCGAAAAAAAGTGGCGGCGATGGATCACATCTGCCGCCATAAAACCAATGTTGTGCCGATTGGAAGCGTATTCAGTTCCGGGGTTGCCCAAGCCAACAAACAGATGCATGGGCAAGCACCTAGCGCATGTTCCGCAAAAGTTGTTCGACTTTTGCGATAAGAACATGCGCCATCATACAAAGCATGTTCCGCAAAAGTTGTTCGACTTTTGCGATAAGAACATGCGCCATCACAAACGTGCTATTTCTTCTTCGGCGCAGCCGCCGGAGCCGCAGCTTTCGCACCAGCAGCAGGTTTAGCACCAGCAGCCGGAGCGGCAGCTTTGCCACCCGCAGCAGGCTTGGCACCAGCCGCAGGTTTACCACCCGCAGCGGCAGCAGCAGCTTCAGGCGCCTTCTGATTGGTGGCCGGAACGTCAGCAGAAACGGCAGCATCCGCCACAACTTCTTCTTCCTTGGCCTGCGCAGTGATGGCGCACAGTGTAACGTCATCGCGCGAAGCAGAGGTCACCCGGTCTGGCAGTTTCACGTCGGACAAATGGATTGACTGGTTAATCTGCATGCCGGTCAAATCCACCACGATTTCGTCGGGGATGAAGTCAGCCGGGCAATACAGCGAAACCGTGTGCGAAACCACGTTCAGCACAGCGCCAGACTTCAGCGCTGGTGAAGCCTCTTGGTTCTTAAAGTGCACCTGGATGTCAACGGCAATGCGCGCATCTTTGCCAAGGCGCAAAAAATCCACATGGGTGATACGGTCTTTCACTGGATCAAATTGAATATCGCGCGGGATGGCGCGAATGGTCTTTCCGTCTACATCAAGGTCAACCAAGGTCGACAGGAACCGTCCTGTGTTCACATGCGGTTCCAAAGCAATATAGGTAAAGGACACATTTTCCGGGGATTTCTTATCGCCATAAACCACGCCGGGAACAAGCCCCGTGCGACGAACGGCTCTGGCGGCCCCCTTGCCGGCCATGCTGCGCGCGGCAGCCTTAATGTTAACAATCTTAGACATGGTATTCTCCAAATGATGCTGGGCCCATCCCGCAAAAGTGCTTCCTTTTGCGATAAGGATTGGCCCCTTAAAAAAGTCCCAGCCTCCCTCCAGGGGTGGACGACGCCAGGCGGCGCGGCTATAGGCGAAATGCGGGGGGATGGCAAGCCGGACAATTGGTGATTTACTTGATCAATTCAAGACCACAATAAATTATGATGCAGGAAATTAATACGATGGATTTTGGGATAGTCTCGGCAATCAAAACAGTTTTCGAAGATAGAAAACTGGACACGTTCGATGTCCGAAAAATTGATCTACGCAAAGAACAAAATACAAGCAATGAACTCGCAAAATTGTGCGACCTGTACGGTTCAGATAAAGCTACAACAAGCGGGAAAAGCAAATTTTTTAATTGGCCACCGCATGATTTTGGAATGGCTTATGAACGAATACTTGGTCCCAAAAAAATGGATATAAAATCGCTTTTTGAATGTGGCATTGGAACGAACAACCCGAATCTGGCTTCAAATATGACAGTAAACGGAAGACCGGGAGCTTCCCTGCGAGTCTGGCGTGACTATCTTCCAAATGCCATAATTTATGGTGCAGACATAGACAAAGACATTCTTTTCAATGAAGTTCGTATCAAAACAGCGTGGATTGATCAAACTTCCCCTTCAGCAATAAAATTATGCTTCGATTCACTTGGACGACCGAAGTTTGATGTGATTATCGATGATGGCCTTCATTCCACCGATGCAGCAATTACACTTTTCGAAACTGCATTTAGTTATCTCTCAGACGGCGGTGACTACTTCATCGAAGACCTTCATAGTTGGGAAATAACTCCTCTTGTGAAGCACCTGCGGGTCTTGGGTCATAACCCGATAATTTGGCATTTAAAAAGCAAGTGGCGGCGCAGTCACAACAACAATACACTCGTGCAAATCACAAAAAGTGCCAAACTCGCCAGCTCCGTTTGAGTGGGTTGACGTGTTTGAACTGAAAGACAGCTAAATTGATTCAATCTGATATTCACGCACTTTGGATTGGCGACAAACTGGGCAACATCGAAGCTAAATGCCTTCTGTCATTCGCGCAAAACGGACACCGCGTATTTCTACATTCCTATTCTAAACCCCATAATGTTCCGCTCGAAATCCAGGTTTGTAATGCTGAAGAAATAATTTCTCCAACCGAAGTATTTCGTCACAGGGAAACGAATAGCTTGGGCATGTTCGCAGATATTTTTCGGTACGAGCTATTCGCAAAAATTCCAGGAGCAGTCTATGTCGATTGTGACGTCTATTGCATCAAGCCATTGCCAGTTGAGGATTATTTATTCGGATTTGAGAAAAAAGCGCAAATTAATGGAGCAGTACTTTCTCTTCCCAGCATGAGTTCCATTCTAAATGAGTTGAGACAAATTCGGAAGACGGCTCATCTGCGATGGCCTTGGGAAAAACGCTTTCCGTTTTCACCCCTGCGACTTAGTTCATACTTCACAAAGTCTGCTAATCCGTTGTGTGATAAATTATGGGCTACTACTGGACCTTACGCTTTAACCTATATGGCCAACAAATACAAAATAACGCACTTGGCAAAAGAGATCGACTACTTCTATCCAGTAAGTTTTAATGACGTCAGTGCACTTTTCAAGCCCGATAGATCAATAGAATTTTTTGTTAAGAAAAACACTCATTGTATTCATCTATACAACGAAGCATTAAAATCGCACAAACTGAAGCTGGTTGATGCGCCACCAACTTCGGCTATCGGAAGGTTGCTAAGATCCTGATACGCGACAGGTTTGAATTAACTTTTACATACTTTTCATCCAGTTGAGAACACCAATTGAGCTGTAGCTATTCCATTATAATTCCAGTCTTTGAGGAAACCGATGCTCTTGCGTTTTCAAATTTCTATTTCAACCACCACGGGCTACAGCCAGTCTACGCCTTGGATTCAAAGCGCATCAGCCGCCGTGCGGAAGTTGAAAAACTGTTGAACCGCGCCGTAGTGGTCTACGATAATCCCGGCAACTGCATCGAAGCCTCCTACCAAAACCTCGCTGCGCTTTCGCCGACGCATTGGCTGCTGCGCGTTGATTGCGACGAAGTTCCAAACCCGTCCATGCTTGATCACTGCAGACGTTTCGTAAACCGCCCCACCGATGCTTATTGCGGGTTTGACCGTGATGACCTCATGTGGCGCAGCACATATTTTGAGCGTCTGAAATTTGCGCCATTCTTTGTTGACACACAGTTTCGTCTTTTTGATAAAACCAAAGTGCAATTCCACAACCACATTCACACGCCGGGCTTTTATGTGCCCAGGTGGAAGCTGCCGTTTCTGCCACGCTGGAACGCACCGCGCAGCGCCCGCCTGTATCACCTGCAGCGCGTCTTCATCACCCCCGCACAGCGCGCCGAAAAGCTTAACCGTTACAATGCCGCGGGCCAGGATCAGAAATTTAACAGCTGGTTAGCGCGGCCCGATGAAAGCTTCAAATGGCGCGGTTTTGATGACACGGCCTTCACCCACATTTTCGCGACGTGGAAAGCACAGCAAGACCGATGAAACTGGCCATCGTCACTTGCGTAAATGAAGACTGGCTGGCACCGGCCTGCGTCACCCTTCTGTCAGCAGCGCGCAACCTCAGCACTGCAAAAGCCCAACTATTGATTGTGGTCGACCAGCTCAGCACACACGGTCGCCGCGATGTGGCCGAATTCGAAAAGCGCCACGCCATTAAAATTAATTTGCATGTTCACCAGCCCCAAGGCTTTGCTGGCCTTGATCCGCACCGTTACACCAGCGCCACATTTTTGCGCCTGTGCCTGCCCGAAATCATTGCGCCAGATTATCACCGCGTACTTTATCTCGATAGCGATGTCTTGGCCCTTGCTGATATAGCTCCATTATTACAAAGCGATCTCAAAGGCCAACCGCTCGGCGCAGTGCCCGAAGTTAAAATGGCACCGGGGCGCGGCCTCCTCACCGATTGGCATCGCCGCAAACTTGGCATCGGCAGCAATGCCGATTATTTCAACGCAGGCGTACTTCTCTTCGATTGGCAAAAAACACTGAAGATGCAGATGCTGGACAAAGCCCGCACACTTCTTCTGTCTGGCCGCGATTTTGAATTTCTTGATCAGGACGCGCTGAACCTCGCCTATAAAAATCAATGGCACGCACTGCCGCTCAAATGGAATATCGAGCAATCCGCTGCCTGCTATTTAAATCTTGCTCCGGCACTGCGCCATTTCAACCACGCCGCCAAGCCGTGGGATTGGCCACAAATCATGGCCTATGCGCCGCATCATCAAACCTACGTCGATGCCTTGGAAGGCCTCGCCTTACAGCGTTTCATGCAAAAGCCAAAACACGGAAGCCCCGTCTTGGCCAGCATCGAATATCACTTCCGCAAGGCCTCACTGCATCAAAGAAATTTCTTGCGCCGCAAATATACGAAGTTGCTTTAAGCAAACCCTGGAAAATAATCTGTCATTATCCGGCGCCGCGAAATACCCAGTTCCGCTAGAACCTGTTCGAACTTCAGCACCATGGCGTGCGGGCCTGAAATATAAAACAGCCGCTCCGCATAGTCCGGCATTTCGCGTTTGATCAATTCAGCATCAATAAAGCCCTTGTGGAAATTGGTTTGCGCTTGATAATCGTTAGCCACAGCATAAACGGTGCGTAAACCCAATTCATTTTCTGCTCTGTTGAACACATCAACATAAGCAATTTCACTGGCATTGTTTGTGCCATAAAATAGCGTCACCGACCCCTCATCACGAACATCCATCATGTGCTGAATCATCGAACGAAACGGCGTCACACCAATGCCGCCGGCAATGAAAGCCAGCTTCTCATCGCTTTTGGGCAACGTGAAATCACCGCCCAACTGCGCCCCATAAACCACATCCCCTGGCTTCATGTTGAGGAGCGTCTGCTTATAGGCCGATGGATTGGCGTAAAATTTCACGCCTAAACGCACGTGGGATTCGGATGGTGCCGATGCAATTGTGAACGTGCGGCGGTTACCGCGGTCATCACCGCGCCGCGAGTGAATTGTCCAATCCAAATACTGCCCCGGCTCATGCTGCACGGGCCTGTTGGTGGCGAACACATAATCATAGCAACCACTGGCAGTTTTTTCGATGCGCTCAAGCGTTAACTTAAAGCGATATTTCGGGTTCACCACCCAAGCCAAAGCATTGCCCGCCAGCACAGCGATTTCCGGCGCAAAATAAAATTCTCCAATATGCATAGCGGGCGATGACAGCGCACCCACCAAAGCACCGAACGCCAGCGATGGTAATTTCGCAGCTGGTGCCGTCATCGGTTCCGTCAACATGGCAAAGCCACAAAATAATAAAGGCGAAGACAAAAACGTTTGGGTCACAACTTCGCCATACATATCAGATGATGCAGTGAAAGTCGTCACCACTACATATGCCAGCGCATAAACACTGAACATTTCGAAGCGTTGAATTTTGCGTAAAATCAGCAATCCGCCAAGCACCACAATCGGCAACAACCAAACCGAACCGCCTACCCACCAGGTTGGCGGCGCGTTGACAATATAAGTCGAAGCAACAACGCCTAAAGCAACCGGGTTGAAAATATGTTTGCGATTCAGCGCTAATAGAAACTTGGCCGCAATGCCGGCAGAGGAAGCCAAAGCCAATCCGCCAATGCCCTTCCAATCGCCAGCAGAAACGGGAGGCATGATCAACGCAATGATAAAAGCGCTGATCCACACAGACTCGGCATTGGCCGGCACGTTAAATAAATACGCAAAGCCCCGGTTTACCACCCAGGCACAAGCCGAAATCACGGCCAAAGAAAACATCAACTGCGCTGGATCATGCGGTGTCAATCCCGCCAAACCCAAACCAAAATCCGCTGCCAAAAGGGCGGCGCAATAGAACAGCATAAGCCGGTACATGGTGATCTGATTGAGCAGGACATCAATCGGGCGCAGCACCGGTTGGAACAAGGCCGTGATCATGAAATGACATAGTCCTCAAAATGAGTTGTCTGCGTGGCAACCCCGCGCGCATTTACTTGGTATGCTTCAAAGCCCAGCAAGCTCTCAATAAAATAAATCCCATCAGCCCCCATCGCAAATGCCGCCGTGGCAAAACGGTCAGCCTCCAATACGTCAGGCCCTAGAACGGTGATGGAAACCACATCGGCCAATGTTTCACGCGGTGCGTGCGGGTTCCAAATATGGCGGCCACGAATATACGAACCAGATGTCGCCATCCCCCGCCCTCGCGGTACCACCAATTTTATAATTTCAGACATTTGAAACGGGCTGCGAATGCCCACACGCCAATTCTCGCCGTCTTCGTTCATGCCTTGCGATTGAATATCTCCACCCGCATCAACAAAGAAATTCCTCACACCAACATCGCGCAACTTCTGCGCTGCCTTTTGAATCGCCCAACCTTTTACGATACCAGATGGATCAACAGTGCCATCTGCCTTGCGCATATTGAAAAATCCATTGGCTTCCTCACGGGTGCGCCGCGCCAACGTAAACACGTCTTGCATGGCCGTGCTCAAACCAGCTTCAGCAATCTCGCCACAATTAAATCGAGAAATCTCGCTCTCAGCGCGATAGGTTGAAAATTTTAAATCCACTGCATCGAACCACGCGAATACCTCAGCAAAAACTTTCCCCTCAACCGCGCCCACCACTTCAACAGTAATCGGCATACCCATGATCATGCGAGTCTCACGCATCAGTTCGAAGCCGCCTTGATCGCGTCAGTTACCGATTTTATATAAGCGCGGCTGGTCAGCGTGGCGCCGGAAATCAAATTGATTTTGGCGCTCTGGGCCTGCACAACTTCCTGTTTCAACCGAGGTAAAGCCTGGTTGTTAATGGCAACACTGGTGCGACGATGTCCTGGAAACTGCAATGCTTGTGAGTCCACCACCTTCCCGCTCAGCACGGTAATTTCCACCTGCACGGGCCCATAGTAAGCATCATAAGTGCCGCCATCAAACGAGCCATCATGCAATGTGGCCGCTTTCGCCTGTGGTGCAATCATCGCCGCTAATGCGCCAAATACCGTTGCAATGTGTCGGTAAAACTTCATTGTGCGTCCTTCCGTTTTACCCGGATCTACTCACAGGTTATGTGGAAAATATGGCGCAAGATTTACAAACGTGTGAGGCAAGCCTCATCTTACAAAAGTTTAAAGTGTCAAAATTGCTTAACTTTTCAACCGGTACCCGGTGTGGAAAATCCACCACACACCGATAAGGCACAGCACCATGAACACGCCGGTCATGCCCAGGGCGATTTCGCGGCTCACATCTGCCACCTCATAAAACGACCAGCGGAACCCACTGATTAAATAGACCACGGGGTTCAGATAGCTCACATTTTGCCAAAACGGCGGCAGCACTTTGATCGAATAAAAACTGCCGCCCAAGAACGTCAAAGGTGTCACCACCAAAAGCGGAATGATTTGCAATTTCTCAAACCCATCCGCCCACAGCCCAATGATAAAACCAAACATCGAGAACGTGATCGCCGTCAGTACCAAAAATGTAATCATCCAAAACGGATGCATAATCGTCACGGGCACAAACAAATAACTTGTTGCCAGAATGATCAAACCAATCAGCAGGCTTTTCACCGCTGCCGCCCCCACAAAACCTAAAACCATTTCAAAGGCTGAAATCGGCGCTGAAAGATATTCATAGATCGTGCCCGAAAAACGCGGAAAATAAATCCCGAAAGAGGCATTCGCAATACTTTGCCCCAGCAGCGCCAGCATAATCATGCCCGGCACAATATAAGAGCCGTAAGACACACCGTCAATTTGGCTGATGCGCGAACCAATGGCCGCCCCAAACACCACGAAATACAGCGTGGTGGAAATCACCGGTGAGATAATGCTTTGCATGATCGTGCGAAAAAATCGCGTCATCTCATAGTGAAAAATAGCGAACGTGCCGCGCCAGTTCATTGCTTCACCAATCCCAGAAAAATATCTTCCAGTGAACTTTGCTGCGTTGAAATATCAGAATATGAAATTTTGGCCTTGGCAACCCCAGCCAAAAGTTTTGCCACATCAAGCCTTTCATGCTTGGAGTCATACTTATAACAAAGCTGCGATCCACCCTTGTCCAAAGCAAAACCCAACGTCGCAAGATGTCCCGGCAACACCTCCAAAGATTTTTCCAGCAAAATGTTCAGCTGCTTCTGGCCCATTTTTTCCATCAAGGCTTTTTTATCTTCCACCAGAATAATCTCGCCTTTTGAAATCACCCCCACGCGGTCAGCCATCTCTTCGGCCTCTTCAATATAATGCGTGGTAAGGATGATGGTCACGCCCGCACCGCGCAAATCGCGCACCACATTCCACATGTCCTTGCGCAGTTCAACGTCAACACCGGCCGAAGGTTCATCCAGAAATAACACGCGCGGCTCATGCGCCAACGCTTTGGCAATCAAAACGCGCCGCTTCATGCCGCCCGAAAGTGCTAAAATCTTGGTGTCTTTCTTATCCCACAGCGACAGTTGTTTCAAAACTTTTTCGATATGCGCGTCACTGCGCGGCAAACCAAAAAGATGGCGCGTAAAACACACCGAATCCCATACTTTTTCAAAGATCGGCAAATGCAATTCCTGCGGCACCAACCCGATCATCCGTCTGGTTTTGCGGTAGCCAGTTCCAATGTCTTCGCCATCCACCAACACGGTTCCGGTGGATTTCGTCACGATCCCGCAAATGATGGAAATCAGCGTCGTCTTGCCAGCACCATTGGGCCCCAGCAAAGCAAAAATCTCGCCCTTATCGATCGTGAGACTGATATTTTTTAAAGCGGAAAAGCCAGTTTTATACGTTTTTGAAAGGCCGGATATTGAAATAATGGGAGGCATGGCCGCGCTATAGTTCATTGTCACTTCACACACAACAAAACTCCATCGCCAGCTGAAACGGTAACAATTGTTGTCCTTGCCGCACCCCTGATAATGCGCCGCCTGAAACCCCATATAGTGGCTGTCGCGTCATGACTGAACTAAACATCAGTTCACACGTTCTGTAGAACTGGCTCACATCTGAGGCAGCGTAATATAGCAAAAGGAATTGACTATGATAAAATTCATCTCCGTAATGACCACGCTGGCCGTGGTTGCAACACTTTCCACGCCCGCTTTCGCTGGTGCCACGGTTGACGTCAAACTGTGGGATAATGGCGAAACGCTGGATTTGAGCAAAAACATGGGGATGCTTCCAGGCGCAGCGATGGATATGGCCAAGGCCCCCATGAGCGTCAAGGCTCAGCCCGTCATCGTGCCACAAGGCAAAGTCGTGTTTAAAGTCAAGAATGAATCCAAAGCTGTAATCCACGAAATGTTATTGGCCCCGATCAGCAGCCCCACCGCAGCACTGGCATATATCGACAAGGAAAATCGCGCTGACGAAAAAAGCGCACATGGATTAGGCGAAGTCTCGGAACTTGATCCCGGCAAAACTGGCGAATTATCCGTCACTATGAAGCCAGGAACGTATATTCTGTATTGCAACGTGCCCGGCCATCTGGGCGCTGGCATGTGGACAACGATCACCGTGAAATAGCGCCAAAGTATATTATAGGTACGGGTAGAATTTTCACAACAATTTTGTCAACCCCTGTAGGTGTTGTAGGGATTTATTTTTTCAACCCCTATAATGATGACAACCATACAGATATATGGTATAAGAGCCATATGTCTGGCGCAGCGGCGAACTTCGAATGGGACGCGGCAAAGCAGTCCGCTAATAAGGCTAAGCACGGCGTAAGTTTTTATGATGCCCAATTGGCCTTTCTCGATCCTCTACGCATTATCGCAGTAAACAATAAACATAGTGCAACTGAGATGTGATACTTCTGCGTCGGGCGCGTGGGCGATGGAATTCTAACAGTGAGTTTCACATGGCGTGAAAATCGTATTAGAATTATTGGTGCCGGTATTTGGCGCGAAGGAAGAAAATTATATGAAGAAAAAAACCGTTAGTTATTCCTCCGGCAAGCTGGGCAAGCTCACATCTGTTGATGACTTTCTGCCCAAGCCCGCCGACCTGGTCATCCGCGACGACAAAGTGAAAGTCACGCTCAGCCTGTCTCGCCAGAGCCTCGACTTTTTTAAACGTGAAGCCAAAAAGCAACGCGTGCCTTATCAACGGATGATCCGCGCTTTGGTTGATCGTTACGCTGAGCAGCGCGGCAGGTAAACCACCTCCCGCTATTCAAACAAGCTCGACACACTTTCCTCGCGGCTGGTTCGGCCTATCGCCTCGCCAATTAACGTGGCCACTGAAATCACCCGAATGTTTTTGGCAATGCGCACAGCTTCCGTGGGCTGAATAGAATCAGTGATCACCAGGCTTTTCAATTTGGATGATGTAATCCGCGCCACGGCTCCACCGGAAAGTACGCCATGCGTAATATAGGCTGTCACATCCACCGCACCCTTGGCAACCAGTGCATCTGCGGCATTCGTTAAAGTGCCGCCCGAATCTACAATGTCATCAATCAGAATACAGCTCCTGCCTGCCACATCGCCGATGATGTTCATCACTTCGCTTTCGCCGACGCGTTCGCGGCGTTTATCAACAATGGCCAATGGCACATCCAAACGTTTGGCTAAAGCGCGCGCACGCACCACGCCGCCAATGTCGGGCGAAACCACAATGGTATTAGTCAAATTATTGTGGTGCCTGATGTCACGCACAAAAACCGGGCCGGAAAATAAATTGTCGGTTGGAATATCAAAGAAGCCCTGAATCTGCCCCGCATGAAGATCCAGCGTCATTACGCGGTCAGCCCCTGCGCGCGTAATAATGTTGGCAACCAGCTTAGAGGAGATTGGCGTGCGTGGCCCAGGTTTACGGTCTTGTCTGGCATAGCCAAAATAAGGGATCACCGCGGTAATCCGCTTAACTGAAGCACGGCGCAGTGCATCGATGATAATCAGCAGTTCCATCAAATGGTCATTGGTCGGAAAGCTCGTGGATTGCACGATGAACATATCTTGCCCGCGCACGCTTTCCTGAATTTCAACGAACACTTCCATATCGTTAAAACGCTTCACCACAGACTTAACCAAAGGTAAGCCGAGGTAAGCCCCAATTGCTTCCGCCAACGGTCTGTTGGAATTGCCAGAAACAATTTTCATCATCGCTCTTGCCCTCGCCCCAATAGGGCGCTCTATAACGGCCTGACGCCGCCGATGCCAGCGGCAATTTATGCCCCCAACATCCATTAATTACACATACACGCGACAGCGCCCGTTCGTCGTTCCCATTCACGCGGCGAATGACGGTTA
Organism: Hyphomicrobiales bacterium; assembly: GCA_043749835.1. Taxonomy (GTDB): domain Bacteria; phylum Pseudomonadota; class Alphaproteobacteria; order Rhizobiales; family Aestuariivirgaceae; genus Aestuariivirga. The sequence goes on from JAYVCU010000018.1 coordinate 13,730, forward strand.
TTGCACTTGTTCTATCGGTACTGCGCAATCAACTTGAACAAACCCTCAGCCGCAGCCTGCGCAGCAAACCCCGCCGTTTCGCCCCAGGC
>JAYVCU010000019.1:0-4386 GCA_043749835.1 Hyphomicrobiales bacterium
ATTGGAGCAAGCTTGATTTGGCGTTTGAAATGCATACCCTGCGCGGCGCGGCTGCGGCTGTTGGGGCTTTGCAGTTGCAAGGTTTAGCACAGCATTGGCAAGACATGGGGCCGCATCTGCCGCCTAAATTCAAGTTAGCTGCAAGGGCCTTTCGCGAACACATTTCCTGAACCACTTCTGTTGCGTTTTTGAAGGTCTTCTCCTAAAGCCTGCCCGCAACAGGAGACATTATGGCCAAGATTACGTTCATCCAGCATGATGGCAAAGAAATCACTGCCAACGGCACACCCGGCATGACGGTGATGGAAACCGCTATCAAAAATCAGGTGCAAGGCATTGATGCCGATTGCGGTGGGGCCTGTGCCTGCGCCACCTGTCATGTTTATGTGGAGCCGGATTGGCTGGATAAAACCGGTAAGCGCAATCCCATGGAAGAAGATATGTTGGATTTTGCCTTTGACGTAAAAGATAATTCGAGGCTTTGTTGCCAGATCAAAGTATCCGACGCGTTGGATGGCCTGCGCGTGAAGGTACCGGAAAAACAATTTTAATCCTTCACACGGATAACGGATTTGCGGAGATTAATAGTGAGCGACATAAATCAAGACACCATCACCACCGACGTTGTGATCATTGGCGGGGGACCTTGTGGTTTGTTTGCTATTTTTGAATTGGGCCTGCTGGATATCAAGTGTCAGGTGATCGACATTCTCGATCGTCCTGGCGGCCAATGTGCTGAGCTTTATCCCGAAAAGCCGATTTATGATATTCCGGCCCTGCCATTTGTTACGGGTGCTGATCTCACCACGCGGTTGATGGAACAGGCCAAGCCGTTCAAAGCGAAATGTCATTTCAATCAAATGGTGACCAGCCTGGAAAAGCGCGGAGAGAGTGATTTTCATCTCACCACCGATGGCGGGTTGAAATTCCAGTGCAAAGTTGTGGTGATTGCGGCGGGTGGCGGTTCATTCATGCCAAAGAAGCCGCCGATCCCCGGCATTGATGCTTATGAAGGTTCCAGCGTATTCTATTCCGTGAAGAAGATGGAAGCCTTTCGCGGCAAGGACGTGTTGATCATCGGCGGTGGCGACTCGGCGCTGGATTGGACAAATAATTTGCAGCCCCTCGTCAAATCGATGACCCTGTTGCATCGCCGTGACGAATTCCGCGCTGCGCCTGATAGCGTGAATAAAATGCGTGAGTTGGCGGCCCACGGCAAAATGCAATTAAAAATCGGGCAAGTCACTGGCCTCAAAGGCGAAGGTGGCGTGCTTTCGGCCGCCACCGTGAAAGGCGCAGACGGCACACTGTCTGACGTGGCCTGCAATGCCATTTTGCCATTCTTTGGCCTCACCATGAAACTTGGTCCCGTGGCCGATTGGGGCTTGGGCCTGCATGAAAATCTGATCAAAGTGGATACTGAAAAGTTTGAATCCAACGTGCCCGGTATTTTTGCGGTGGGCGACATCAACACCTATCCTGGCAAGTTGAAGCTGATCCTCTCCGGCTTTCACGAAGCCGCATTGATGGCGCAACAGGCGTTTCGTTATATTAACCCGGGTGAGCGGTTGACGTTCCAGTATACAACATCAAGCAGTAATTTGCAGAAGAAGCTGGGTGTGGTTTAGCACCACCTTGCCGACACCATGGGCGGAAGTCTGGATCAGAGGGTCAAGCCCGCCGATGGAGAGTTGGGGGAATGGATTTAGTGAGGTTTGGCGATGCGTCACACCTCACCTCTCCGTGGGCGGGCTTGACCCGCCCATCCAGTCTTCATCCCAGTGTTGCGTTTAAATCATTCCAGTCGGGATTTTCTTTCTCGATCAAAGCCAGCTTCCAGCGCCGTGGCCAATGTTTGATATTGGATTCACGCTGGATAGCGTCGGTTACGAGGTCATAAGTTTCATACCACACCAGCATTTTGATTGAATATTTCTTGGCGAAGTTTGAGCCGTTACCTTCGCGGTGGGCGTAATTTCGTGCTGCCAAGTTGGTGGTAACGCCTGTATAAATCGTACCGTTGCGGCGGCTGGCGATGATGTAGACATGGACTTTGGGCATTGGAGCATGTTGCTAAGACTGGATGGGCGGGTCAAGCTCGCCTATGGAGAGGTGGGGGAGAGGATCGACCGTAGCCCGCCGATGGAGAGTATCAGGATTTTTTCAACAACTCATCCCTTAACTCCGAAACCGCATTCGCATGAGCATCAAAGCCTTCATACTTCGCCAGCGCCTGCGCATGTCGCGCAAGTAGGGGGTAACCCGCAGCTGTAACCTCAGCAATCGTGGTGCGTTTCATGAAGTCGAACACCGACAAGGCCGACGCCGTTCGCGCCCAGCCTCCGGTGGGCAGCACGTGGTCGGGGCCGATGACGTAATTGCCCAGTGTGGTGGGCGTGTGTTTGCCCAGCAGAATTTCGCCGGCGTGTTTCAACTTGTCAAGATAGCGGTGCGGGGTTTCGGACAGCACTTCTAAATGTTCGGGCGCATAGTCATTGCAGAAGGCGATGGCTTCAGCTTCATCTCGGGCCAGCACGATGCCGCCCAAAGGGCCGCCTAAAACGGTCGAGGCAAATTCGGCACGCTGTGCACTCATCTTGGCCAAATAAGTGGGCAGGGCGGCGATGGCTTCATCGGCTACACGTTTGGACCACGTGACCAAATAGGCCGAACTATCCGGCCCGTGTTCGCTTTCCACCAGCAGATCAAGAGCAGCCAATGCGCCACTCACTGAATCATCGGCCAACACGATCACTTCTGATGGCCCGGCGGGGGAGCCTACGTCTATCATGTGTGAGACAAGGCGCTTGGCGGCTGCCACCCAAGGGCTGCCGGGTCCCACGACTTTGGCCACGCGCGCGATGGTCTTGGTGCCGTAAGCCACGGCCGCGATGGCTTGTGCGCCACCGGCTTTATATACAGCGTCCACGCCTGCCATGGTCGCTGCCACCAACGTGGCGTCATCAATTTTGCCGTTGGGGCCGGGGGGCGTGATGATGATCACATGTTCCACACCTGCGACTTTGGCGGGTATCGAGGTCATCATCGCCACTGAAGGGAAGGCCCCTTTGCCGCGTGGCACGTAACAGGCGACGGATGAAATGGCGCTCCACCTTTCGCCGCCGAAAGCGCCGGGGGAAACTTCCATCATCCATTTATCTTCTGGCTTCTGGCGCCGATGAAAGGTGCGGATGTTTGTTGCGGCAAATTCCATTGCGGCTTTTACATCAGGAGCCAGCGTGCGTTCGGCCTCAGCGTAATCCTCCGGCGTAGCCATAAGCGCATCGGCCGTGACAGGAGATTTGTCGAATTGATGCGCAAATCGTGCCAAGGCCACATCGCCTTCCGCGCGCACGGCGGCGATGATGGGTTTAACCTGTATTTCAAAATCTGAAAGGTCGCTTTCGACACGCGTCAAAAGACTTTGGCGCTGTGCGGCGTTGAGTTTTGAAAGTTCGTGGAAATTGATTTGGGAATTCATACGGGGCTTTTGCGGCAGGAAAGCAGCGATTGCAACATCACTGAGGGACAGGGCCGGTTGAGCCGCGCACGATTAAATCTACATTCCACAGTTCGCTAGGTAATGGACCTGCCGGGTTTTCAATGCGCGCCAAAAGCAATTCGGCCACGCGGCTGCCTGCATTTCTGATGGACGATGTGGTAGTAGTAAGCGACGGCACCAGGCCCTCGGCATTCATAAAGGGCAAGCTATCATCATGGCTAATCAGCGAAACATCTTTGCCAATGCGCAGGGCCAGCTCGTGGCAAGCCCTAATCGTGCCCGACACCATTAGCATGGATGAGATCAACAAAGCCGTGGGCCGGTTTTTTTGTTGCAACATGCGCTTGGCTTCACGATAGCCGTTTTCTTCTGTCATTAAACCGCTGAAGATATTTGACGGATTAGCGCCAATGCCGCTGTCGGCCAAGGCGGCTTCATAACCTTGGCGCCGGTGCAGCGCATAGGTGAGTTTTTCCTGGCCATTCAATAGAGCAATTTTGGTGTGACCTAAATCGGTTAACAGCCGCGCCGCTTTTTTGAATGCACCGCGATTGTCAATGTCAAGCCAGCCATAACCTGTTTCAGTGGTGTTCAGCCTGCCATGAACGATATAGGGAATTTTTAAATCGTTCAGCAAGGCCACGCGGGGGTCACTGACATGCGGGCCTTGAACGACAACGCCGTCCACCGCGCCATCTTCAGCAAAGCGTTTATAAACTGCCATTTCATCTTCATGACCGCCAGCGTGAAGCAAGGTTTCAAAGCCTTGAGGTGCGTAAATTTCGGCAGCGCCAGCTACAAAATCGGAAAACAAGGGGTCAATCATCAATGTGCGATCAGATGGGAAAACATAGCCTATGGCATGAGAGCGTCCTGTGGCCAGC
>JAYVCU010000020.1:0-15240 GCA_043749835.1 Hyphomicrobiales bacterium
AGGGTCTGTTACCTGGTCCAAAACCAAAACAAGGCCTTCATGTGGAAGCTGATCAAGCCGGGGTTGGCGTAACGGCTTTGCTTCAAGGATAATGCCTTGGTGAACCGCATCCTGGCTTTTGAGCATATGATCAAGCAGGCGCGGATGAACCAGTTCAGGCTCAATGGGCAATTCGCCAATTTCTTCCCGCAGGCGCGCTGCCCCATTTTCAGTTGTCCACAGTTTCACACATTTGCGTTTGGGATTGACTAAAGCGGCAGCTACGGAATGAGCTCCGTAGATCAGATCATTTTCTGGATTAAACACCAGCTTGCGCTCAGCGTCGTTGGCAGGGCCTGGTTTGGGCGGAGGTGGCTTGTCATATTTGCGGTTGAACCGAGGCGCGGATTTTTGAAATGGAGGCTTCATAAAAACAGCCATAAGGCTTTTTCATAGAAATGCCACTCTGTTGCCTTGAAAGGCAAATACAGGTATTTGCCTTGCCACTTTAACGGAGATTTAGATGAAACGATTCCTGATTGCCACTGCTGTGCTTTCGCTTTTTGCAGCACCCGCATATGCGGCCGGCACATTGAAAATAGACACGTCGAAGAACTGTTCGTTCACGATTAAATTACGGCCCGACTTGGCTCCTAAGCATGTGGCCCAAATCTCTAAGCTTGCGGCATCAGGTTTCTATGATGGCATCGCTTTCCACCGCGTCATAGATGGCTTCATGGCCCAAACCGGTGATCCAACAGGTACAGGTGGGGGTGGTTCAAAGGAGCCAAATTTGAATGCGGAATTTTCCAAGGAACATTTCAAACGCGGCACGGTGGGCATGGCCCGCACAAATGATCCAAATTCCGCCAACAGCCAGTTTTTCATGATGCTTGCCGAAGGTGCCTTTTTAGATGGCCAATATACGGTTGTCGGCGAGGTTGATGACGCGGGCATGAAGTGTGTTGACTCACTCAAGAAGGGTGATCCGCAATCGGGTGCTGTAGAAGGACCAGACAAAATGACAAAGGTAACGGTGCAATAATGGGTGATCTGGAAAATACACTTCACCTGGAAATTGCTGATCATGCTGGCAAAGCCAAAGGCAAGGTGGTGATTAGCATGCGTCCAGATTTGGCCCCCGGCCATGTCGGCCGCATTAAGGAACTGGCGCGCGAAAAGTTTTATGATGGAGTGGTATTTCACCGCGTGATCGAAGGATTTATGGCCCAGGGTGGTGACCCCACGGGCACGGGCACGGGTGGAAGCAAGAAGCCCGATTTGAAAGCCGAGTTTTCGGCTGAGCCGCACGTTAAAGGAGTGTGTTCTATGGCGCGCTCGTCCAGCCCAAACTCCGCCAATAGCCAGTTTTTTGTTTGCTTTGGTGATGCTGGATTTCTGGACAAGCAATATACGGTGTGGGGCAAAGTTACCGAAGGCATGGACGTTATTGATGGCATCAAGCGCGGCGAACCGGTGAACAAGCCAGACAAGATTGCCACTATGCGTGTGGCAGCTGACGTTTAACTTTTGCTAAAGCACCGCCATGCGCGTTGCTGATTTTGACTTTGATTTACCGCCGGACAGAATTGCCCTTCGTCCGGCGGTTCCACGTGAGGCGGGCCTTTTGCTCGAAGTGGGTCAAGCGTTAACGGATTACACGGTTGCTGACTTGCCAAGCCTGCTGAAGGCTGGGGACGTTCTGGTGTTTAACAACACCAAAGTTATCCCGGCCTCTTTGAGTGGTCACCGCATTGGACGGTTTGGGACCACACCGAAAATTGAAGTGCTGTTGCACATGCGTTTGGACGGGCAGCGTTGGCTGGCCTTTGCGAAGCCCTCTAAAAAGTTGCAGGTGGGCGATAGCGTTCAGTTTGGATCACTTGCTGCTGATGTTGAAAGTAAAGGCGAGGCGGGTGAAATTACACTGCGCTTTGCACTTGCGAATATGGCGCTGGATGATGCAATAGCACAGGAGGGGCGCATGCCGTTGCCGCCCTATATTGAATCCAAGCGCGCACAGGATGAGCAAGACAAGCGCGACTATCAAACCATGTTTGCTACAGAGAGCGGCGCTGTTGCGGCACCGACCGCTGGATTACATTTTACACCAGACCTTATGGCAAAGTTACAAGCGGCAGGCATTGGTCATGAATTTGTTACGCTGCATGTTGGGGCCGGCACTTTTTTGCCGGTAAAGGTTGATGATACCAAGAACCACAAAATGCATGCGGAGTGGGGCGAAGTTTCGAGCGAAACGATTAATCGTCTCAAGGCCACACGTGCCACTGGAGGCCAGATTATTGCTGTGGGTACAACGTCGCTGCGATTGCTTGAAGCCAGCAAATTAGAGCCATTCTCCGGCACCACGCAGATATTCATCACACCGGGTTATCATTTCGGCGCGGTTGATGGCCTGATCACTAATTTTCACTTGCCCAAGTCAACGCTATTCATGCTGGTTTGTGCCTTTGCTGGGCAGACGCGTATGAAGGCGGCTTATGCCCATGCGATTGCAGGTGGGTATCGGTTCTATTCCTATGGCGATGCCAGCCTGCTATGGCCGGCGGCATGACATCCGAATTTTTATTTACACTTCACAAAACAGACGGACATGCGCGGCGCGGCACGGTTCACACGGCGCATGGTGATATTCGCACACCTGCATTTATGCCTGTCGGCACTGTTGGTACAGTGAAGGGCCTCTATATGGACCAGGTGAAAGCCACGGGTGCCGACATCATCCTGGGTAACACGTATCATTTGATGCTGCGTCCGGGTGCTGAGCAAGTGGCAGCCTTGGGGGGCTTGCATAAATTCACTGGGTGGCAAGGACCTATCCTGACTGATTCGGGCGGCTTTCAAATTATGTCGCTGTCTAAAATCAGGAAGATCAAGGAGGCCGGCGCAACATTTCAATCGCATATCGATGGTCGTCGTTATGAGTTAACGCCAGAGCGGGCGATGGCTATCCAGCGATTGTTGGGGTCAGACATTCAGATGCAGCTTGATCAATGCATACCGTTTCCGCACAGTGAAGATGAAGCCGAAGATGCCATGCAGCTTTCGCTGCGCTGGGCAGAACGATCGCGCAAAGGCTTTCAATCTGTGTCGCAGCCGGGCCGGGGAAATTTTGGCATTGTGCAAGGGGGCACCGATGAAAATCGTCGGCTGGCTTCTGCTGCTGGTCTGCACCAGATCGGTTTTGAAGGCTATGCCATTGGCGGGTTAGCGGTGGGTGAAGGTCAAAAATTGATGCTGTCAACGCTGGATTTTACCACGCCAGCTTTGCCCCATGATCGCCCGCGCTATTTAATGGGGGTTGGCACACCGGATGACATTTTGGAATCGGTGGCGCGCGGTGTTGATATGTTTGATTGCGTGATGCCTACGCGTTCCGGCAGGCACGGGCAGGCGTTCACCCGGTTTGGCAAGATCAATCTACGCAATGCCAGGCATGCCAATGATCTGCGTCCGCTGGATAGCGAACACCCGTGCCCGGCACTTTCACACTACAGCCGGGCTTATCTGCACCATCTTATTCGCGCAGGCGAATTGCTTGGCATGATGCTGCTGTCGTGGGCCAATATCGCTTATTACCAATCGCTGATGCAGGGTATTCGTAATGCGATTGAACTCGGCACGTTCGACGATTTTCGTGCGGCGGCGCATGAACAGTGGCGGCGTGGCGACCCAGTTGCCTAGTTAACGTTTTTAGCTTCGTCGCTGCGCGTTAGATAATATGCGCAGAGGATGGGGATAAAAGTCACGGCCATAACGATAATGGCCACGATGTTTGTGACCGGACGTTGACGGGGCCGGATCAATTCGCCCAGCATCCAGATTGGTAACGTTTGTTGTTGGCCGGCGGTGAAGGTTGTGACAATCACTTCGTCAAATGACAAGGCGAAGGCCAGCATTCCGCCTGCTAATAAGGCCGTGGCGATTTGCGGTAAGATAATATAGGCGAAGGTTTGAAAACTGTTGGCTCCCAAATCAACAGACGCTTCTAACGTGTCTTGGGATAGCCTCCGAAATCGGGCCAAGGCGTTATTATAAACCACCACGATGCAAAACGTAGCATGGCCAAGAATAATGGTGAGTGTTGAAAACGGTAAGCCCATAATGTCGAAGGCTGACCTTAATGCAATGCCGGTGATGATTCCGGGCAAAGCTATGGGTAAGATGAACAGCAATGAAAGTTGATCTTTGCCAAAAAATTGCGCGCGCGAAAGTGCGGCTGCCGCCAGTGTGCCGAAGATTAAGGCGAGGCCCGTGGCCATGCAGCCGACCTTGATTGAAAGCCATAGCGGCGGCCAAATATCAGGCCTGTCGAACCATGCTACTGCAAACCAATGGGTCGTAAAACCTGGTGGTGGAAACTGGAATGAACGTTCTTCGCTGGTGAAAGCATAGAGCACGATCAGCAGCAGTGGCAGATGCAAAAAGCCAAGTCCGGCGCCTGCTGCAAGTTTGAGAGGCCAGCCTGCATTAGAGCGCATCAAACGCTCCAAGACGTTTCGCCATTAACAGGTAACCCAACATGATGATCATGGGCACCATAGTGAAAGCGGCGGCAAGCGGGATATCACCAGCGGTTCCCTGCAATGTGTAAACCGCCTGGCCAATCATGGCGCGGGAATTGCCCACAATCTGCGGCACAATATAATCACCCAAGGTGAGTGAGAACGTGAAAATTGAACCGGCAATAAGGCCGGGCAGGCTGAGCGGCAAAATAACGTCACGAAAGGCTTGGCGCGGTGTTGCGCCAAGGTCTGCTGCGGCCTCTACATAGTCATTGGGTACGCGCTCAAGCGCTGCCTGAATGGGCAGGATCATGTAAGGCAGCCAAATATAAAGAAAAACCAGAAATGTGCCAATGTAACTGAATGACAAAGAGGAGCCGCCGATGACTGGTAGGCCAAGCAGAGCATCAAGAAGCCACCTTACGTGCAATGCACTGAATATGAAATTTAAAATACCTTCTTTGGCGAGGATCAGTTTCCAGGCATAGATTTTGACAAGATAGGACGACCAAAGCGGCATCATCACCGCCAGATAAAATATGGGTTTCCACTTGCCATGGGCAAAACGCGCTGCGTAATAGGCGATGGGAAATGCGACAACAGCGGCCACCAACGTGACCGCCGCAGCCATTGTAACGGTGCGCAGTATTATGTGTAGGTTTGAGATGTCTGCAAGTTGGGCATAGGTGGTCAGCGTAAACTCATGCACGACGATTCCAGAAAAGTCATCCAGGTGATAAAAACTCTGAAGCAGTAAGGCTGCAAGGGCACCGATATAAACGATCACAATCCATGCCAGTGGACCGCTGAGCAGCACAAAGCGCAGAACCAGAGGACGGCGATAAAACAGATTTGAGAGTGTTCCCAACATCTTATTAAATATCATCCCCACTTTCGCGGGGATGATTATGGTCAGCGCGGAAAGTCGCCTTCAACGTTTACTTGCCTTGCACGGCCAGGAAGTCTTTCGCCCATTGTGAATAGGGGACACAGGTGCCTTCGGCCTCACATTTTCCAGTGGGTGTGCGCCAAAACCAGATCTTGTCAAAGTTGGCGGCACCGTTGGTGTCACAGCCGTCGTCGGTCAGCAATGCGTTGCCCTTGCAGGCACCTGGCACTGCGGGAACAGAGCCAAACCAGGCCGCAACATCACCTTGCACTTTGGCATCGAGAGAATGATTAAGCCAGGCATAAGCACAGCCGGGATGAGCCGCCTCGGCATGCATCATGGTTGTATCGGCCCAGCCGGTGGCACCTTCTTCGGGAATGGTGGAGGCGATGGGGGTTTTCTCCATCACCGACTTGTCAGCTTGAAGCAGGTTGACCTGATATGGCCAAGACGATGAGGCAACTACACCTTCATTTTTGAAATCATCAACCTGAACGGCAGCATCGCCCCAATACCGACCAACCAAAGCGCGTTGCTTGGTTACCACATCAAGGGCAGCGGCATATTGCTGTTTGTTGAGTTCGTAAGGATTCTTGATACCAAGCTCTGGCTGCTTTTTCATCAGATAAAGGGCCGCGTCTGCAATATAGATTGCCCCATAGTAAGCTTGCACCCGGCCTTTGTTGGATTTTCCGTCGGGCAGGTTTTGTTCTTCGAAAACAACGCTCCAGCTCTTTGGCGGCTCTTTGAATACGTTGGTGTTGTAGGCCAGCAGATTCGGTCCCCACTGGTAGGGCGTGCCGTAATGTTTTCCGTCCACTGTGTGCCACGGGGCATCCTGCAGGCGCTTGTCGACATTAGACCAGTTTGGAACTTTAGTTGTGTCAATGGGCTGCACTTTCTTGCCGACAATCAATCGCAGGCTTGCATCGCCGGAAGCCGTGACAAGATCAAAACCGCCCTGATTCATTAACGTGACCATCTCATCGGATGTGGCAGCAGTCTTTACATTGACCTTGCAGCCTGTGTCTTTTTCAAAGCCGGTTACCCAATCATAGTTTTTGTCGCTCTCGCCGCGTTCAACATATCCAGGCCAGGCCACGATATTAAGTTCGCCTTCCAGTGCGGCAGCTTGCAAAGAAGCTGATGCCGCAGACCAAAAAACTGTGCCAAGACACAGTGCTAATGTTGCAGTTGGTGAGGATTTCATGTGAGACTCCCATTGCTGTTCATGACGTAGAGGTTAGACACAAATGAGACTGTGGATCAAGAACCCGCTCGCTATAATGGCCGCTGGAGCAGGCGGCGGCCTTGTGATCGAAAATGGCAAGATCATTGAGCTGGTTATCGCCGGAAAAACACCTTTACACGATCAATTTTATGATGCTTCGCAACATGTGATTTTGCCGGGGCTGATCAACACGCATCACCATTTTTATCAGACTTTGACGCGGGCGCATCCTCAGGCCATCAACAAGGAATTGTTTGACTGGCTGAAAGCGCTTTACCCCATTTGGGCAAGGCTGAACCCGCAGGAGCACCGCATTGCCACGCGTTTGGCTTTAACAGAACTGCTGATGTCTGGCGTGACTACAACATCTGATCATCACTATGTCTTTCCTGAAGGCCTTGATGATGCGATGGATATTCAGGTTGAAGAAGCCCGCGCGCTTGGGATGCGCATGACGGTGACCCGTGGTTCCATGAACTTGTCGCAGAAAGATGGCGGCCTTCCGCCTGATAGCGTGGTGCAGGATCATGATACCATTCTTGCCGATTGCGAGAGGGTAATTGACAAATATCATGAGCGCGGCGAGGGTGCACAAATCCAAATTGCCCTGGCCCCATGTTCACCATTTTCAGTGACGCGTGACTTGATGCGCCAAACGGCGTTGCTGGCCGAGAAACATGACTGCCGCCTGCATACCCATTTGGCGGAAACCCTTGATGAGGAAGCCTATTGTTTATCGGCGTTTAAAATGCGCCCATTGGATTATCTGGACGATTGTGGATGGCTTTCAAGTCGCACTTGGTTGGCGCATGGCATTCACTTTAATGATGACGATATTCGCCGCTTAGGGAAACACAAAGTCGGAATATGCCATTGTCCCACGTCGAATATGGTTTTGGCTTCGGGCCAATGCCGCACCTGTGAACTGGAAACGGCAGGTGTGCCCGTGGGTTTGGGCGTTGATGGTTCTGCATCTAATGATTCTTCAAATTTAATGGAGGGTGTTCGCCATGCCTTGCTTCTTAATAGGCTTAGCTATGGCCAGCAGGTCTCTCACACGGATGTGTTGCGTTGGGCAACAGAGGGGTCAGCCGCCTGTTTAGGGCGCAGCGATATCGGAGACATTGCAGTTGGTAAACAGGCGGACCTAGCCTTATTCAAATTAGATGAATTGCGTTTTTCGGGTGCCGGCGATCCTGTGGCTGCACTCGTACTTTGCGGTGCCCACCACGCAGATCGCGTTATGGTTGCAGGGCAGTGGCGGCTGCTTGACGGAATGCCAATTAAGCTGGATATTTCACAGCTAAGGCAAGATCATGAGAGTGCTGCGAAACGATTCGTTTAAGGTGACTCAGCACTCGGCGCTAAATAGAATTGTAATGAAGAACGGTTTTGAAAGTGAGTGACGTGGCAATGACGGCTGCGCTGCAGGTGACAGACTTGCACAAATCTTTTGGGCACATTGAAGTGCTCCGAGGCGTTAGTCTTACTGCCCAAAAAGGCGAGGTCGTTTCACTTATTGGCGCATCTGGTTCCGGCAAAAGCACGCTGTTACGTTGCATCAACTTTCTTGAGTTGCCATCACTGGGACGGGTGATTGTCGCAGGCGAAGAAGTAATGTTGGAACCGCGTGCCGATGGCAATTTGCACCCGAGCGACCGCAAGCAGTTAGAACGGGTGCGCAGCAAACTTGGCATGGTGTTCCAAAGTTTTAACCTGTGGCAACACTTGACGGTGTTGCAAAATCTCATTGAAGCGCCAGTTCATGTGTTGCGCCTACCGATGGCTGAAGCTGTTGAACGGGCCGAGTCTTATTTGAACAAAGTTGGGATGATTGATAAACGCGATAGCTATCCGGCAACCCTTTCCGGCGGCCAGCAACAGCGCGCGGCCATTGCACGGGTTTTGTGTATGGAACCCAAACTTATTCTATTTGATGAACCCACGTCAGCACTTGATCCGGAGCTGGTGTCTGAGGTTCTGAAAGTTATTCGCAATCTTGCGCAGGATGGTCGCACAATGATTTTGGTAACACATGAAATGCGTTTTGCACGTGAAGTTTCAACGCACGTTATTTTTCTTCACCAAGGCAAGATTGAAGAAGAAGGTTCGCCACAGCAGGTTTTTGGCGCAGCAAAAAGTGAACGATGTCGACAATTTGTAAGCGGGATATCCGCTTAATGTATTCAGGAAGGATACTGTAAATGAAAATTGAAAAAAAGTGGCTCGTAGGGCTGGCATTTGTTTTAGGCCTTGCTCAGAGCTTACCTGCATTGGCTGATCTTAAAATGGGGGTTGCGGCTGAGCCTTACGCTCCGTTCACTTCTAAAGACGCGTCCGGCAAGTGGGTGGGCTGGGAAGTTGATTTTATGAACGCACTGTGCGCCGACATTGGTGAAAAGTGTTCAATCGAAGAGGTGGCTTGGGATGGTATTATTCCAGCCCTGCAAGCCAAGAAGTTTGATGCCATCATGTCGTCTATGGCGATCAATGAAAAGCGCAAGAAGGTGATCAATTTTTCGAACATGTATTATAATTCGGCACCAGTTTTGATGGGTCAAAAAAACGGTGACAAAGATATTACGCCGGAACATGCCAAAGGAAAAACCATTGGCGTCCAAGTTTCCACCATCCATGCGGCTTATGCCAAAAAGTATTTTGAACCCAAAGGGGCCACGTTGAAAACTTACGAAACTCAGGATCAAGTCAACACTGATCTTGCTGCGGGAAGGCTGGATTATACTGTTGCCGATGGTGTTGCGCTTGATGATTTTTTAAAATCAGATCAAGGCGGCTGCTGTGAACAAAAGGGCGAGTTGCCCTATGATGTGGACATCTTCGGCGTGGGCGTTGGTTTTGGATTGCGCCAGGACGACACCGCACTGCAAGCCAAACTCAACAAGGGCATTGCCGATCTTGCAAAAGCCGGCACGTTTGCCAAAATTACGGAGACGTGGAAGCTGACGGGCAAACTCAGATTGCCGCAAGCCAATTAACACAGCGCTGGGGGCATGACAGTTATTGCGGCAGCGGTGCCACTGACAACGCTGCTATCATTTGGCGATAGTGGTTATGGCGATGAGTTGCTGTGGGGAGCGCTACGGACGCTTGAGATTTCGATCTTTGGTTATGTTTTCGGACTAGTACTCGGACTTGGTGGAGCCTTGGGTAAAATTGCCGGGCCGTTCTGGTTGCGACGTGTTTTTGGGTTTTACACAACTCTGTTTCGGGCGCTGCCAGAATTGATCCTGATTATGCTGCTGTATTATGCAGGCACCGACGGAGTGAACCGTTTGCTGGGCGAGCTTGGCCTTGGGCCATTGCGCTTGAACGGCGTGATTGCGGCGATTTTCGTCTTGGGCATCGTTCAAGGTGCTTATGCAACTGAAGTTTTAAGAGCCGCAATCACTGCGGTGCCGATGGGTCAGCTTGAGGCGGCGAGTGCTATGGGAATGTCTGCTGCTTTACGTTTCCGGCGCATTACGCTGCCTGCGATGCTGCCGCATGCCCTTCCGGGACTAGCCAATTTATGGCTCAACATCACCAAGGATTCAGCTCTGGTATCAATCGTTGGTTACACAGAGCTGGCCTTGGCAACACAGCAAGCCGCCGGTGTGTCTAAGCAGTACTTTGTGATCTATCTGGTGGCGCAGGGCATCTATCTGATTATTTCGCTGACGTCGGTTTGGTTGTTCGGTCAGCTTGAAAAGAATTTGCGACGCGGCCAACCTCGTGTGCGAGGGGCTGTGTGATGCGTTGGGAATGGTTGCCAGACTATTTGCCCGCTCTGGCACATGGGCTTTTCATAACACTTCTGGTTCTTGGCGTTTCAGTTGTTTTTGGCTTTGCACTTGCTGTGATGCTGGGCCTTGCTCAAGTCAAAGGTGGGCTGGTTTCCCACTTTTTTTCGAAATGTTTTTGCAATTACATTCGTGGAACACCCTTGCTGATGCAGCTTTACCTTTTGTATTATGGCCTGGGCTCTCTATTCCCGCTGATCCCAGGTGTTCGCGAGCATTTTCAATGGCTGGTGCGCCTTGATGCACTTTATTATGTGTTAACCGCTTTTACCCTGAGTTTTGCCGGCTATGAAGGCGAAATCATGCGCGGGGCCTTTTTGGCTGTGCCGCGCGGTGAACTTGAAGCGGCTGAAGCGATAGGGATGAGCAGCTGGCAAATTTTGCGGCGCATTTGGCTGCCATCTGCTGTTTACAAGGTATTGCCGACGTTAACTGGTGAAGTGATCAGCCAGCTGAAGTCGACACCCTTGGCATTTACAGTTCCCGTGATGGATCTGATGGGTGCCGCCCATAAGGTTATGCAGGATACCTATTTGATCTATGAGCCCCTGCTGATTGTCGCTGGTGTATATCTGTTATTGACCTGGGCGATCACTGGCGCTTTTTCAATTATCGAACGGCGACTGCCAGTGCCGCATATGGCGTAAAGATTGGTGAGCCCGGCGGGATCCGAACCCACGACCCTCTGATTAAAAGTCAGATGCTCTACCGCTGAGCTACGGGCCCACACGGCGCAGTTCATAGTTGTGCAATGCAAAAGGGTCAAGGGCGGATTTTCGGTGTCAGATGCTACCGATAGCCTCATCAATTACGCCACATTCATAACTCAGTGACTAAAATCGACTAATGTTGTCGAAGGTTTGGGGTGTGGGTGAAATATGACCGATTTGGCTTTGGTGGTGTTGGCGGCGGGCATGGGTACGCGCATGAAATCGTCCATACCGAAGGTTTTGCATAAAATAGCTGGGCGTACAATGCTGAGCCACGTTCTCCATGCGGGTAAAGCCCTGGGGCCAATCAATGCCGTAGTTGTACACGGGCCGGGTAAAGCTGCAGTGCAAATTGAAGCGCGCAGAGTTATTGCCGGGTGTGCTTTTGTCGAGCAGGTTGACCGGCTTGGAACGGGACACGCGGTTTCGATGGCGAAAGATACTTTAGCTAAATTCAAAGGTGTGGTTCTGGTGCTTTACGGCGATGCGCCACTGGTAAAGGCCCCCACGTTGCGTGCTTTGGTCACACTGATTGAGGGCAACACCAGAATGGCGGTGATGGGCTTTGAGGCCGCAAACCCAAATGGCTATGGTCGGTTGATTACTAAAGACAACCATGTTCTTGATATTCGCGAAGATTTGGATTGCACGGAAAATGAACGCAGCATCCGCTTGTGCAACTCTGGCATTATTGTTATCGACAATGAGCTGCTGTGGCAACTGATCCCGAAGCTTCGAAACAATAATGCCAAGTTTGAATTTTATCTCACTGACCTGGTAAAACTGGCCAATTCTGCGGGAAGCAGGGTGGCGCTTACCGTATGTGATGAAATGGAAGTGGCAGGCGTGAATGACCGCTTGCAGCTTGCAACCTTAGAGCGGCATTTTCAAAACACAGCCCGGCGCGAGGCGATGCTGTCTGGTGCGACGCTTGTTGATCCAGATACGGTTTATTTCTCTGCTGACACCAGACTTGGCAAAGATGTGGTGATTGAGCCCAATGTTTTTTTCGGCCCCGGTGTGGGGGTGGGCGATGACGTTGTGATACTGGCGCATTCGCATATTGAAGGCGCGTCCATTGCTGACGGCGCACGCATCGGCCCGTTTGCACGGT
Source organism: Hyphomicrobiales bacterium (assembly GCA_043749835.1). Taxonomy (GTDB): domain Bacteria; phylum Pseudomonadota; class Alphaproteobacteria; order Rhizobiales; family Aestuariivirgaceae; genus Aestuariivirga. Next base: position 12,250 of record JAYVCU010000020.1, read on the forward strand.
TGCGGCCTGGCGCTGAAATTGGGGAAAACGCGCATATTGGCAATTTCGTTGAGGTTAAGAAGGCCGTGATCGGCCGTGGCGCCAAGGCCAATCATCTGAGCTATATTGGCGATGCTAAAGTGGGTGCGGGCAGCAACATTGGTGCGGGCACGATCACGTGCAATTACGATGGCTATGAGAAGCATCTCACCAGTATTGGCGAGAATGTGTTTATTGGTTCAAACACCTCGTTGGTGGCACCGGTGAAGATTGGGGCAGGGGCAAACATTGCAGCTTCCAGTGTGATCACGCGCGATGTGCCAGCCGATGCTTTGGCGCTGACGCGGCCTGAGCTGCAAATTAAAGACGGCTGGGCCAAGCGTTACCGCGCCGTGAAGCAGGCGGCCAAAGACTTTAAGAAGGTATTTTGAGGGGACTGATTTATGTGTGGCATTGTAGGCATTTTGGGCACCAGGCCCGTAGCACTGGATATTGTTGAGGCGCTGCGGCGTCTGGAATATCGCGGCTATGATTCAGCTGGTGTGGCCACCATTGAAAAGGGCTCTATTGAGCGGCGCCGCGCGCCCGGCAAATTGCGCAACCTGGAAGACAAGCTGGCGCTGCATCCACTGGCTGGTACATCTGGCATCGGTCACACGCGCTGGGCCACGCACGGTGTGCCCAATGAAACCAATGCGCATCCGCATATTTCGGGCGACGTGGTGATTGTGCATAACGGCATCATCGAAAATTTTGCGGAGCTGAAAGCCGAGCTGATCGCCAAAGGTGTTAAATTCGAAACGCAGACCGACACTGAGGTTGTGGCCCATATGATCGCGCAGGAACGCACCAGGGGTGTGGCCCCGGTTGACGCTGTGCGCAATGTGCTGGGCAATCTGCATGGGGCTTTTGCACTCGCCATCATGTTCCGCTTTGAAGATGATTTGATGATTGGTGCGCGCAATGGGCCGCCTCTGGCTATTGGGCATGGCGATGGGCAAATGTATCTGGGTTCGGATGCCATCGCACTTGCCCCCTTCACCAACCGTATCACCTATATGCAAGATGGTGATTGGTGTGTGGTGACGCGTAAAGGTGTTTCCATTTTTGATGCGGCCAACAAGCCGGTGAAGCGGCCGATGAGTTTTAGCCAGGCATCAGCGATGATGGTGGATAAGGGCAACCACCGCCACTTCATGGCCAAGGAAATTGAAGAGCAGCCAGAAGTGGTGGGCCATACGCTGGCGGAATATATTGATTTCTCGACGCGCACGGTGAAAGTGCCAACCACTTTGCCGTTTGATTTTGCCAAGCTTGACCGCATTTCCATTGTGGCCTGTGGCACGGCTTATTATGCCGGGTTGGCTTCGAAGTATTGGTTTGAAAAGGTGGCGCGTTTGCCGTGTGAGGTGGATGTGGCTTCGGAATTTCGTTACCGCGAAGCACCGATGACGAAAAACGGCATGGCCCTTGTGGTTTCGCAATCGGGCGAGACGGCAGATACGTTGGCGGCGCTGCGTTATTGCAAATCGCAAGGCCAGCATACTGTTGCTGTGATCAATGTGCCTGAGTCCACTATCTCGCGTGAAAGCGAATTGGTCATACGCACTTTTGCCGGGCCCGAAATAGGCGTGGCTTCGACAAAGGCTTTTACGTGTCAATTAGCGGCGCTGGCGTGTTTAGCTTTGCTTGCTGGAAAATTGCGCGGCACGCTGACGCCGGAGCAGGAGCGCGAGTATGTGACGGCATTGATCGAAGCGCCACGCCACATGCGCGAGGTTTTGAAGGAAGAAAAAAACATCGCTGCTGTGGCGCATGAGATTTCCAAATCGCGCGATGTGTTGTTTTTGGGGCGCGGCATTAACTATCCGATGGCTCTGGAAGGCGCTCTCAAGCTGAAGGAGATTTCGTACATTCACGCGGAAGGTTATGCTGCTGGTGAGTTAAAGCATGGGCCGATTGCTTTGGTCGATGAGCATGTGCCGGTGATTGTGATTGCGCCTCGCGATGAGCTTTATGAGAAAACGATCTCGAACATGGAAGAAGTTGCGGCGCGCGGTGGCAAGATTGTTTTAATCACCGACGACACGGCGCATAAGCAAAACGCGCATAAAACTTTTAGGCATATTCATGTGCCACATGCGCATGCCTTTATCAGCCCGTTTGTTTACGCCATCCCCGTGCAACTGCTGGCCTATCATGCAGCGGTGTTTATGGGCACCGATGTGGACCAGCCAAGGAATTTGGCGAAGAGTGTGACGGTGGAATAGTTGCTGCTTGGCAGCGTATTTTGACAGCCGTTAGCTTATTCCGCTGCGATGGGATTAAGTTCAAAAATCTTTGCGTCCTTGGCAGCGGAAGCCACGTCGCCTTGGCGTAACGCAAGGCGTACGCGGTCAAACTTGAAGGCATCTTCTTTGCTCACATGCGTGCCAAAGGGCGAGCCGTCGTTCACTTCGTCGTATGAAACCTCAGCCGCATAACGGCCTTCATGGATCATCATTTTGCACTGTGTTTTCATTTTGGCCTTCTGGTCTTGTTGTCTTCAAGCCATTGAGATGAATCGGGCACATAGACAGTGACGAGCGAAACAATTTCTTCGCCTGTTGCTTGTATACCCCAAACCGTATGCAAAGGCAATTTGGCGGAAGTGATGCTGAGCAAAAGCAGCGATGGCCCGCGTGGGTCGGTGGGATAGTCTTCGGTCAACGCGCCATGTTCGAGGCTGGCGACTGCATCCTGCAGCAGCAAGTCGCGCTGTTGCAGTCGACGCAAAGCATGGGTGGTTGGTCGCCAGCGGCCAAGGGCAACGAGGGATTTGATTTTGATAAGGGTGGCGTTACTCATTAGTGTGATGCTTATCACCAAAACCCCACTACCGTCATCCCTGCGCCGGCTGGGATCCCGCTAGCCACAAGCTCCGATGACTGAGGCTAGCTAGGCCCCCGCCTTCGCGAGGGTGACGGAGTGTGGGGAGACGGGTTAATTAAATGCACTGTCACCGTAACCCAC
>JAYVCU010000021.1:0-7905 GCA_043749835.1 Hyphomicrobiales bacterium
CAGACACACACGACAATCATCAAACTAAACATAAACCGCATCAAGCAAACTCCTTACAAATAGTCTTGAACCGGCGACATTATGTAGGGAGAATACCATTTCGGCAACACATCCAAAGAGAACAGATATGACTGCTTCCGCAACCATTTTACCCGCCAATGCAGCGGCACTCTCAAAAACTCTCGATGGTGAAACTGCAATTTTTTGTTTTTCCGCTTCGGCGCTCCTGGCACGGGCCAAAGTCTTTTTTCAAAACTTTAAAGGTGAAACATCTTTTGCCGTTAAGGCTAATCCGTCGCGCGAAGTAGTTAGCACCCTAGCCAAAGCGGGCATGAAATTTTGGGACGTGGCATCGGTGCACGAAATGGAACTGGTGCATTCCATTCAGCCCAAAGCCCAATTTCATTATCATAACCCTGTTAAGTCGCGCCGCGAAATTGAACGGGCCTATAAGGAATTCAACTGCCGCCGCTTCTGCATTGATTGTAAAGAAGAGCTGGCAAAAATCACTGACTGTGTTGGAACAGACCGCAATATCGAAATTGCGGTTCGTTTAGTCCTGCCGCGTGACCGGGGAGCGTCAGCTCATGACTTTTCAACTAAGTTTGGAGCGCCGGAGCATATTGCTATAGAATTATTGAAAAAAGTAAAAATGCTTGATTTTATTCCTGTGCTTACTTTCCACCCGGGCAGCCAGTCCAAAGACCCGCAAACTTATACGCGCCATATTGAAGCCGCTGCCCGCATCGCCAAGCGAGCCGGTGTCGCCGTCACCAAACTTAATGTTGGCGGTGGTTTTCCAGCGGACTATGAATATTCAAAAGCTCCGGAACCTGATGTCTATTTCCGCGCCATCGAAGTGGCCCGTGATCAGCATTTTGCCGGAATGCCCACACCCCAACTGGAATGTGAGCCAGGCCGCGGGCTGGTGGCGAACTGTATGTCGCTTCTCACATGTGTGAAATTGGTATGCACCGATGGCGATGACATTTTCATCAATGACGGCGTTTACGGTGGCCTGATGGAATACTGGCTGGTGCCTGAATTGAAACCCCCTGTTCGCGCCATCCGGGACGGTACGTTTCTCGAAGGTTCATTGAAAAATTGGCAGGTTTTTGGTCCGACCTGTGACCCCATGGACGTGCTGCCCCACCGCCTCGATTTACCGGCCAATCTGCAAGCCGGAGACTACATCGAATTTGGCACGTTGGGGGCTTACGGAATATCTACCCTCACCCGTTTCAACGGCTATGGCGAAAACCAGGTGATCGAGGTGGGTGAGGTCCTGCGGAGTTAAGACGGCTTGATTTTTATCGTGAAATGATATATACCATGATATGTATCAAATAGGAGGTGTGATCATGACCCAAACAGCCAAACTCTTTATCACAGGTCGTAGCCAAGCCGTGCGGCTGCCTAAGGAATTCCGCTTTGAAGGGAAAGAAGTGTCCATAAGGCGGGACCCTGTGAATGGCGACGTCATTTTATCAAAGCGCCATAAATCTTGGGACGATTTTTTTGCACTTCTTGAAAAAACGAAATTTCCTGCTGATTTTTTGACGCCTGAAGACCGCGATCTGGATTATTCGGATCGTGATCCGTTTGCAAGCTATAAAGAGTGACGTTACATTTATTAGATACTAACATCGCTAGCCACATTATGAGGCGCGATTTGCCGGTCGTGCTGAAACGGCTGCGAGAAATACCCGCCAACGATGTTGCAATCTCGGCGCTAACCAAAGGCGAATTATTATACGGTCTCGAAAAACGCCAAAATCCTTCCGCGCTAACACGCACAATAATGTCATTCTTACGGACGGTAACAGTGCTGCCGTGGACGACTGAAACTGCAGAAACTTATGGAGTTTTTAATGCAAAGTGCATGCAGCGTGGAATTGGCCTTAGTGCTATAGACATGATGATCGCCGCCCACGCAATCTCGCTCGGCGCAATTTTAGTGACGCGTGACAAAGCCTTCAGCCAAGTTGGCGAGAATCTCAAAATTGAAAGTTGGATGTAATACCATGGCAACAACCTAAGCCGTGTGCTGAACGTAAGTCACAATCTCGGTCAAGAATATCTCACCAAATTGTTCCACCTTGGCATCGCCCACCCCGTGTACTTCGGCAAAATCCCATTTGGTCAGTGGCACTTTCTCGGCCATATCAATCAGGCTGCGATCAGAGAAAATGACATAGGCCGGAACACGCTTTTTGGTCGCCAGTTTTAACCGCAAGGCTTTCAGCACCTGCAATAAATCGTGCGAACGTGGATCAATTTTCGCCACTGCTGCCGCCTTCTTATCCTTGCGCGTGATGCGAATAGTCTCTGCGCGGTATTTAAATGCGCCCTCGCCATCGGCCAAAAGTTGGCCCGGTGGTGTTAAAACAATGCCGCCAAAACCATTATCATTTTTCTTGAGCAACCCAGCCCCAACCATCTGCCGCACCATGGATTGCCAATGCGTGCGGCTATGGTCTTTACCCACACCAAAACTCAAGAGTTTTGAATGGCCCATGCTGTGCACCTTCTCTGTCGCCTGTCCCAGCAATATATCGGCCAGATAACCAGTACCAAACCGACTGCCTGTTTGCATCACGGCTGCAATCACCTTGCGCGCATCGAATGATCCGTCAACCATCTCAGAGGGATCAAGACACACATCGCAATTGCCGCAAGGGGCGGACTCCTCGCCGAAGTACGACAATAACAGTTGACGCCGACATGAAGAGGCATCGGCATAGGCGACCAGCGCGTCCAACCTCTGCAATTCACGTTTGCGCCTGTCCTCGCCGCCGTCTTCATCACCGATAAAGCGGCGGCGCATCATAATATCCTGCTGGCCATAAAACAATTGCGCGAGAGCACGATCGCCAACACGCCCCGCACGGCCAATCTCCTGGTAATAAGCATCCGGCGACGATGGCAAATCAGTATGGACCACAAATCGTACATCGGGCTTATCAATGCCCATGCCGAACGCGATGGTTGCACACACAATCACCGCAGGCTCAGTCATAAACAAATTCTGATTATCGGCCCGCAGCTCGGCCGAAAGCCCCGCATGATAGGCAACACAACGATACCCCTTGGCTTTCAAATAGGCCGCCCATTCCTCGGTGCTTTTGCGAGACAGAGAATAAATGATGCCGCTTTCATTTTTGTGATCGGCGAGAAATTCCAACACTTGTGCTTTGGTATCATTCTTTGGCGCAACGCCCAGCTGAATGTTGGGCCGGTCAAATCCCGCCACATATTCATCCGCCTGGCCAGCGAACATCTTTTTTACAATGTCCTGCCGGGTTGAATGATCAGCCGTTGCTGTAAACGCGCCAATCGGAACGCCCGGAAATTCCCGCGCAATATTTTGCAATGCATCATATTCCGGACGGAACGAAGCACCCCATTGCGAAATGCAATGCGCTTCATCAACTGCGATCAGCCGCACATCTAACTTCTTCAGAGCCGTAATCATCTGCGCCGTCATCAAGCGCTCGGGTGCCAGATATAAAATCTTCACGTCGCCCGAAGCCACGCGCTGCCAAATCTCAACGTTTTGTTCGCGCGACGCCGATGAATTAATACTCTCTGCCGCAACCCCTGCCAGTTTTAAAGCAGCCACCTGGTCTTGCATCAATGCCACCAAAGGCGAAATCACCACAGCTAGCCCACCCATGGCTAAAGCCGGAACTTGATAACAGAGAGACTTGCCAGAGCCCGTGGGCATAACCGCTAACACATTGCGCCCGGCCATCAGGCTGTCCACCACCGCTTTCTGGCCCGGACGAAACTCTTCAAAGCCAAAGATCTGGCGTAATACCGCGTGCGTACCCATATGTTGATTTAATCCAACCCCAACGCAGAAAGAATCACTGTGGACATCCTCAAACTGCTGTCACCTGATCGGCCTAGCGCCTGCCATAATGCAACAGTTATTGAATGCGTTCACGTTTTATTCTAGTCAAGGCATTATGTCATATCAACGAGTCATATCCGTACACGGTGCGCGTGAGCACAATCTGAAAAATATTTCGGTAGAGCTGCCACGCGACAAGCTCATCGTGTTTACGGGCTTGTCTGGTTCGGGCAAGTCGTCGCTGGCTTTTGATACGATCTATGCCGAAGGCCAGCGCCGCTATGTCGAATCACTCTCGGCCTATGCCCGCCAGTTTTTAGAAATGATGCAAAAGCCGGATGTCGATCAGATAGACGGCCTATCGCCTGCGATCTCCATCGAACAAAAGACCACCAGTAAGAACCCGCGCTCCACCGTTGGCACGGTGACCGAGATTTATGATTACCTGCGCCTGCTCTTTGCCCGTGTAGGGATTCCCTATTCGCCAGCCACTGGTCTGCCGATTGAAGCGCAGTCCGTTTCTCAAATGGTGGACCGCACGTTGGCCCTGCCGGAAGGCACGCGGCTTTATCTGCTTGCGCCCGTGGTGCGTGGCAGGAAGGGCGAATATAAAAAAGAATTTGCCGATTACCAAAAGAAGGGCTTTCAACGCGTCAAGGTTGATGGCGAGTTCTATGAGATCGATGCTGTTCCAGTTCTCGATAAGAAATACAAACATGACATTGACGTGGTGGTTGATCGTCTGGTGGTGAAAGCCGACCTCAGCACACGCCTTGCAGACTCATTTGAAACTGCGCTGAAACTCGCCGATGGTCTGGCCATTGCCGAATTTGCCGACAAACCTTTGCCTGCCTCGCAGACCCAGGAAGACAGCGCCAACAAATCGGCCAATGAAACCCATGAACGTGTGATGTTCTCGCAGCGCTTCGCCTGCCCGGTTTCAGGCTTTACCATTGACGAAATTGAGCCGCGTATTTTTTCGTTTAACAATCCCTTTGGTGCCTGCCCCGCCTGTGACGGCCTCGGCACGGAACTGAAGTTTGAGCCCGATATGGTGGTTCCCGATGGATCAATCTCTCTGCGTAATGGTGCCATTGCTCCATGGGCAAAAACCGGAGCGACAACCCCCTATTACACCCAAACATTGCAGGCACTGTCGAAGCACTTTAAATTCTCCATGACCACGCCGTGGAAAGACCTGCCCAAAAAAGCCCGCGATGTCATCATGAACGGTACGGGAGAGGAAGAAGTCACCTTCTCTTACGATGATGGCCTCAGAACATATAAAAACAAAAAGGCTTTCGAAGGTGTGCTGGGTAATATCGAGCGGCGCTGGCGCGAAACAGATTCAGAATGGATGCGCGAAGAACTGTCGCAATATCAGTCAGACCATGAATGCCAAACCTGCAAGGGTTACCGCCTCAAGCCACAAACTCTCGCCATAAAGATTGATCACCTCCACATCGGCCAGGTTTCGCAATTTTCCATCCGCCAGGCTGACCAATGGTTCGGCACACTCGCCTCCACGCTAACACCAAAACAAAATGAAATCGCCGTCCGCATTCTCAAGGAAATTCGCGACCGTCTGAAATTCCTGGTTGACGTGGGTCTGGATTATCTCTCGCTCAGCCGTGTCTCCGGCACACTGTCAGGAGGTGAAAGCCAGCGCATCCGCCTGGCCTCGCAGATTGGCTCTGGCCTGACAGGTGTGCTCTATGTGCTGGATGAACCATCAATCGGCCTGCATCAGCGCGATAATGCCCGCCTGCTGCAAACCCTTACGCATTTGCGCGATCTCGGCAACACGGTGATCGTTGTCGAACATGATGAGGATGCCATCCGGCTGGCAGATTATGTTCTCGACATTGGCCCTGGTGCTGGCGTCAACGGCGGGCATATTGTGGCGCAAGGCACACCTGATGAAGTGATGCGCAATCCCGCCTCCCTCACCGGGCAATATCTCACAGGCTTCCAGCAAGTGCCCATTCCGTTGCGGCGGCGTAAGGTTGATATGAAGCGCACAATCACCGTGAAGGGTGCCCGTGCCAACAACCTGAAAAATATCGATGCCGAAATTCCACTCGGCGTGTTCACCTGCGTCACCGGTGTATCAGGCGGCGGCAAATCCACGCTGGTTGTCGATACCATGTACCGCGCACTGGCCCGCAAACTCATGGGCACGCGTGAGCCGCCACTCGCCCATGATGCGCTCGCCGGCGTTGAACATCTCGATAAAATCATCGAGATCGATCAAACAGCGATAGGCCGCACGCCCAGATCGAACCCTGCCACTTATACGGGTGCCTTTACCTTCATCCGTGATTGGTATGCAGGCCTCCCCGAAGCCAAGGCCCGCGGTTATGGCCCGGGTCGTTTTTCATTCAATGTCAAAGGCGGGCGCTGCGAAACCTGCCAGGGTGACGGTGTAATTAAAATTGAAATGCACTTCCTGCCCGATGTCTATGTCACCTGTGACGAATGCAAAGGCAAACGCTATAACCGCGAAACCCTTGAAGTGAAATTCAAAGACAAATCCATCGCCGACGTGCTGGATATGACGGTGACCGAAGCCGCCGACATGTTCCGCGCTGTGCCATCCGTGTGCGATAAAATGACCACGCTGGAGCGCGTGGGGTTGGGCTATATCAAAGTCGGCCAGCAGGCCACAACGCTGAGCGGCGGTGAAGCCCAACGCGTGAAACTTGCCAAGGAACTGTCCAAACGCGCCACAGGCCGCACCTTATATCTGCTCGATGAACCCACCACCGGCCTGCATTTCCACGATGTGAGAAAGCTTCTGGAAGTGCTGCATGAGTTGGTGGACCAGGGCAACTCCATGGTGGTGATCGAACATAACCTCGAAGTCATAAAAACCGCCGACTGGATCATCGACTTGGGGCCAGAAGGCGGCGACGGCGGCGGCGAAATCGTAGCCGCAGGAACGCCGGAGGATGTGGCGAAAAATGCGAAGAGTTATACCGGGCATTACTTGAAGGATGTGCTGAAGCGGGCGAGGAAAGAGGCGGCGGAGTGAGTTTGGCCTCTAACACAGTCATAGAGCTAGTTAAGGCTGGCAAATTGCGCATTACTGAACATGGCCAAGAAGCCCTACTTGATGATGGCATTGGCTTGGACGAAATCTTGCTAGGCATCGCCGATGCACACGAAATTGAGTATTATCCTGACGCATTCAAGGGACCATCTGTTCTGTTGTTGCAAAAAATCCGGAACGACCAAACCATTCATGTTCTTTGGGGTTTGTCTAAGTCCAATGCGGATGTAGCAAGCCTGATCACTGCCTATTTCCCAAATGTTGATAAATGGTATGATGGATTTATGAAACGGAGGCCTAAATGACTGCGACAACAATCAAACGCTATCGCCATGGCAACCTTTTAGCGGAAGTAGAAGTTCATCTTATTCCCGATGACGAGTCTTGGGGGCCTTATTTGTCGCCAGAAGACGTGCGCAAAATCGAACGCGTTAACAAAGCATTGAAGGCAGGAGACATCGAAACTGCCGCCCGCGACGCAAAAGTGTTCGAAGTGATGGCCCTGGCTGGCGAGTAGCTGCCGGAACGCCGGAAGACGTGGTGAAGACTCCGAAGAGCTATACCGGACAATATTTGAAGGACGTGCTGGAGCGTGTAAGGAAAGAGGCGGCGGAATAAATTTATCGGGTAAAAATTGTTTTTTGGAGGGATAAATATGATTGGAAGGTCATTTTCTAGGTACCTAATTTTGGAATTACGGTGACAGTGCTGGACTGCACCCTATAAGTGAGACACGATAATTTCGGTTACAGGTAACCTGAGGAGAGGATGACCTGTGCTGAAAAAGAGAAGTAGCAAATCGAAGGGTGGCCAATACCCGACGGCGTTTAAGGTGAAGGTCATCAAACGGGTTCTGCGCGGCGAAGGTGTCTTGCCATTGGCGCGGGATTTGGGTGTGACGCGCACGGCGCTGCATGATTGGCTGCGGGCTTACAAGGCGTTTGGCCCTGAAGGGTTACGGTGACAGTGCATTTAATTAACCCGTCTCCCCACACTC
>JAYVCU010000022.1:0-4967 GCA_043749835.1 Hyphomicrobiales bacterium
ACTTAAAAGATTTCTCTAAAGCCGCGCTTCGTAAAATTTTGAATGAAGCTGCGCGGCGCAAGAACGTTCGCGCTCATTTATCCAAAGGTGAGGTGGATATTGATCAACCACTTAAGGGCAAAGCTATTGCTCTGATTTTTGAACGACCTTCAACACGCACGCGTTTTTCATTTGAAATGGGCATCAGGCAGTTGGGCGGTGAAGTGTTCACCGTGTCTGGCGCTGAGATGCAGTTGGGGCGTGGTGAAACGATTGCTGACACGGCGCGGGTCGTGTCGCGCTATGTCGACGGTGTGATGATCCGCGCCGCCAGCCACGAAACCCTGTTAGAGTTTGCATCGGCTGCTAGCATTCCGGTAGTGAACGGCCTGACTAACTATTCGCACCCCTGCCAAGTATTAGCCGACGTTCAAACTCTGGAAGAGCGCAAGGGCGAAGTGTGCAAGCAGCGCGTTGCGTGGATTGGCGATGGCAATAATGTGTGTGCGTCGTGGATTGAGGCCGTGGGTGTTCTGGGCGGTTCGCTGAAAGTGGGTTGCCCCACAGACCTGCGCCCGCGCCATGACGTGATGAATTGGGCCACACAACATAAGGCCGATGTTGACGTTTTGACTTCAGCAGAAGAAGCTGTAACTCATGCCGACTGCGTGATTACTGATGCCTGGGTTTCGATGCATAATGATGATGTGGCCTCGCGCCATAATTTGCTGAAGCCTTATCAGGTGAATGAAGCCCTCATGTTGCACGCCGCCAAGGATGCAATTTTTATGCACTGCCTTCCAGCGCACCGCAATGAAGAGGTGACAGACGGCGTGTTTGATGGCCCGCAATCTGTGGTGTTGGATGAAGCCGAAAACCGCGTCCATGCGCAGAAGGCGATTTTGTTGAGCTGCTTTGGAAAATGAGCAGCACCGCCACCGACCACGTTATCCCCTTTGCCATCAAACCCCTTGGTGTGCGCGGCCGCTTGGTTCGGCTTGGGCCGGTGGTTGATGATATTTTGTCGAAGCATGATTACCCTGATGCCGTTTCGGCACTGGTTGCTGAAAGTGTGGCCCTCACCGCCATGCTGGGCACCACACTGAAGTTCAATGGCAAGTTCATCGTGCAAACCAAAACCGATGGGCCGGTTTCGATGTTGGTTGCAGACTATGTGGTGCCGGGCCAGGTGCGCGGCATGGCGAAGTTTGACAAGGCAAAGCTTGAAGGTTTGCAGGTTCCCAAACAGAAAGAGCTGTTGGGCGAAGGTTATCTGGCGATGACGGTTGATCAAGGCCAAGACATGGAGCGCTATCAGGGTATTGTACCTTTGGGCCAGAATACTTTGGCCGAGGCGGCGCATACTTATTTCTTACAGTCCGAACAAATCCCTACGCGCTTGCGCGTTGCAGCGGGGCCGATGTTGTCACGAGGAGAAAAGGCGCAGCATTGGCGCGCCGGTGCCATACTCGTGCAGCATTTGCCGAGCGAAGGTGGCGTTTCTGCCATTCCTGAACAGATGGGCGATGCACCGGACGGCTTTGTTTCTGAAACGCCTGAAGATGATAATTGGGTGAGAGCGCGGTTATTGATGGATACGGTTGAGGATCACGAGCTCCTTGACCCGACGCTCAGTTCAGAAGATTTGCTGTACCGACTTTATCACGAAGACGGAGTGACAGTCTATCCCGCCATTGCCATTACGCGCCATTGCACATGTTCGCGCGAGACAGTGGAAGCCATGTTGCGCAACTTCCCAAAAAATGATCGTGCCGACATGGAAAAGGACGGCACGATTGAAGTGGTATGTGAGTTCTGTTCGACGCCTTACCAATTTAAACTTGCCGAGCTTGAGTGACCCCGCGCGGCGGCATCAGATGGAAGTCATCTGTCGCCACAACGGTTTTGCCCACGGGGAACAATGAGGCCATGGCCAGCTTTACGTGGGCCCAAGCGAAGGGAATGCCGATGATCGTAACAGCAAAGCCCACAGCCAAAGCCAAATGGCTTAACGCCAGCCACCAGCCCGCAAAAACAAACCACAAGACATTGCCGATGGTGCCCAATGCGCCAGTGCCAAGGTCTTCACGACCATAGTATTGATCTCGCGCAACAATGTCATAGCCAAAAGGCCAGAAGGAATAACGTGCAATCATAAAACATGAGCGCGCCCAGGGCAGGCCCACGACGGTGAGCGCCATGATGATGCCAGCCAATATCCAACCGAGGCCAATAAGCCAGCCACCGAGTACAAACCAAATTAGATTGAGAATAAAGATCATCATACTGCCCTCCAATGCGTTGCTTATGTGGGATAAGGTGTGGGAGATTTCAAGACTCGTGGCGCGCTTCGAGGCCTTGCTTCGCAATGCACCTCAGCGTGAGGAATTTTGGTTGAATAATCTGTTGAATAATCTATTGTCCTCACCCTGATGTGCTCGCTTAAGCAAGCCTCGAAGGGTGCGTCACCAACTCAGATCCCCAACATTCGTTTAATCTGCGCCTTGTCCGCGCCCTCGCCCGCTGCAAAATCATCAAAGGCTTTACCCGTAGTATGAATGATATGACTGGCGATGAAGGGTGCACCTTCGGCGGCACCCTGGTCGGATGATTTCAGGCAGCATTCCCATTCCAACACGGCCCACGAGTCATAATTAAACTGCGAGAGCTTGGAGAAGATCGCGCCGAAATCCACCTGTCCATCGCCCAGCGAGCGGAACCTTCCAGCGCGCTGCGCCCAATTTTGAAAACCGGAATAAACGCCCTGCCTGCCTGTGGGGTTGAACTCCGCATCCTTTACATGGAAAGCGCAAATGCGTTCATGATAGATGTCAATGAAGTCGAGATAATCCAACTGCTGCAACACAAAATGTGATGGATCGTAATTGATCTGGCAGCGCTTGTGGCCGCCCAGCTTTTCCAAGAACATTTCAAACGTAATGCCATCCATCACGTCTTCGCCGGGGTGAATTTCAAAACCTACATCAACGCCACATTCATCAAACGTATTCAGCAATGGTAGCCAGCGCTTGGCTAATTCGGTGAATCCTTCTTCGATGATGCCGGGGGCGCGTGGCGGCCATGGATAGAGATAGGGCCACACCAGAGCGCCAGTGAAAGAGACATGAGAGTGAAGACCCAAATGTTTCGAGGCCAGCGCGCCCATCTTCACCTGTTCAACAGCCCAGGCTTGGCGCGCACTGGCGTTGCCGTGCACTTCCTTGGGCGCAAAGCCGTCCAACACTTCATTGTAAGCGGGGTTCACCGCTACGAGGTGGCCCTGCAAATGGGTGGAGAGTTCAGTGATTTCCAGCCCGTGGTTAGCGGCGGTGCCTTTGAGTTCATCGCAATAGGTTTTGCTTTCCGAGGCTTTCCTCAAATCCATAAAGCGCGCATCCCATGTGGGCACTTGCACACCTTTATAGCCAAGGCCTGCGGCCCATTCGCAAATGCTACCGAATGAGTTAAACGGTGCTGCGTCGCCTGCAAATTGCGCGAGAAATATGGCGGGGCCTTTGATGGTGGTGGGCATTTGTTTCCTCCTGAGTATGTGGCGCATGCGTCGAGGCTTTGCTTTGCAAAGCACCTCAGCATGAGGGAAAATAAATGTACCCTCACCCTGAGGTGCTCGCTTTAGCGAGCCTCGAAGGGTCTAGACGTTATTCAATAATCCTTCGAGATATTCCTGGCGGCCGGATTTGGGTTGCGGTTCGATCTTGTCTTTGTGAACACGCGCGGCAATAGATTCCAAAGTCGCGCCCTTGTCTAACATGGCTTTATTCTCTGGCTTGTCCCAGCCGGCATAACGTTCGGCTATCGCTGCATCAAGCTTGCCATCTTCAGTGATCTTAGCGGCGTTCAAAAGCCCGCGCGCGCAAGCATCCATTGAAGCCACGTGGGCATAAAGCAGATCGTCCGGATCCAATGATTGACGACGGATTTTCGCATCAAAATTCATGCCGCCGGTGGTGAAGCCGCCAGCGCGGATCACTTCCAGCATCATCAATGTTAGCTCGGGCACATTCATTGCAAACTGGTCGGTGTCCCAGCCCACTTGATAGCCACCGCGATTCAAATCCAGCGAACCGAAAATGCCAAGAGATGAGGCTAAGGCAATTTCATGCTCAAACGTGTGGCCAGCGAGAATGGCGTGGTTCTGTTCGATGTTCATTTTCACATCATTCTCAAGGCCATATGATTTCAACAAGCCGTAGATGGTGGCCACATCGTAATCATATTGATGGGTGCTTGGTTCCTTGGGCTTGGGTTCAATCAGGATCGGGCCTTTAAAACCAATCTTATGTTTGTATTCGACCACCAGCGACAAGAAGCGCCCCGCCTGTTTCAGTTCCTGGCCGATGCGGGTGTTGATTAGCGTTTCATAACCTTCACGCCCGCCCCACATCACATAATTTTCACCGCCTAAATCTTTGGTGATGTCGAGGCAATGTTTCACCTGCGCTGCGCAATAGGCAAACACATCAGGGTCAGGATTGGTGGCCGCACCCGCCATGAAGCGGCGGTTGGAGAACATATTAGCCGTGCCCCACAGCAGTTTTTTGTTGTGCATGGCCATCTGCTTTTCAAGAATTTTGGCAATGGCGGAAACATTATAGTTAAATTCGTGAAGGGTTTTTCCTTCCGGCGCGATGTCAAGGTCGTGAAAGGTGAAATAATCAATATCGAGAATGCGCAACGTCTCAAACATCACCTCAGCTTTTTTCTCGGCGGCCTTCATCGGGTCAGCCATGTGGTGCCATTCACGCATGAACGTTTCGCCGCCGAATGGGTCACCGCCGGGCCAACACAATGTGTGCCAATAGCAAACGGCAAAGCGCAGATGATCGCGCATGGTTTTGCCCAGCACTTTTTGATCAGGATTATACCAGCGGTAAGACAGTGCATTTTCAGATTTCGGGCCAGCGTATTTTATGGGCTCGGAGATTGAATAAAAGTTTTTCATGAGAGCTTGATGTCCTTTATCGCGG
>JAYVCU010000023.1:0-4105 GCA_043749835.1 Hyphomicrobiales bacterium
TATGTCCATTGGCCTGATCGTGCGAAGATCAATCACTTCAGCCTCAATCCCTTCAGCCGCCAGCTTTTCGGCAGCAGCCAACGCATAAGTCATGCCGATGCTGAACGAAACAATGGTCACATGATGACCCGCACGCGCAATGCGGGCTTTGCCAATTGGCACAACCCAATCATCCAACTTCGGCACGTCAAATGATTTGCCGTAGAGGATTTCATTTTCAAGAAATATGATCGGGTTCGGATCGCGGATGGCAGCTTTCATCAAGCCCTTGGCATCAGCGGCAGAGTAAGGGGCGATAACTTTAAGACCGGGGATTTGTGAATACCAGGCTGTGTAATCTTGGCTGTGCTGAGCGCCAACGCGGGCCGCCGCGCCGTTGGGGCCACGGAATACAATCTGGCAGCCCATCTGCCCGCCCGACATATATAACGTTTTTGCCGCTGAATTAATGATCTGGTCAATCGCCTGCATAGCGAAATTAAATGTCATGAACTCTAAAATCGGTTTCAAACCGGCAAAGGCTGCGCCAATAGCAATGCCGGTGAAGCCATGTTCAGTGATCGGTGTATCGCGAACGCGTTCTGGCCCGAATTCTTCCAGCATGCCTTGACTGATTTTATAGGCACCCTGATATTCGCCAACTTCTTCGCCCATCAGGAACACGTCGTTATCAGCGCGCATTTCTTCTGACATGGCCGAGCGTATGGCTTCGCGCACGGTCATGGAGATCATTTCAGTGCCAGCGGGGATTTCTAGGTCTTGCGGCAAAGCCCCCCCTCCGGCGCTACGCGCCACCTCCCCCGCGAGGGGGGAGGATAAAATCTGCGTGCCCTTATCCTCCCCCTTCACGGGGGAGGTGTCAGCGTTCTGCGCTGACGGAGGGGGTACAGACTTTACAGCAGAGGCAACGCCAATCACCGCGATCGGCGTATTCACTTTCACACCTGCAGTACCTGCCGGAATCAAAATCTCCGTCAGCGGACCTTCATCAATGGCTTCCACTTCCATCGTGGCCTTATCCGTTTCAATCTCGGCCAAAACATCGCCAGACTTTATCGGGTCACCCACGTTTTTGAGCCATTTGGAAAGCTTGCCCTCTTCCATGGTGGGTGAAAGGGCGGGCATGAGAATAGTTGGCATGTGATACTCCTCAAGCCACTTTATAAATATCAGTCCAGAGTTCGGCCTCTGCTGGCGGCGCATCGGCCATGGCGAAATCTGCGGCAGCTGTCACTACATCGCGAACGCTGGAATCGATTTTTTTAAAATCATCTTCGGTCAAGCGGTTGGCTTTTAGTAATCGCGCTTTTACCTGCTCAATCGGATCATGCTCTTCGCGCATCTTCTGCACTTCTTCTTTGCTGCGATATTTGGCTGGGTCAGACATTGAGTGGCCACGATAACGATAGGTCATCATCTCAAGAATATATGGCCCCTCGCCCGAACGGCAATGTTCCACCGCACGGTCAGCAGCGTCTTTCACGGCGCGCACATCCATGCCATCCACCTGCTCTGATGGAATTCCAAAAGCCTCACCGCGCGCACCAAGATGTTCCGCCTCCGCCGTCGAGCGCGTAGCAGAAGTGCCCATAGCATAAAGGTTGTTTTCAATGATAAAAATCACTGGCAGTTTCCAGATCGAAGCCATGTTGAACGTTTCATAAACTTGGCCTTGATTGGCAGCGCCGTCGCCAAAATAGGTGAAAGATATATTTTTGTTGCCGCGATATTTATTGGCAAAGGCCAGCCCTGCCCCAAGCGGCACTTGCGCTGCAACAATACCATGCCCGCCGAAGAAATTCTTTTCGCGGCTGAACATATGCATTGATCCGCCTTTGCCTTTTGATAGCCCGCCTTGACGGCCCGTAAGCTCCGCCATTACGCCTTTCGGGTCCATGCCGCAGGCAAGCATGTGGCCGTGATCGCGGTAAGATGTAATGCGTTGGTCGCCTTGGATGGCTGCCATTTCAACACCAACCACCACGGCCTCTTGGCCGATATAGAGATGACAGAAACCGCCGATTTGTCCCATGCCGTAAAGCTGGCCAGCCTTTTCTTCAAAGCGCCGGATCAGCAACATGTCTTTTAAGGCTCTCAATTCTTCATCGGCCGTTAAACCGGAATTGAGAAGATCGGCCTTCTTTGAAAATTTTTCAGGTTTTGGGTTCTTTTTAGCCATGTAAGCAGATTTGACCGCCATAATCACTCCTGTATTTGCCAAGCTTATAGCATTAAACTATTGGGGCGATTAGAGAAAAGTGATATTAACCCGATTTAGGTTTATCTAACGGATTTTTCAACTGAATCACGGCTTCAGCATTACCACAACGTCGGTTGCATTGCCCATATTGAGATCATGCCGCGCCATTTCATCAACCAGATCGGCATCCATCGTTCCTGGTTGAACCATTTTAACTCTATTTTCGAGAACTTTACGCTGGTTGGCAATGCCATTATAATCTGCTGTCAAAGTCGCAAACTTATGGCTGAGTGTACTGCGGTAATGAATGCTGCGCACCCCATAGAAACCTTGCCAGCACAAATAGCCTATCAGGCCCATGCAGGCGATGCTGACCACGAGTTCCATTCGGTGGCGAAAAATCAAATACATAAGTCCATTACAGACATTCAAGCTTAATGAACCATTAATGACGCCCGTGGCGCTGGCACTTGATTTTTAATCCATATGCGCCGATCTAACGTGCATGTTGTCATCCAGCAGATTTGTAGTTGCCGTGCATGTGATGAGTTTGCTCGCTCATTACGGCAAGAACGGCCCTGTCTGTTCAAACATCATCGCTAAAAGTGTGGATACCAACCCTGTCGTGATCCGCAGGCTGATGTCACAGCTGGAAGGAAAGGCTTTGGTTGCTTCGACATCTGGCCGCGCTGGTGGCTTTGTTTTGGGTCGACCCGCAGACGAGATTACACTTTCGCAAATTTATCAAGCTGTGGAAGATGAACAGGTCTTCCGCGTTCATCGCAGCAGCGACAACTCACATTGCGATACTGCGCGACAGATTTTTAAGGCGCTGATGCCTAAATTGGCCGAAGCTTCGCGCGCCATGACAGCCGCATTATCGCACACCAAATTGAGCGACATTGCGCCTTTGCCAGTGCAACAGGCCGTAGCCTGACATTAGCCTTTCACAATGGTCCGGCCTGCATAAAATGCGTGTGGGCCGAGTTCTTCTTCGATGCGCAATAACTGATTATATTTCGCCAACCGATCTGAACGTGCCAGTGAGCCGGTTTTAATCTGTCCGCAGTTGGTGGCCACCGCAAGATCGGCAATGGTTGAATCTTCGGTTTCACCAGAACGATGAGACATCACGGCGGTGTAACCCGCCTTATGCGCCATCTCCACAGCTTCCAAAGTTTCAGTGAGTGAGCCGATTTGATTCACTTTTACCAAAATGGAATTGGCTGTGCCGCTCTTGATGCCGCGGGCCAAACGCGCAGTGTTGGTGACAAACAGATCATCGCCCACCAGTTGGGTCTTCTTGCCAATTTTATCAGTGATCTTTTTCCAACCGTCCCAATCATCTTCAGACAGGCCGTCTTCAATAGAGATGATTGGATAATCAGCTGCCAGTTTGGCAAGATAATCCACCTGCTCGTCAATCGAGCGCGTCTTGCCTTCGCCTTCGTAAACATATTTGCCGCCCTTAAAGAACTCGGTGGCGGCGCAATCCATCGCCAAATAAATATCTTTGCCAGTCTTGTAACCCGCTTGTTCGATAGACTGCATTACGAAATCCAACGCAGCGGTTGCAGATGGCAAGTTGGGCGCGAAGCCGCCTTCGTCACCGACATTGGTGTTATGACCAGCCTTCTTCAATGCCGCTTTTAATGTGTGAAAAATTTCAGCCCCGGCCCGCAATGCTTCTTTAAAGCTGTCTGCACCCACCGGCATAATCATGAATTCCTGAAAGTCGATCGGGTTGTCGGCATGCACGCCGCCGTTGATGATGTTCATCATTGGCACTGGTAATGTGCGGGCCGCAGCGCCGCCGATATACCGATACAGCGGTAGTGCCGACGATTCAGCCGCAGCCTTGGCCGCAGCCAGCGACACGCCAAGGATCGCATTGGCCCCCAGACG
>JAYVCU010000024.1:0-3778 GCA_043749835.1 Hyphomicrobiales bacterium
AACCGCACGAAACTTTCTCGCCGGCCTTCATCTCGCCTGTGCGCTTGTTTGGCTCAAATGACGACACACCCTAATAATCTCTCATCACATTTGGTATAAAATATCGGGCAGGGCACAGTTCCGAAAAAGACATGATACAGCAGCACAAAAAGGTGGATGTTTAATCCGCAAGGCGTGTTGCCAGTGCTTGCGTGAGGAGCTTTGCTAGGCGGGCATCAAGGGTAAGCTTTCCGGCCTCGGCCAGACCAGGGGGCGACATTTTGCGCGCTGTCTTCGCCAGAATGTCGCGCACTTTGTCATCAGCGTGAAGTGCTATGAATTCCGGTGCCTCATACTGGAGGAAAACCAGACAGATCACGTCCTCAAGGGTCTGCGTAAGCACATCGTATTTGAGACGTTCTTTGCGCAGAAGCGCGCCGACCTTCTCGATGTCGTCATCGCCGTAACCCGCGCCCCGCATAAGCTCGCCACAGCGTTTTGCATGATGCTGCTGCAGATCCTTGCGCCATTTAAGATAGCCCATGCGACCGTCTGGATAGGTGGCACGGGGAATAACCCAGCGCTCAATATGCTGCGCCCTAGCGGCAATAAGCAACACTTGCGGCGCCTCGGGCATGAATGTGTCGAGTACAGCGGACATGCGCCTGCCATAGAGCAATGCCCTGGGGAGCCGTTCACCTGCGTCTGCAATCACCGTCGGGTCTTTTGCGTTCACGGCATCAATTGTTGCTATTACAAGGTCCAGTCGAACGGTCATCATCCTATTTGGGCTTCTCATCAAAGTAACGTGTCAATGTGCTAAGGTCATCCATACCTGCGATATTTTCTGGTTGCCGATATTGTACCAGACATTAGCACAGGCACGTGCAGTTCGGTGCCGGGTCGTATTATTGGTTTAGCGCTATTGTAAGCGCGATTGCGGCCAGTAGCTGAGTGCAGACTGCGACCGTTTGGCATTGAAGTTACTTGCCATTTTGCGCTTTCCTACGAATTTTTGGATTTTTTAATTGTCCTGGTGATCTTCTTATTAGCTTCACGAGGCTCACCTGCCGTTGCAGGAGTTGCCGCTATCTCATTCTTACTATTGGGAAAATTTTTTTTACTGTCGGAGTAGTAAACTCAACTTGGTGTTCAGAGAAAAATACCCCATAGTGAATGGATGTTCTTCGTTGATTTACGTAAAATGCCTAAGGTCACCTTCAGAAAACTGGGGCGCCACAAGGCTTTAGGGATGGCCCATATACCTATGGACCGGCGTTTGAGTAGTCACATTGAAATTGATAGCCGCCTCAAAGGCAGAGAAAAGTTCGAAACCTTTCTCCATGAAGCACTCCACCTCGCTCTGCCTCATTTGTCAGAAGATGAGGTGCTCAAAGCAGCAAGGTTTCAGGCCTTAGTCACGTGGTCTGAGGGCTATAGACATCGCGAGAAGCCAGTCTCTACGTCTTAATAGGCGTTCGCCCTCAGATGACGGAGGGTGCACAGCTTCCTTCAATGGCCCGATCAACCGGTCTATAGAGCGCCCAGCCAGCCCCATCGTGCTTCATTTCATTCAGGTGATAATATCACATCATCAAATGACGTGAAATATGCGGCTGAGCGTCATCTTTCAACCAGCGATATTGCAGAACCATGGATCGCCGGAATAATCCAACGATGGCAGGATTACAGAATAAATACGCCCACTCCCGACTTTACAAAACAGTGTTTTACGCCCATGTTGGTTACACGCAATGCTTAATCTTTAAGTAACACCGTTGCGCGGGTGGTTGAGATAACCGCTTCACTCTTCGAAAGGGATACCCATGAAAAACACTTTGAAAATCGTAACCGCAGTTTTGGCTCTTGTAGTTGGCAGTGCCAGTTATGTCGCTTCGGCCGAAGCAATGAAGGGACATCACGGCAAATGCATGTCGCATAGCAGCCACGGCAAATGCCAGATGAAGCACGGCCACAAGAAATACTAGGTTCTGTTGACATTCAGGATTCCCAAATCGGAAAGATTCTGATTCAAGCTGCGTGCTGGAGTTCAAAGGCCACCATGGATGGCAAGCCGGAACATCGGACAGATCAATGGCTTCGGATCAGGGATTTCTTCCAGGCAGGATATTCAGGCCGTCCGTGGGTGAGAATGGTTTCAAAACGATCAACTTGAGCGGTGATGCACTGGGGCACGGACTACCGCGAAAGCCATGATAAATTGAAGCCAAACGGGTGGCATTCTACAAAAAAGAAGAGGTGGAAGGGTTAGTCAACAAGAAGCCATTTCCTAAACCTCCTGCTAACAGGACATCACCAGATGTTATGCTGACTCCAATTGTGTGAATGGTTTCTGGCAGAAATCAAACGGCAAATACAATCACTAGCCAGTAATGTGCGAAAACAAGTTGTAAATACGGGCGCGCCGCCCTGTCGACTTTTTAAAAACCCAAGGCTCCGGGGATTGCATTCCGGCACTTTATCAGCAGAGCATTGCGCGGCCCTGTTGGCGCGAATGGTTTGGCTACGGCGGAGCTACCATACCAGCGTAATCCATCGCATGTAGTATTTCGCAAACAACCGCTTCTGAAACCAATATTTGTCAACCAGGCCCCAACCACACATTTTAAGCTATCAGAATTCAGCCACCTTCAGCTGTTGATGCTTAATTGGAGATGCATGCTATGGATATTCAGCAGCAGAAAACTTACGATGCCATTGTCGCGCGTTGCCGGAATCTGATTCCGTCAGTTGACATCACCAGGCATATCACGCCTGGCACGCTACGCGTCGCAAACAACACCCTGGATGGCATTACGTTTGAAGCCGTGGATGCAGACGACTTGGCGGCTGAATTTGACGGTCGAATGAAACTTCCTGGCGCAGGTGCATCTCTCCGATCGGGTAGCGGACCGTTTGCGTTTGACACGACCCGTGGACCGCGCCCTGCCAATGCTTCAATGATCAGTATGAGGGAAGATCCGCAACACTGGGCGCTGAAAGCCTCATTTGGTGCTACCGTGGGCGAAGGGTTTAGGGAACAATGGCGGCCTAAGCCAGTATCAATGGTAGAGCTGCTGCCAACTGCCCGATATGGCAGTGACCGGATTTCCCTTGGTTTTGGAGAAGCCGGCAAGCGGCTGGTGTTCACGGCCCTGCACGCGGCCGTAGCCGCCCGGACGTGCAACATTCACATTGATGAGCGTGGATTTGTGTTGAGTGTCCCTGAGGGTGTAGTTGTTACGCCAACATTCTATGGTCACTTGGTAAATGAGCTGTTGTTAAAAACGAACTTCCGCGACTGGCTCGATGGCCATGTGCACGGCAATTTAATTGGAGATATTGTAGTCGAAGCTGTCAACCGCTTGGCTTTACGGTTTCCTGATGCTGAAAATCATTTTGCCGGTCTGAGCAATCGGGTGAACAGTATTGGAGGCATCAAAGACGTTAGTGGCATCGCCAAGGCATTTCTACCCATTGGAATGTCGGCAGATCTCATCCATCTCAGACGGTCGACCGTGCAAGCCAATTACTATTGGTATGACGGGCAACAGACCTTGACCATCAGCTGGGGCGGCAACTTCGAAGCGTTTGGATCAAAATGACGGCCAATCATCGTTGTCTGGTTTGCGGAGCCTATGATACGTGGATGGGAACTGTCAGGTTGACGGGTATGCTGTTAATGCATAAACGCCGGAACATGGCTGGGCAGGGACTATCAGGAATTTGTACATGAGGCTATAGTCATGAACTGGCCGTGCCACGTGACCCATTGCCCAACAGGTGATTGCTTCGCCAT
>JAYVCU010000025.1:0-28369 GCA_043749835.1 Hyphomicrobiales bacterium
TGCAAAGTTCCGCGTTGGTCACATCACATTTATAAACGTTGATGCCAGTCTCGGCTTTAAAGGCTTCTGCTGCTGCATCATTGCCAGCATAGATCGCCGCAACTGTTGCGCCTTTTTCTTTCAACGCTTTGCAAATAGCGGCACCAATACCTCTGGTGCCTCCGGTAACAACTGCAACACGGCTCATATCTTCCTCCACCTGCTGGCGCTGCTGGATCAGCGCTCCACGCATTTTAACGTTCCAAGCACATGGCTACACCCATGCCGCCGCCGATGCAAAGGGTTGCGAGGCCTTTCTTGGCGTTGCGCCGGCCCATTTCAAACAGCAAGGTGTTGAGAATGCGCGCGCCCGATGCACCGATGGGGTGGCCAATGGCTATGGCACCGCCGTTTACATTCACTTTGGATGGGTCCCATCCCATATCTTTGTTTACAGCGCAGGCTTGGGCGGCAAAGGCTTCATTGGCTTCGATCAAATCCAGATCAGCGACATTCCAGCCGGCTTTTTTTAGGGCAGCGCGCGAGGCAGGGATGGGGCCCGTGCCCATGATGGCAGGATCAACACCAACAGATGACCATGAGGCGATGCGGGCGAGTGGAGTGAGACCACGCTTGGCTGCCTCAGCTGCTGTCATCAAAATGGCAACGGCGGCACCGTCATTAATGCCAGAGGCGTTGGCGGCGGTAACCGAGCCGTCTTTTGCAAATGCTGGCTTGAGCTTGGCAATGCCATCTGCTGTCACGCCCTTCTTGATATATTCATCAGCATCCACCACCACATCGCCTTTGCGTGTTGAAATGGTGACCGATGTGATCTCGTCTTTAAACTTGCCAGCGGCCTGTGCAGCCTCGGCCTTGTTTTGTGATTTCACAGCAAATTCGTCTTGCTGATCACGGGTGATCTGGAACTGCCTGGCGACGTTTTCAGCCGTTGTTCCCATGTGATAGCCGTTAAAGGCATCCCACAGGCCGTCACGTATCATGGTGTCGATCATCTGATAATCGCCCATTTTAACGCCGTCGCGCAGAAACTGCGCATGGGGCGCCCGGCTCATGGATTCCTGGCCACCTGCCACAATAATGCTGGCATCACCTGTAGCAATCTGCTGCAGGCCCAAAGCCACCGCGCGCAGGCCAGAGCCGCAGAGCTGGTTCATGCCCCAAGCCGGTGTGGTGATTGGAATGCCTGCATGTATGGCCGCCTGGCGTGCAGGGTTCTGGCCCTGTGCGGCGGTGAGAATCTGGCCAAGGATTACCTCATCAACCTGCCCAGGCTCAAGCTTGGCCCGCTCAAGTGCAGCTTTAATGGCAATTGTGCCCAGTTGCGCTCCAGTCAGGCCCGCCAGTGCGCCGTTAAACGAGCCCACTGGGGTTCTGGCGGCTGAAACGATGACAATGTCTTTTGTGGCGTTCATGTTAATCTCCTCAGGATTGCCTGATCTAGCCTGCCTTCGGGTGCAATTGCGAGAATTTTTTGCACTTGCAATTGTGCAGCGCACGGCGCAAGTTTTTTTGGTTAGGTTCAGGGAGTAACATCGTGAGTGAAGAACAGGCACAAGGCGCCAATGCGCAAGCCACGGTTATCAAAAAATATGCCAATCGCCGTCTGTATAATACTGCAACGTCCACTTATGTGACGCTGGAAGATTTAGCTTCTATGGTGAAAAGTGGACAGGATTTCTTGGTTTATGACGCCAAAACAGGAGATGACATTACGCGTTCTGTACTGACGCAAATTATTTTTGAAGAAGAAAACAAGGGCGGCGCGCAAACACTTCTGCCGGTTAATTTTTTACGCCAGCTGATCAAGTTTTATGGTGATCAGATGCAAGGTATGGTGCCCAGCTATCTTGAATTTTCGCTTGATAATTTGACCAAAGATCAGGACAAGATTCGAAAACAAATGGTGGATGCCATGGGTGTTGGGGAAGGCTTTAAGGGCATGGAAGACCATGCTAAACGCAACATGGCCATGTTTAACGATGCCCTGAAGATGTTCAATCCATTTGCTGCCTTGATGCCTGGTGGTATGGCCGGATCCGGTGCTAAACCACAAAGCCAAGCCAACAGTTCCTCGGCCACCAAGGATGACTTGCAGGCCTTGAAAGATCAGCTTTCCGCCATGCAGGAAAAATTGAACACGATGGGCCGCTGATTGAAACGATTAAGCGGCAACGTCTTCTAGCGAGACGTTAGTCTGGTCTAAAAGGGGCAGCGCTTTTGCGATTGTCAGCTCGGCCAGGGCCACACGAAGATTTGCGATGCTGCTGTCTATATCTGAAAAGTCGAGAACCGGGCCTTGTTCATCATCACAGGTTTGCTTATGCGGATTGGCGCCGATGTGCATTGATGAATCAACTTCAGGGATCGGCACATGCAATGTATTTTGCATAAGGTTATCAAATTTTTCGGCTCCAGCTTTTGCGAGCATGTCAATTTCTGGTGAAACTTCGTTTGACAGGTTGAACGAAAAAACTTCAATGGAAGTGGGGTCTGAGGCTGCCTCAACGATGCTATTATGCACCGCATCTAATGAAATATCGAACGTGTTGGCCTGTGGTTCACCCCACGGTGTCACAATAGAGGCTGCTCCAAAGTAATTACCTTGCAGATAATCGATGCCCCAATTTTTCAACAGCTCCGCGTCCTGTGGAGTTTCAACCCATTCCGCAACCGTTTTGAGATTGAACTTGGCTGAGAGATCAATCAGGCTGCGCACGATATATTGATTATCGTCATTATTAGAGAGGTCGCGGCAAAACGACCCATCTAATTTCAGCATATTTACTGGCAATTCACGCAAATTGCGGAAAGATGTGTAACCAGCGCCGAAATCGTCAATGGCGACACCGCAGCCCGCACTTCTGAGCTGGTCAACAAAGTGGCGCGTTGATTTCAGATCACTCAATGCCACTGTTTCGGTAATTTCAACAGTGAGGCGGCTTGCCGCTTTTTCGTTGGAGCGGATTACATCAAGTAACTGCTCATACCAGTGTGGATCGGTAGCTGTTGCTGCCGATACGTTCATCGAGAGTATTGCCTGGGGGTAGGCATGCAATGTTTGAACGATGAATTGCATGACGGCACGGTCAACCAAGCGCACCAGGCCCAATTGTTCGGCAATCGGAATCAGATGTGATGCGGCAATAAGTTCTGTTGCAGGCGCTTCTTGCATCCTCAGCAAAGCTTCATGAAATGCCGGCTGGTTGGTTTTGGCATTAACAATGGGTTGGAAGGCGAGCCTGAAGCGATCTTCCTTCAAGCATTTCACAATTTCGGTGGCGCACCGTGCGTTGAGTTGACGCTCAGCTTTGCGGCGCTCGGAAGGCCGGTAGACGACGAAATCATCTGATGGAAGTTTGCGGGCTTCATTGAGGGCTTCCTCAGCGCGCGACGTTGCCATGTTTGGATCAGTGGCGTGTTTGGGCAGTTCAATTGCGCCGATTGACAGTGTTGCCCACACTGGTCCATGGGCGGTTTCGATCACATTATCGCGGATCACCGACAGGTAGCGGCGCATTGCTATATTTAATTCTGCTTCGCTGCAGTCATTTAAAATAATACCAAATTTGCCGCCGGAATAGCGGGCGATGCCGTCGCCATTGCGCATGGCTTGACGCAGCCTGCGGCCTGCCGCCACAATCACTTCATCGGCAACTTCAAATCCGTAAGCTTCGTTGACGATCGGCAGATTGTTCACTGAGGCTATGGCGAAGGCACAGCTTCCGTCGGATTTTTTGGCAACGGCAATGGCTTCGCCCAAAGCTTCAGTCATGCGGCCGCGGTTCATCATGCCAGTGAGCGGATCACAATTTCCAAGAAAATTCAGATGTTGATCCTGCCGGTGACGCTCATCTACGCGCCGCACGGTTCCAAAAACTATTTTTGGAATGCCATCAAGCCCTGTTTGCCAGCGGCCTGCATCTTCTAACCATACTGATTCTGTATTGGTGCGGCCCAAGCTGCGAAACAGATATTCGATTTGAAACGGAACTCCGCGGCCATCGTCACGGATTTTGGAATTCATCACCGTTTCATAACGCGTGGTGACATTTTCTATATCGAGAAGGCTGGCAAATAGTTTACCAGAGGAAATCGACGGAATTGAACAGCCGAGAATATCAGGGGCGTTGGCGCTCCACAGAATTTCGTCCGTTTGAATGTTCCAGCGATAGGCGGCTTCTCCCGCTGCTTTTAAGGCCTGTTGCAAGTCGTTTTCATTGGCCACACCCAAGTGGTTTGGCTGCTCAGGGCCATTTTGGGCCACAAGTTCCGCAAACGTATTGTTGAAATCAAAGATTTGACTATTGGAGTGCATGTCAGACAAAGTCGGCCCCTTAGCATTTCACCCTAGTCTAGAGACTGATGGTAAAAAATCGGGCAAAAATTATACTTAATGGCAGTTAACTTGTGTGTTCGAATTCTGACCGGATCTGCCCATATATATGGCAGCGCAACACGAAAATTAAGCATGGTTACTATTTTATAAACACATGATATCGCTTAAGTATTATTAGCCATGCAAAATTTGCAATTCTCTTTTTGGTGCACTGCACTTATGTTGTGTGCGTAAGCGAAAGACTGCTTGCCTTAGAAATCGGAGTACTATTATGTTTGAAGTTCTGAAAACACGTATCAATACTTGGAGGCGCTATAGCCGCACGGTTACCGAGCTCCAAGCTCTGTCCAGCCGCGAATTGGCCGATTTGGGTATTGCCCGTTCGGACATTGGCCGCATTGCCCGCGAAGCGGCACGCTGATCATGTTGGCTCGGTTCCTTCGCCGTCACAAGGCAAGACCGGCAAAAAGACAGGCTCAACCCCTGTTCCTGCGCCTGTCTGATGCCGATCTGGCTGATATGGGTATAAAGCGTTATCAGCTCGAGAACCTCACTTCATTGTGAGCCTTATCGTGCACATGTGCCCGGTGCCCTCAAGCACCGGGCTTTTTATGCTTTGAATTCAAATCTCTTTCAGATTGCGGCACTGCGACGCTGCTTGCCCGTTGCAAGCCCGTTTTTCATGTGATAGCAGGCCCTCGCATCTACTCTATTAAAGCGGAAAGTTTGCTCGTGGCGGCACAAATGATAACAAGCGGCGTGGCGGGGCGTTATGCCAGCGCGCTTTTTGATCTAGCAACGGAAGAAAAAGCAGTTCCTGCCACAGCCATCGCGCTTGAGGGCTTGGGCAAAGTCCTGGCTGGTTCGAGCGATATGAAACGCTTGTTCACCTCTCCGGTTTTCAAGACCGAAGACCAAATGGCCGCGATTGGTGCGCTGGCCGCCAAAGGTGGCCTGACAGGTTTAGCACTCAATTTCGTGAAGCTGATGTGCAGCAATCGGCGCTTGGCCGCAGTGCCTGGTGCTATTGCTGCGTTTGGTGCGCTGGTTGCTGACAGCAAAGGCGAAGTGGTGGCGGAAGTAACATCTGCCGAAAAACTTTCACCTGCCCAACTCAAAGATTTGACTGCCGCACTGAAAACCCGCGTGGGCAAAGACGTGCAGCTTGTGACTAAAATCGATTCAACACTTCTGGGTGGTTTGACCGTCAAGATCGGCTCAACGCTCATCGACAATTCACTTAAAACTAAACTCCGAAACCTCAAAGTTTCAATGAAGGGAACTGGCTGACATGGATATTCGCGCCGCCGAAATTTCGTCAATCCTCAAAAAGCAGATCAAGGACTTCGGCAAGGATGCTGATGTGGCCGAAATCGGCACAGTTCTCTCGGTGGGTGACGGCATTGCCCGCATTCATGGTTTGGACAATGTGCAGGCGGGTGAACTGGTTGAATTCCCCGGTGGCATTAAAGGCATGGCGCTGAACCTTGAAACCGACAATGTCGGCGTGGTTATTTTCGGCACAGACCGCGACATTAAAGAAGGCGACACCGTCAAGCGCACGGGCAATATCGTTGAAATTCCCGTCGGCAAGGAATTGCTGGGCCGCGTTGTTGATCCTCTGGGTAATCCGATTGACGGCAAGGGTCCGATCAAGGCCAAATTGAAAAGCCGCGTTGACGTGAAAGCACCTGGTATTATTCCACGCAAATCCGTTAATGAGCCTATGGCCACTGGCCTCAAGGCCATTGACGCTTTGATTCCTGTTGGTCGCGGCCAACGCGAGTTGGTGATTGGTGACCGTCAGACCGGCAAAACGGCCATCATTCTTGACACCATTCTGAACCAGAAGCCTGTGCATCTTTCTGGCCCAGAGAAGGACAAGCTGTATTGCGTTTATGTGGCGTGCGGCCAGAAGCGTTCAACAGTGGCTCAATTTGTGAAGGTGCTGGAAGATAACGGTGCTATGGAATACTCGGTGGTGGTCGCGGCAACCGCTTCTGATCCTGCCCCGCTGCAATATCTTGCGCCATTTGCCGGTTGCGCCATTGGCGAGTATTTCCGTGACAACGGCATGCATGCGCTAATCGCCTATGACGATCTTTCCAAGCAGGCTGTGGCTTATCGCCAGATGTCTCTGTTGCTGCGCCGCCCACCGGGCCGTGAAGCTTATCCGGGAGACGTGTTCTATCTGCATTCGCGCTTGCTGGAACGTGCTGCGAAGATGAATGATTCGCTGGGTGGTGGCTCGCTTACCGCGTTGCCGGTGATTGAAACGCAGGCCAATGACGTTTCGGCCTATATTCCAACCAATGTGATTTCGATCACGGACGGGCAAATCTTTTTGGAAACTGACTTGTTCTATCAGGGCATTCGCCCGGCGGTGAACGTTGGTCTTTCGGTTTCGCGCGTGGGTTCTGCCGCACAGACCAAAGCGATGAAACAGGTGGCTGGCAAAATTAAAGGTGAACTGGCGCAATACCGCGAAATGGCGGCCTTTGCTCAGTTTGGTTCCGACCTTGATGCCACCACACAGAAGCTGCTCAACCGTGGTGCGCGTTTGACGGAGCTTTTGAAGCAGGGCCAATTCGCGCCGTTGAAAATGGAAGAGCAAGTGGTGTCGATTTATTCTGGCGTTAATGGTTATCTCGATTCCCTGCCTGTGGACAAGATCAAGAGCTTTGAAGAGGGCTTGCTGCGCGTCATGCATGACAAGCATGCTGGCGTGATGGATGCTATTCGCACGGAAAAGGCGATTTCCGACAAGACCATGCCGCTGCTGAAAGCTGCGGTTGATGCTTACGCCAAGTCGTTTGCTTAACTCAAACGATGAATAAGATTTCAAACATGAAGCACCGTAACCCTTGCGAAGGCAGGGGCCCAGCTTTGGTTGGACGCGGAGCTGGTGATTTAAGCTGGATCCTTGCCTTCGCAGGGATGACGGCGGGTGGGATGATTTTGTGGCTTCATTAAAGGATCTTAGAAACCGCATCGCCTCGGTTAAGGCGACGCGGAAAATTACCAAGGCCATGCAAATGGTTGCGGCGGCAAAACTGCGCCGGGCGCAGGAAGCAGCGGTGGCGGCGCGGCCCTATGCCGAACGCATGGCTGTGGTGCTGGCCAATCTGGCTTCTGCCACGGCTGGCCAGGCAGGCGGGCCGAAGCTGCTTTCCGGAACTGGCTTTGATCAAGTGCATTTGCTGGTGGTGGCCACAGCAGAGCGCGGCCTTTGCGGCGGCTTCAACAGTTCGATTGTGAAGATCGCGCGTGAAGCGGCGGACCGCCTTGTTGCCCAAGGCAAAACCGTAAAGATTATGACCGTGGGCAAGAAGGGTGCAGACTCTCTTAAACGCATCTATGGCAAATATGTTGTCGACGCAGTTGATTTCCGCGGTGCCAAGGCTGTTCAGTTTGATCATGCCTCAGGTGTTTCGGCAAAAATTCTGTCGATGTATGAAGCCGGTGAGTTTGACGTTTGCACGTTGTTCTTTTCGGAATTCAAATCGGTGATTTCGCAAAAGCCAACTGCGCTGCAATTGATTCCTGCACAATATGATGCCTCTAAAGTTCCAGACTTGGGCGGTGCAATTTATGATGCAGAGCCTGATGAAGCAGAAATCCTCAATGAACTTTTGCCGCGCAATATTTCCATTCAAGTATTCCGTGGGCTTTTGGAAAATGCCGCTTCTGAACAGGGTGCCCGGATGAGCGCCATGGACAATGCCACGCGCAATGCCGGCGACATGATCAACCGGCTGTCGATCAAATATAACCGCCAGCGCCAAGCCCAGATCACCAAAGAACTCATTGAAATCATTTCGGGTGCTGAAGCACTCTAACGCATAAGGTAA
Source organism: Hyphomicrobiales bacterium (assembly GCA_043749835.1). Taxonomy (GTDB): domain Bacteria; phylum Pseudomonadota; class Alphaproteobacteria; order Rhizobiales; family Aestuariivirgaceae; genus Aestuariivirga. Next base: position 8,191 of record JAYVCU010000025.1, read on the forward strand.
GGACCAACATTCATGGCCAAAACAACAGTATCAACATCATCCACCCTAAGAGGTGCCACGGGCCGCGTTACGCAAGTGACCGGGGCTGTGGTGGACGTGGCCTTTGACGGCGACCTTCCGAAAATTTTGAACGCGCTTGAAACCATGAATGGTGAAAACCGTTTGGTGCTGGAAGTGGCGCAGCATTTGGGCGAAAATACGGTGCGCACCATTGCCATGGACTCCACCGAAGGTCTGGTGCGCGGCCAGGCCGTGCGTGATACGGATAGTTCGATCACGGTTCCGGTAGGCGTTGAAACGCTGGGCCGCATTATGAACGTGATCGGTGAGCCCATTGACGAGGCTGGCCCAATCAAGACCAAGGTGCGCCGCCCCATTCATGCACCTGCGCCTGAATTTACCGAGCAATCGACCGAAGCTGAAATTCTGGTCACCGGTATCAAGGTGGTGGATTTGCTGGCACCTTATGCCAAGGGCGGTAAAGTTGGCCTGTTCGGCGGCGCTGGCGTAGGCAAGACGGTTCTCATCCAAGAACTGATCAACAACATTGCCAAAACCCATGGTGGTTATTCGGTATTTGCCGGCGTGGGTGAGCGCACCCGCGAAGGCAACGATCTTTATCATGAATTCATCGAGTCTAAAGTGAATGCTGATCCACATGACAAAAACTCTGACGTGAAATCAAAATGCGCTTTGGTGTTCGGCCAAATGAATGAGCCACCAGGGGCACGTATGCGCGTGGCACTTTCGGGACTGACAGTTGCCGAACATTTCCGCGATGAAGGCCAGGACGTGTTGCTGTTTGTTGATAATATTTTCCGCTTCACGCAAGCTGGCTCGGAAGTGTCTGCACTTCTGGGGCGCATTCCTTCGGCCGTGGGGTATCAACCGACACTGGCCACCGACATGGGCGCTTTGCAAGAGCGCATCACCACCACCACCAAGGGTTCGATTACGTCGGTGCAGGCGATTTATGTGCCAGCTGACGATTTGACCGATCCGGCACCGGCCACCAGCTTTGCGCATTTGGACGCCACCACCACATTGTCACGTTCCATTGCTGAAAAAGGCATTTATCCGGCGGTTGACCCGCTGGATTCCACCAGCCGCATGTTATCTCCAGCCATTGTTGGCGAAGAGCATTACGGTGTTGCCCGGCAAGTGCAGTCGATTTTGCAGCGTTATAAGGCGCTGCAAGACATCATCGCCATTCTGGGTATGGATGAGTTGTCAGAAGAAGATAAACTCGCTGTATCACGCGCCCGCAAGATTGAGCGCTTCATGAGCCAGCCTTTTGACGTGGCCGCCGTGTTCACCGGCTCGCCCGGCGTGCAGGTGAAACTGGAAGACACGATCAAGGGCTTCAAAGGCCTATGCAATGGTGACTATGATCATTTGCCAGAACCAGCCTTTTATATGGTTGGCACGATTGAAGACGCCGTGGCCAAAGCCAAGAAGATGGCTGAGGCGGCTTAAGAGACCCTTCGAGGCCCTGCTTTACGCAGGGCACCTCAGGGTGAGGGATTTTTCTTTCACTCTGAAACCGTAACACCCTTATGCTGAGGTGCTTTGCGCAGCAAAGCCTCGAAGCATGCGACCAAGGACACTGAACAATGGCCGGATTGCATTTTGAATTGGTAAGCCCCACAAAGCTGTTTTTTTCTGGCGATGTGGCCAGCGTGCAGCTGCCCGGCAGCGAAGGCGAGATGACCATACTGCCGCACCATGCGCCGCTGATCACCGCACTGCGCCCCGGCATGGTGGTGGTGACGGATGCCAAAGGTCCACAGAAAATTTTCGTGCGCGGCGGCTTTGCTGAAGTGAACCCCAAGGGGCTGACGGTTCTGGCCGAGCGCACGATACCCGAGTCGGAAATGACCGCTGAAGATAGGGCCATGCTGGCGGCTTAAACGCAACCCTACTTTTTCTTGCTCCACCACATACGTCACCCCTGCGAAGGCAAGGGCCCAGCTTCCTTGACAAGCGGTACACTTAGAATAGCTTTTCTTCATGCGCGAAGAAAAATGGCCAGCCGTCTACATCACTGCCAACCGTTATCGCGGAACCATCTATGTTGGCGTAACCAGCGCCTTATGGAACCTCATTTGCGATCACAAAAATAAAGTTTTCAAGGCGTTCACTGCCGATCATAGCGTTCAATCGTTGGTTTGGTATGAACATCATCACATAATGGACGATGGCATTCGCCGCGAGAAGCAACTTAAGAAATGGAAACGCGATTGGAAAATTCGGATCATTGAAGAGATGAACCCAAATTGGTTAGACTTGCATGATTCAATTGATGCCATTGCAACCTTGGTGCCACCTAAAGCTGGGCCCCTGTCTTCGCAGGGGTGACGGAGTTGGGTGGTTGGGATCGTGCTTAGATATCAAAGAAAAAAGCCCGCGATCAGCTCGCGGGCTTTGGAATTGTTTAGGCTTCTTTTTTGGCCCAGACGGGTCTGCTGCCGGGGCGTTTGGGGCGGTCGAAGCCTCCGGGCTTGCCGCCTCCGCCATCACGCTTTGGGCCGGCAAAATTACCACGGGGTTTGTCGCCAAAATTTCCGCGTGGTTTGTCGCTGAAGTTACCGCGTGGTTTATCAGCGGAATGAGCCGGGCGGTCAACACGTTCAAAACCTGGTTTGGCATCACGGTTGAACGCAGGCTTGTCAGCGCGTGGTGCAAAATCACGGCGTGGGCCGCGATCGGCATGTGGGCGATCATCACGGTTAAACGGTTTTGCATCACCACGGGGTGCGAAGTCACGCTTTTCACCGCGCGGTGCAAAATCACGGCGTTCGGCCCCCTCGGTGCGGGGCTTGTCGTCACGGTTGAAGGCGGGCTTGGACCCACGATCATAGCGTGGCTTGCCTGCGAAGGGCTTATCACCAAAGGCTTTGCGCGGGCGATCAAAGGAACGCGCTTCACCGGCGCCTGCAAAAGCTGGCTTGTCGCCGCCTTCTGAAGGTGCGCGATCAAATTTCGGACGATCATTGAATGGGCGATCACCCTGGGGGCGATCACTGCGCGGACGGTCACCGCGTGGTTTGAAATCCCCACGGCCTTCGCCGCGCTTGGCGCCAGCAAAGCCTTCCTTCTTTTTAAACCATGGCTGGTTCGGGCGCTCTGCTGCGGCCTCACGTGGCTTTGGTTTTTGATACATGATGGTGGGCTCAGCCTGCATCGGCGTCCAATTGGCACGCAAGCCAGCTTCTTTGGCGGCATCAACTGGTTTTGCTTCACGCGGGGCTGGCGGCGCTGCATCGTGCTGTAGCCTGTTTTCAAAGCGTGGCTTATCGCGGTTGAACGGTTTGCGATCACTGAAGGCTGGACGCTCTGACCGATCACGTTGTGGACGATCCGATTGTGGCTTCATCGAGCGGCCATTGGGGCGGCGGGTTTCTTTGCCCATTGGCACATCCGCTTTGCCGAGCGCATGCACTTGTACGGGAATGGGCATGCGAATGGTGCGCTCAATATCGCGCAACAAGGAACGCTCATCACCCGCACACAAAGCAATCGCCGAACCATCAGCGCCAGCACGCGCGGTGCGGCCGATACGGTGAACGTAGGATTCTGGAACATGGGGCAAATCGAAATTGATCACGTGGCTGACGCCGTCGATATCAATACCGCGGGCTGCAATATCAGTGGCGACAAGCACCATGATCTTGCCGGCCTTGAAACCGGCCAAAGCCTTTTCGCGGTTGGCCTGGCTTTTGTTGCCATGAATGGCGGAAGCTGTGTAGTTGGCCTGGGCTAACCCGCGCACAACTTTATCAGCGCCATGCTTGGTGCGGCAGAACACCAGCGTGCGCGTCATATTATTGTCTTTGAGCAGATCATTCAGCAAGGCCAGTTTATTGCTTTGCTCAACATGGATTACGGACTGGTTCACGCGCTCAACGGTGGTGGCAACGGGTGCCACTTCAATGCGCACGGGGTCGGTGAGAAGGCCAGCCGCAAGGCCGGCGATTTCTTTTGGCATGGTGGCCGAGAAGAAAAGGTTCTGGCGCTGCTTAGGGATCAGCGACACAATGCGGCGGATGGCATGAATGAAGCCGAGATCAAGCATTTGATCCACTTCATCGAGAACAAACACTTCAACCTTGGACAGGCTGATGGCGCGGCGTTCGATTAAATCAACCAAGCGGCCTGGTGTGGCCACGAGAACATCAAGACCACCACGGCAAAGTTCAACCTGCTTGCCGATGGAGGTGCCACCAAACACAACGGCGCGCGAAAATTTGATATTACGGCCATAGGTTTTGAAGCTCTCGCCAATTTGGGCGGCGAGTTCACGTGTCGGTGACAGAATTAAAACTTTGGCGTGGCCTTTGGCAACGCGCTCGGTGCTTTTGGAAATGCGTTCGAGGATTGGCAAGGCAAAAGCAGCGGTTTTGCCGGTGCCAGTCTGGGCGATGCCGAGCAGGTCTTTGCCTTCCATCAATGGCGGAATGGCTTTGGCCTGGATTGGCGTTGGTGTGTCATAGCCTTCCTGGGTCAAGGCTTTGAGAATCGGCGCTGAAAGGCCGAGATCGGTGAATTGAGTCACAATATACTTTCGCAGGAACATAAGGGATTTGGCCCCGCGAGCTGTCCTGAAGCTGGCGAAGTTGACCATCCCACGTGAAAGGAAAGTTGGAAGCTGCTGGCCTGACTGGTTACCTAAAAGGCACCTCACGTCGTCGTTTGGGCCCCGGCAGCGATTGTGCTCACATAGATATGATGCAGTGCAATGTCAAGTATCACCGCTAATGGCACATTCTGATGCTTAAAAATGCGCAGTGCTTGATTTAGCTTGGCGTCTTCGCATAAGGCTCTCTGACGTTTCAAAGGAACACGAACCATGACTTTGCCCGCCCTTGATGTGATTACCATGGGCCGATGTTCGGTTGATCTGTATGGCCAGCAGATTGGTTCACGATTGGAAGACATTGCAACCTTTGCCAAATCAGTGGGCGGTTCACCGTCCAACATTGCAATTGGTACGGCACGCCTGGGGTTGAAGTCTGGTCTCATCACCCGCGTGGGCGATGAGCAGATGGGGCGCTTTGTTTTGGAACAAATGGCGCGCGAAGGTGTGGCCACGCAAGGCATTGTGACGGACAAGCAGCGCCTTACGTCTTTGGTTTTGCTTTCCGTTGAGAATGACAAAACGTTTCCGTTGATATTTTACCGTGACAATTGCGCCGACGCGGCTTTGTGCGAGGATGATGTGTCGGAAGAATTTGTTCTTTCAGCACGCGCACTGTTGGTAACGGGTACACATTTTGCGCGGGCCAATACGGATGCAGCGCAACGCAAGGCGATGAAAATTGCCAAAGCCAACGGTCGCCGCATTGCGATTGATATTGATTACCGGCCCAACCTGTGGGGCCTTGCTGGTCATGCATCTGGTGAAGAACGCTATATCAAGAGCGACAAGGTGACGGCACATATTCAAAGTGTTTTGGCCGATTGCGATTTGATTGTTGGCACCGAAGAAGAATGCCACATCGCTGGCGGCAGTGAGGACACGCTGGAAGCGTTGCGCCGCATTCGCGCGATTTCCACAGGTGTGATTGTATTGAAGCGCGGGCCGATGGGCTGCGTGGTTTATCCAGCAGCCATTCCCGCATCGCTTGAAGACGGAATCGTCGGTCAGGGTTTTCCCATCGAAGTTTACAATGTGCTGGGCGCTGGCGATGCTTTCATGTCTGGTTTTTTACGTGGATGGCTGAAAGATGAACCGCATGAAGTGTCGGCTACGTGGGCCAATGCGTGCGGGGCCTTTGCGGTTTCGCGGCTGATGTGTTCGCCTGACTATGTGAAGTGGGATGAGTTGCAATATTTCCTGAAGAATGGTTCAACGTTTAAAACGTTGCGTAAAGATGAAGACATCAATCACATTCATTGGGCATTGACGCGCCGGCCTTTGCCAGATCAAATCCTTTCCTTTGCGATTGATCACCGCAAGCACCTTGAAGATCTGGCTGATAAACTTGGCGTTTCACGTGACCGGATTTCGCCGTTCAAGCGCCTGGCCGTGCAGGCCATGGCCAAGGTTTCGCAAGGCAAGCCGGGTTACGGCACATTGCTGGATGATAAATATGGTCGCGCGGCAATGTTTGATGCGGCCAAATTGGGCCTATGGATCGCACGGCCGGTGGAAGAGCCAGGGTCGCGGCCCTTGAAATTTGAATTCTCGGCTGAGATCGGCGGGCGTTTGATTGAATGGCCGGTGACGCACTGCATCAAGTGTTTATGCTTTTATCATCCTGATGATCCGGCTGACCTCAAACATCAACAGCAGCAAAAACTTTTACAATTATATCAGGCGGCACGGGTTGTGGGGCGCGAATTGCTGATCGAAATTATTGCGTCGAAGAATGGCCCGGTGGATAAAACCACCATATCTCGCGCTATGGATGAGCTTTATGCGCTGAACATAAAGCCGGATTGGTGGAAGCTGGAGCCGCAAGCAGACCCTGCCGCCTGGGACGAGATTGGCAACGTAATCGACAGCCACGATCCGCTGTGCCGCGGCATTGTATTGCTGGGCCTTGATGCGCCGGAAGCAGAATTGGCCAAAGGCTTTAAAGCGGTAGCTGATAAAAAACATGTAAAAGGTTTTGCCGTGGGCCGTACGATTTTCTTGGAAGCCGCAGAATTGTGGCTTGGCGGCAAGATGACGGATGAGGCAGCTGTTGATAATATGGCGGCGAAATATGCTTCACTGGTAAAGCTATGGAATGAGGCGCGTGCATAATGCCAAAACTTCTCGTCAAAGCCAAAAAGAAAACTGGCAAGGTCATCGACATCACGCCGAAATCGGCCAAGTGGAACTATGTGGGTCATGAAGTTTGGAAACTGGCTGCTGGCAAGTTTGCCAAGGGGATGGAAGCCAAGCGCGAGACGTGCATCGTGTTCATGTCTGGCAAAGGCCGGGTGACGGTTGATGGCAAAGACATCGGCGTGCTTGGCGAGCGCATGAGTGTGTTTGAAGGCAAGCCGTGGAGCATCTATATGCCGCCGAAGGCCAAATGGTCGATCAAGGCTGAAACTGACTGTGTGATCAATGTGTGTACAGCACCCGCCAAAGGCACGATGCCGATGAAGGTAATTGATCCGGCCACCTTGGAAATCATCACCCGCGGCCAAGGTTCCAACACGCGCTATGTGTGCAACATCATGCCGGAGTGGGATGGGTCTGCTGAAGGTTTACTGGTGGTTGAAGTGATCACGCCCAATGGCTGCACCTCCTCTTATCCATCGCATAAGCATGACAAAAATAATCTGCCGCATGAATCGCTATTGGAAGAGACTTACTACCACCGCCTGAACCCGCCGCAGGGTTTTGCGTTTCAACGGGTTTATACCGATGACCGCAAGCTGGATGAGGCGATGGCGGTGGAAGACGGTGATGTGGTGATGGTGCCCAAGGGGTATCATCCATGTGCCACTATTCATGGCTATGATCTTTATTATCTCAACGTGATGGCTGGGCCGAATCGGGTATGGAAGTTTAACAATGCCAAGGAACATGAGTGGTTGTTGGCGGTTTGAGTTTGTGGCTGACAACCCCTCATCCGACGCTTCGCGCCACCTTCTCCCGCAAGGGGAGAAGGCTGACATGGCACCTTAACCAAATCCTCATTAAGCAAGCGCATGGTGGGTTTCTGTTTGTGAGGTCTCGTCATGCGTTCTGCGTTTTCTGGCGATGGTTTTATTCTCTCCTGTCCTGTGACCGCTACGGCGGCTTCGCCGGTGCGCGATATTCGCAAGCGCGGAAACATCCCTCTTGTTCTTGAAGAAGATGTTGTAGTGGAGCTGAAACGCGCAGACATGGTGGAAAGCTGGCGTTCTACCTACGCCCTTGGCCGCAAAAAGGCTGATCAACTGATGGCCTCTGCTGCCAACCGTATTACCACTGCTCTTGATGATGAAGACACCTACGATATGGAAAGCTTAGGCGAGGATATAAAGGTTTTCTTTCTTTTGGCGGTGCATCAAAAAGGCCTTGATGTGGCGCAATCCTCGCGGTTTTGCAGGCTGGCTTGGCGCGAACAGGCCGAAGAACATTTGAGCATTGCGCGTTATTAAAAGTCTTTAACCACGTTTATTTTCGTGTCTTCTTAACTCTTCATCCGCTAATTCCATTTGATCAGTACAAGGATGAAGATGTTCAATCTGTTGCACCATGCCGGCTGGGAAGTTCCGCTGGCACTAATCTTAATAGCTCTTTTAACCTTGCGCACCCGCGTTAAGCCCAAGGCATCGCTGCTGATCAAAACGTCCAGCGCACGCGTGTGGGAATTGATCAAGCCTTATGACGGCAAAGTGGATTTGTTCGGGCGGGTGAAAATGACCACGCGCCTTGTTGATGCGGCCAACCAAACCTATGAGGTAACGTGGGCTGCCGCCATGCCCAATGGAAGTTCCAGACCCTCTGTTGCGTTATTTTGCGTTGCTGAAAGTGAAACCGAGCGCAAACTGGTGTTACTGCGCGCCGGGCTTCAGGGCCGGTCGGAAAGAAATGAACTTTTGGAAATAAATTATGAACTATTAAATGAAGCCAAAGGCACGCGGCTTGTAACGAAATATGTCTGGGGCTCTCGCTCGCTTTTGGCCCAACTTCTGGCGCGGGCTGACTTATGGGGTGGGGCTTACCGCATGAAAGCCATGGCCGAAACTGGAAAACCAAATGAAAAAGCGCACCGTCTGATTAGTGCTGGTGTTGCTATCATCACTGGCATATTCACCGTTCTGGCCTTTGGGTTGTCTTTGGGCATGCCTGTCGCTCTGGTTTTGGTTTTTGCACTTTTTGTGCATGAGTTCGGGCATCTGTTGGCTTTCCGTCTGATCGGCCAGCCCTGGGGGCGCATTGTTTTTTTACCCTTTTTGGGCGCCATAGCCGTTCCGCGTATGAATTACGAGACGCAGGCGCAAAGTGTTTTTGCTGCTTTGATGGGCCCCGGATTTTCATGTTTGCTGCTGATTACGTGCGCTTTGGCAATCACACTTCACGCACCGGCATCTATGCTTTTTATGGTGATTGGTGTGGTAACAGCGGGGCTTAACTTATTTAATCTGTTGCCCACCGAACCCTTAGACGGCGGCGTGGCTTTGCGTTCGGTTTTAACCAAGTTGATTGGCAATCGTGCGCCGCTGGCTTTGATGGCATTAGGATTAGTGCTGGTTGGTGCTGGGTTTTATATTGAGCAAATTGCGCTGGTGATATTTGGTGGCTTTGCGGTTCTGGGAAATCTTAAACCGCGCAAAATTGATGTGGGGCTTACGCCTTTGACCAGTTTGCAAGTTTCGATTTTCGTTTTCGGTTATGTTGTAATTTTCTTTGCGCATTATACCATGTTGTTTCAATTTATGGATCAATTGAAGCTTTGAGTGGTGCAATCGAACTTGATGGTGCGCAGAAACAGATTTCTGAAACGTTGGATGCGCTGAGCCAGAGACTACGTGTCAAAGAGCCTGGGTTTTTAAATCGGTTTTTCGGTTCTGCGCCGGAAGCTGCCCGTGGGCTTTATATTTGGGGCGGTGTTGGTCGCGGCAAAACCATGTTGATGGATCAGTTTTTTGCTGAGGCACCGGACTTACCCAAACGCCGCTTTCATTTTCATGGATTTATGCAAGATGTTCATGCCGCGCGGGCATCACATAAATCAGATGATGTGATTGGCGAGATTGCCGATGGCATAGCCGCGCAGGCGAAATTACTCTGCCTTGATGAAATGCAAGTTTCAGATATTGCGGATGCGATGATTTTGGGGCGTTTGTTTGAGGCTTTATTGGCGCGGGGCGTTGTGATTGTAACGACATCGAACCAATCGCCAGATGAGCTTTATAAAGATGGCCTGAACCGGCAGCTGTTTTTGCCTTTTATCGCACAATTAAAAGATGCGTTGCAGGTGGTGCATTTGGTTGATGGCCGTGATTACCGTTTGGGCAGGCTGGCGACGGATGAAACTTATGTTACGCCTCTTGGGCCTAAAGCAGATGCTGCGCTCAATGGGTTATGGAACAAACTGGCTGATGGTGACGCGGGAAAACGCGTTGAACTTTCACTTCTTGGACGCAAATTGGTGGTGCCTTGCGCCGCACATTCCTGTGCGCGATTTGGGTTTGCCGATCTGGTTGGTAAAGCTTTAGCTGCGCCAGACTATTTAGCCCTTGCCCAAAACTTCCGTGTTGTATTTATTGATCATGTGCGTGTGCTAAAAGCTGCTGAGCGCAATGAAACCAAGCGATTTGTTCTGATGATCGACACGCTTTATGATGCCGGAACCAAGCTGGTCATGTCTGCCGCTGCGGCTCCTGAAGCGCTCTGCACCACAGGGCCACACAAGGTCGAGTTTCTTAGAACGGCATCGCGGTTGCGCGAGATGCAGTCGCAAAGTTGGTGGTTGAAAGGGGCAACTCACTAAAAGACTATTGAAGCGATGTCGTAACGAGGCTAGTAAACGCGGATATTGCGGTGCAACAGGGGATAGATATGGCGCGTAAGAAGATTGCTTTGATTGGCGGCGGTATGATCGGGGGCACGCTGGCCCATTTGGCCGCGCTTCGCGAACTGGGTGACATCGTGGTTTTCGATATCGCCGAGGGTCTGCCGCAGGGCAAAACTTTAGATCTTTCGCAATCTGGCCCGGTGGAAGGCTTTGATGCCAAACTCACTGGCACAAATTCATATGAAGGCATTGCGGGCGCTGATGTGTGCATTGTCACTGCTGGTGTGCCGCGCAAGCCGGGTATGAGCCGCGATGATCTGGTTGGCATCAATCTTAAAGTGATGAAGGCGGTGGGCGAAGGTATCAAGGCTCACGCACCCAAGGCGTTTGTCATTTGCATCACCAACCCGCTTGACGTGATGGTTTGGGCGCTTCAAAAATTTTCTGGCCTGCCCACCAATAAATTGATCGGTATGGCTGGCGTTTTAGACTCGGCACGGTTTCAGCATTTTCTGGCTGACGAATTTAAAGTGTCCGTAAAGGATGTGCGGGCCTTTGTGCTGGGCGGGCATGGTGACACCATGGTGCCGCTGATCCGTTATTCCACTGTGGCCGGCATTCCCGTTCCTGATCTCATCAAAATGGGGTGGAGTACGCAAGAGAAAATCGACAAGATTGTTCAGCGCACCCGTGATGGCGGAGCTGAGATTGTGAATCTGCTGAAGACTGGCTCGGCCTATTACGCGCCGGCCTCATCAGCCATCGCCATGGCGGAAAGTTATCTTAAAGATTACAAACGCGTGATGCCCTGTGCCGCTTATCTTCATGGTCAATATGGTGTTTCGGGCATGTATGTTGGCGTACCTGTGGTAATTGGCGAACATGGCGTGGAGCGCATTGTTGAAGTGCCGCTGAATGCTGAGGATAAAGCAGGCTTCCAAAAGTCAGTCGATGCGGTGCACGGTTTGATGGCGGCGGCCAAGACATTGGCGCCGGAGTTGGCTTAACGCGCTTCGAGGCTCTGTGCCGTAGAGCACCTCAGCATGAGGAAGCATAGAATTACCTCATCCTGAGGTGCCGCAAAGCGGCCTCGCAGGATGCGCAACTAGCGAGGTTCGAATGAACATCCACGAATATCAAGCCAAAGAAGTTTTGCGCCAATTCGGCGTGACCACGGGCAAGGGCACACCTGCCTTCACGGTTGATGAAGCGGTGAAAGCCGCGGAGGCCCAGCCGGGCCCCGTGTGGGTTGTTAAAGCACAAATTCACGCTGGTGGCCGCGGCAAGGGCGGTGGCGTGAAGGTGGTGAAATCTGTGGCCGATGTAAAAGCCGAAGCCACGCGCATGTTGGGCATGACTTTGATTACGCATCAAACTGGCCCGCAAGGTAAATTGGTTCAACGGCTTTATATCGAAGAAGGCACGGCCATTGCGCGCGAACTTTATGTTTCGATGCTGGTGGATAGAGCCTTCTCACGTATTGCGTTTATTGTGTCCACCGAAGGCGGCATGGATATTGAAGCCGTGGCCCATAAAACGCCGGACAAAATCATCACCGTGCATGTGGACCCTGCCGCTGGCTATCAACCCTATATTGGTCGTCGCATCGCTGCTGCACTAAAGTTGGAAGGCGATTTGGCCAAGCAGTGTAATAAGATGATGGCTGGTTTGTACCGTGCCTTCACTGAGAAGGATATGAGCCTTTTGGAAATCAATCCACTGGTTGTCACTACAGCCAATCAACTGGTGTGCCTTGATGCCAAAGTGAATTTTGATTCCAACGCGCTGATACGTCATCCTGAAATTGTGGCGTTGCGTGATCTCACCGAAGAAGACCCCAAGGAAATTGAAGCCTCGAAGTTTGATTTGTCTTACGTGGCGCTCGATGGTTCCATCGGCTGCATGGTGAATGGCGCTGGACTGGCTATGGCGACGATGGACATCATCAAGCTTTATGGCGCTGAGCCTGCGAATTTCCTGGACGTAGGTGGCGGTGCCACCACAGAAAAAGTGACGGCTGCGTTCAAGATCATCACCGCCGACCCCAAGGTGAAGGGCATTCTGGTCAACATTTTCGGCGGCATTATGAAATGCGATGTGATTGCGGAAGGCGTTGTTGCTGCGGTGAAGGATGTGGGATTGAAAGTTCCACTGGTGGTGCGGCTCGAAGGCACTAATGTGGAGAAGGGCAAAGACATCATCCGAAAGAGCGGGCTGAATGTTTTGTCTGCCGATGATTTGAGTGATGCTGCCAAGAAGATTGTTAAAGCTGTGAAGGACGCTGCTTGATTTTACACATATTTCCACTTATGTTATGTGTAAATACGTGTAGGAGGCAGTAATGGCAAATATCACTCTTGCGGTTGATGAGAAAATTTTGAGATCTGCGCGGGCATATGCCAAGGCAAATGGCATGACGCTGAACGGGCTAGTGCGTCAACATTTGATTGCACTTCTTGATCAAGATAAGCGTCGAGAAGAAGCGCGTTTGAAACTGATTGAATTAATGGAAAATTCAACTGGGCAGATGCCAAAAGACTGGAAATTTGACCGGGAGAAGCTTTATGAATCCCCAACACTTTCTCGACACAAACGTGCTGATTTACGCAGCAACAGGAAAAGTGGCTGACCCAAGGAAATATCAAATTGCCAATGGCCTTGTGAGAGAAGGACAATTTGCAATTTCAACACAAGTGCTTGGAGAATTTTATTCAGATGTCCGCTATCTTCAGCATGAGAAACTTAACGCTTTGCAAGCGCAAGAATGGATACAAACATTATTACATTATTGCCTGACAGACGTGGACGGCGGGATTATTTCAACTGCATCGTTTTATCGTGAGCGTTACAAAATCCAATTTTGGGATGCAGCTTTAATTGCTGCTTCGGAGAAGTTAAATTTGACAAAACTTTATACTGAAGACCTTTCTCACGGCCAAAAATATGGCAGTGTGACAGCTATTAACCCCTTCAAGGCATATTAATTAATGTCTATTCTTGTCACTAAAAAAACCAAAGTTATCTGCCAGGGCTTTACGGGCGAAGCGGGCACGTTTCATTCCCAGTCGGCGATTGCTTATGGCACGCAGATGGTGGGCGGGGTGACTCCGGGCAAGGGCGGCAGCACGCATTTGGGCCTTCCAGTGTTTGATACGGTTTGGGCCGCGCGCGAGAAAACCGGTGCTGATGCTTCGGTGATTTATGTGCCGCCGCCTTTTGCGGCTGATGCAATTATTGAAGCCATTGATGCTGAGGTGCCTTTGATTGTGTGCATCACGGAAGGCATTCCAGTTTTGGATATGATCCAGGTAAAGCGGGCTTTGTCTGGATCCAAGTCGCGCCTCATTGGGCCGAACTGCCCCGGCGTGCTTACCCCCGGCGAATGCAAGATTGGAATTATGCCGGGCAACATTTTCAAAAAGGGTTCGGTGGGCATTGTCTCGCGCTCGGGCACACTCACTTATGAAGCGGTGTTCCAGACCACCAATGCGGGCCTTGGTCAAACCACAGCTGTGGGCATTGGCGGCGATCCTGTCAAAGGCACGGAATTCATCGACGTCTTGGACATGTTCCTTGCTGACCCCAAAACCACGTCGATCATTATGATCGGTGAAATTGGGGGTTCGGCGGAAGAAGAGGCAGCAGAGTTCCTGCGCACGAATAAAGTGAAAAAGCCAATGGTTGGCTTTATCGCTGGCGTCACCGCCCCTCCTGGGCGCCGCATGGGCCATGCGGGTGCGATCATTTCAGGTGGTAAGGGTGACGCAGGTTCCAAAGTGGAAGCCTTGAAGCGGGCGGGGATGGCGATTTCAAATTCGCCGGCAGCTTTGGGCGAAACCCTGCTTAAAAAGCTGAAAAAGTAAACGTGAATGGAATGTTAATTCATTCGCGCCTATATAGTGGGTGCTGAGGGGCATTCGCCTCAAAGCGGACATAACATTTGGTTTACACGGGCGATTGTGCCTGACCGGCAAGCTGGCGATTGTGCCTGAGGCCGGAGCTAAACGATGGTGGTGAGATGAACAAGACCGACGTTACGGCTGCCTTTGAGCAGTCGTCTTTTCTGTATGGCGGCAACGCCAGATATGTTGAAGAGCTTTACAACAATTTCAAGCAGAACCCAGCCGCAGTGGACGCCCACTGGCGGCAATTTTTTTCTGAAGTTGATAACGGTGCGGTGCCGCAAACGCCGAGTTGGGCAAAAGCAAATTGGCCGTTGACCGCTGATGATGAATTAACCGCTGCACTTGATGGCGATTGGGCGGCTTATGAAAAAGTTCATGCGCCGCTGCCGCCTAAAGGTACACAGCCAGCGGTTATAACTGCCCCGGTGGCCGCTTCACCAGCACCAGTGGACGATGTGAAGCGCGCAACGTTGGATTCCGTCCGTGCGCTGATGATGATCCGCGCTTACCGCATGCGAGGGCATCTATCCGCTGATCTTGATCCTTTGCGTCTTAAAGAGCCAGTTCAACACCCAGAGCTTGATCCCGCTTCTTACGGATTTGCAGAAACCGATCTCGACCGACCGGTTTTCCTCGATAATGTTTTAGGGTTGGAAAAAGCTACCATCCGCCAAATTCTTGAAATTCTGCACAAAACGTATTGTGGCACTTTGGGCGTGGAATTCATGCACATCACTGACCCCAAGCAAAAGGCCTGGATTCAGCAGCGCATCGAAGGTGAACATAAAGACATTAATTTCACGCCGGAGGGCAAGAAAGCCATTCTCAACAAGTTGATTGAGGCGGAAGGCTTCGAACAATTCCTAAATGTGAAATACACCGGCACCAAGCGCTTCGGCCTTGATGGCAGTGAAGGCATGATCCCGGCACTTGAACAAATCATCAAGCGCGGCGGCCAGCTGGGCATGAAAGAAATTGTATTAGGGATGGCGCATCGCGGCCGCTTGAACGTGCTGGCAAATGTGATGAATAAACCTTTTTCGGCGATCTTTCATGAGTTTCAGGGTGGTTCTTCCACGCCCGATGAAGTGGAAGGTTCGGGCGATGTAAAATATCATTTAGGTTCATCATCAGACCGCGTGTTTGATGGTAACACCGTGCATCTCTCGCTTACGGCCAATCCGTCGCATTTGGAAATTGTTGATCCAGTGGTGCTTGGCAAAGCGCGTGCCAAGCAAGATCAGAAGGGCGACAAGGAACGCATCACTGTTTTGCCGCTTCTTATTCACGGCGATGCAGCATTTGCGGGCCAAGGTGTTGTGGCGGAATGCTTTGGTCTTTCAGGCTTAAAAGGGCACCGCTCTGGCGGCTCTATACATTTTATTATCAACAACCAAATTGGCTTTACGACCTCGCCACTGTGGTCGAGGTCGTCGCCTTATCCATCAGACATTGCCAAGATGATTGAGGCGCCGATTTTTCACGCCAACGGAGATGATCCGGAAGCCGTGGTGTTTGCTGCGAAAGTGGCGACGGAATTCCGCCAAGAATTCAAAAAGCCCGTGGTCATCGATATGTTTTGCTACCGCCGCTTTGGCCACAATGAAACGGATGAGCCAAGCTTCACGCAGCCACTGATGTATAAGCGCATCGCGGGCCATGAAACGGCAACCAATATCTATGCCAAACGGCTTCGTGATGAGGGAACTCTGGCCGAAGGCGAATTTGAATTAATGAAAGCTGATTATCGCAAGCGTCTCGATGATGCCTTGGGTGTTGCCTCAGGATATAAAGCTAACAAAGCCGATTGGCTGGATGGCCGCTGGGCGGGCATGAAAACCGCTGAAGTGCAAGACGATGCGCGGCGCGGGCAGACGGGCATTGAGGTTGAAGAATTGAAGGCCATTGGTCTGAAACTTACCAAAGTACCTAAAACGTTCACGCCGCATAAAACCCTGCAACGTGTTTTGGATGGGCGGCGCAAGATGATTGAAGACGGCACAGGAATTGACTGGGCCACGGGCGAAGCCTTGGCTTACGGCTCGCTGCTGAAAGAGGGTTTTAAAATCCGCCTTTCGGGCCAAGATGTTCAGCGTGGTACTTTTTCACAACGCCATGCCGTGTTGATCGACCAGGCGACTGAAAAGCGTTACACACCGCTCAATCACTTGGTTAAAGAGCAGGCCACAAAAATTGAAGTGATCAATTCCATGCTCTCTGAAGAAGCGGTGCTTGGTTTTGAGTATGGCTATTCGTTAGCTGAGCCCAATGCTCTTGTATTATGGGAAGCGCAATTTGGTGATTTTGCCAATGGCGCGCAGGTTATTTTTGATCAATTCATTTCGTCGGCAGAACGCAAGTGGCTGCGCATGTCCGGCCTCGTCTGCCTGTTACCGCATGGTTATGAAGGCCAAGGGCCAGAGCATTCATCAGCGCGATTAGAACGCTTTTTACAGATGTGCGCTGAAGACAATATGCAGATTGCTAATTGCACGACGCCGGCAAATTATTTTCACATTCTGCGCCGCCAGATGAAGCGTCAATTCAGAAAGCCCCAGATTATCATGACGCCGAAATCGCTTCTGCGTCACAAGCGGGCCGTTTCAACATTGGATGAGATGGGCGTGCAATCAACCTTCCACCGCATTTTGTGGGACGACGCTGAGTTTTTGAAGAGTGAGAAGATCAAACTCGTCAAGGATGATAAAATCCGCCGCGTGGTCTTATGTTCGGGCAAAGTCTACTATGATCTTTATGAAGAGCGCGAGAAGCGCAGCCTGAATGATGTTTATCTGCTGCGTGTGGAGCAGCTTTATCCATGGCCGCATAAAGCCTTGGCGCAGGAATTGGCGCGGTTCACCAAGGCGGAATTTATCTGGTGCCAGGAAGAGCCGATGAACATGGGGGCGTGGAGTTTTGCGCAGCCCAATTTAGCGCGCGTGCTGGAATTCATTAAAGCCCATAACCCGGGCGTGCGTTATGTGGGCCGCTCGGCATCGGCAGCCACGGCCACAGGGTTGATGAGCAGGCATCTTAAAGAACTGAAAGCCTTCCTCGACGAAGCAATGGCATAAGGGAAAACATCATGAGCAAAGATATCCGTGTGCCAACTTTGGGCGAAAGTGTCACTGAGGCTACCATTGCCAAGTGGCTTAAAAAAGAAGGTGATGCGGTAAAGATCGACGAGCCTCTGGTTGAACTTGAAACTGACAAGGTGACGGTGGAAGTGCCTGCACCCGCCTCAGGCAAGCTTGAAAAAATCAACGTACAGTCAGGTTCTACTGTTGCGATTGGTGCGTTGCTGGGATCGATTGCAGAGGGCCCTGTCGAAGTTTCATCACCAGCCCGCGCGCCAAAGCCAGCGGCGGAGCCTGTCGCAACTCAAGCTGCTCAAACTGATTTGTCACCAGCCGTTCGTAAGGCTGTGGTTGAGAATAATTTGAACCCCGCAGATATTTCGGGCACGGGCAAAGACGGACGTATTTTGAAAGGCGATGTGATTGCGAAATTGGAAACTAAGCCTGCCGTTGCCGTTACACCTGTCGCGCCTGTCATGCCAATTGCTGATGCCCCACAAGGTGGCGAAGAGCGTGTGAAGATGTCGCGGCTTCGCGTCACCATTGCAAAGCGATTGAAGGATGCACAGAACACTGCCGCCATGCTCACGACTTTTAACGAGGTCGATATGAGTGCGATCATGGCACTGCGCAATCAATACAAAGAAGTGTTTGAGAAAAAACATGGTGTGAAATTGGGCTTTATGAGTTTCTTTGTGAAGGCCAGTATTCAGGCTTTGAAAGACATTCCCACCGTTAACGCAGAGATCGATGGCGACGACATCGTCTACAAAAATTATTACCATGTTGGCGTTGCGGTGGGCACAGAAAAGGGGCTTGTTGTGCCCGTGCTGCGCAATGCGGATATGTTATCCTTTGCGGGCATTGAAAAAACCATCGCAGCTTACGGCAAAAAAGCACGTGATGGCCAGTTACAGATTGCCGATATGCAGGGCGGAACGTTCACCATTTCAAATGGCGGTATTTATGGTTCACTGATGAGCACGCCGATATTAAATGCACCACAGTCAGGCATTTTGGGCATGCATAAAATTTTGGAGCGGCCCATTGCCTTAAACGGCCAAGTGGTCATCCGTCCGATGATGTATTTGGCGCTGAGCTATGACCATCGTATCGTGGACGGCAAAGAAGCCGTGACATTTTTGGTGCGTGTAAAAGAAGGTTTAGAAGACCCGCAGCGCGCGATTATGGATTTATGAGGCGTGCCAACGATAGCAATTGTAAATGGTGTGGTATTGCGGTGATTTATCCGAACGATCATCTCCCGCCGCATATTCATGCGGTCTACGGAGAACATAGTTGCAAGCTCTTAATTTCCACCTGAGAATTAGTTGAAGGGGAAATTCCAAAAGCAAAATTGCGTGCGGTGCGTACCCGGCTGAAAGAACATTTTGATGACGTTTTATTTGCGTGGGAAGAAGTCTATAGTGGGCGTGGTTTTAAGGGTAAAATCGAATGATATACAAACTGACTGATGTTCATGTTTTAAAATACCCGGTGCTGCGAGTGACTTTCGATGACGGCATGTCAGGTGATATTGATTTGAGCAACGCCATCAATACAAAGCCGATATTTGCTGAACTTAGAGACGAAACATTTTTTAGAAAAGTCGCACTTCACAAGGATGGTTTTTCGCTCGGCTGGAAACTTGACCAACTGTATGAGGAATTAGATCTATCGGCTGACGGATTGCGCGCCGATGTTGAGACAATACTTGTCAAGCAGGCTGCGGCTGAATATCGTGCCAAGCTACAGGCCGCTGAATAATAGTCAGAGCGAAACATGCCCCATGATCTCATCGTTATCGGCACTGGCCCCGGCGGATATGTCTGCGCCATTCGTGCGGCGCAACTTGGTTTGAAAGTTGCCGTTATTGAAAAACGTGCGACACATGGTGGCACGTGTTTAAATGTGGGGTGCATACCGTCCAAGGCTTTGCTGCATGCCACCGAACTGCTGGCGCAGAGCAGGCATGCGTTTGCCAAGATGGGGTTGAACGCTGATACAAAAGTAGACTTTGGCCAGATGATGAAATTTAAGCAGGAAGCCATTGACGGCAACACCAAGGGCGTCGACTTTCTGCTTAAGAAAAACAAGATTGATGTGATCCGTGGCAGCGCCACCATTGTTGGCACCGGCAGAGTGAAAGTGGGCGAAACCATTCACGAAGCCAAAAACATTGTGATTGCTACGGGTTCTGAATCTGCGGCGCTGAAAGGCGTGGCCATAGACGAAAAGCAGATCGTTACGTCCACTGGCGCACTGGTTCTCGAAAAAATTCCACCGACCATGAGCGTCATTGGTGCTGGCGTGATTGGTCTTGAACTGGGCTCGGTTTATGCGCGGCTTGGTTCAAAGGTTACAGTGATTGAATATATGGACCGCATTCTTCTGGGGATGGATAGCGACGTAGCGAAGAATTTCCAGCGCTTGTTAGAAAGGCAGGGCTTGTCATTCAAACTTGCATCGCGCGTAATGGGCGCAACGACATCTCCTACAGGTGTTATGTTAGCCGTTGAACCAGTGGCAGGTGGAGCGGCAGAAGAAATTTCATCGGATGTCGTTCTCGTTGCCGCCGGCCGTGTGGCTAACACTGAAGGCCTGGGCTGTGAGGCCGTCGGCATTACCAAAGATGAGCGGGGGCGAATAGACGTTAATGAGCACTATGCAACTTCGGTTAATGGAATCTATGCGATTGGCGACGTGATCAAAGGGCCGATGCTGGCGCACAAAGCTGAGGACGAGGGCA
>JAYVCU010000026.1:0-2310 GCA_043749835.1 Hyphomicrobiales bacterium
TGAGGAATCGGTTACCTATGGCAACGCCACGCTTTCGCAGGCCATGTTGACAGCAGGCGCGGTCACAGGTGAAAAGAAATATCATGATGTCGGCGTGCGCAGCCTGGAGTTTCTAATTGCGAAATTATTTTTAAAGCAAGTGCCAGGCGACAGCACAAACGTTTTGCCCCCGATGTCGATGGAAACCGTGCCAATCTATCTGGATCTAATTGGTCAGGCCGGCTGGCTGTTACATGGCGGCCCGCGGGCCGAATTTGACCAGCAACCCATCGATGCCGTGTGTATGGTTGAGGCCCTTCTGGTGGCGGAACGCACGTGCAATGAACCACGGTTTGGAGAGCTTGCAGTTACTGCGCTGGATTGGTTTTATGGGAAAAACCGGTTATGTTTGCCGCTGTATGACCAATCGAGCGGTGGCTGCTTTGATGCCTTGATCGCCGATGGCGTGAATCGCAATCAAGGTGCCGAGTCCACACTTGCGCATTTATCGGCGCGTCTGGTGATTGGTGCCGATGATCAGCGTTGATAATCGGCACAACGATGAAGTCTGTAACCATATACACGGATGGTGGTGCCGATCCAAACCCGGGGCTGGGTGGCTGGGGTGCCGTTCTAATGTTTGGTAACCATGAAAAGGAATTGTGTGGCGCCGAGCCGGATACAACCAACAATCGGATGGAGTTGCTGGCCACCATCAGCGCATTGGCGGCGCTCAGCGAGCCATGCGAAGTAAATCTGCATACTGATAGCGAGTATCTGCATAAGGGAATCAGCCAGTGGATCGTCGGCTGGAAGCAGAACGGTTGGCGCACAGCAAGTAAAGAGCCAGTCAAGAACAAAGACCTGTGGATAAAGCTGGATGAGCTCACAACGACACACAAGATCAACTGGGCATGGGTAAAGGCGCACGCTGGCAATCAGATGAACGAGCGCTGCGATGCGCTGGTTCATAAGGCGCGGGCGACCTATCGCAGGCAAAAAGCCACCTAAAATACTCGCATGCTATCTCCCGAACTCGTCCGTCCGCACTTCCCCGCACTCAAGCGTATGCACAATGGCAAACCCCTGGTCTATTTTGATGGCCCTGGTGGCACTCAGGTGAGCCAGGCGTGCATCGACGGTTTTGTCCACTATTTCACCACTTGCAACGCAAACAATCATGGGGCATTCGTCACCAGCCACGAAAGCGATATGGTGATCGAGGATGGGCACCTTGTGATGGCCGATTTTCTTAACGCCCGCAGCCCGGAAGAAATCATCTGGGGTCAGAACATGACTTCGGTGGTCTTTGCGATCAGCCGCAGCCTGGGCAAATTGCTGAACCCGGGTGATGAGGTTATTTTGAGCGCGCTTGATCACGATGCAAATTTTTCACCCTGGCGGATCATGGCAGAAGAGCGCGGCGCAAAGGTGCACGTGGTTGAAGTGGATACCAAAGATTGCACCCTGGTAGTGGATGATTTCGAGAAATTTCTAGGTCCGCGTACCAGGCTGGTTGCCGTCGGTGGCGTTTCTAACGCGGTGGGAACCATCAACCCGATCAAGCAGATTATTGGCATGGCCAAGGCCGCCGGCGCGCTTACATTTATCGATGCGGTGGCGCTGTCACCTCACATGGCCATGGATGTGCAGGATTGGGATTGCGACATGCTTGGTTGCAGCTCGTATAAGTTCTGGGGCCCACACAATGGCATTATTTATGCCAAAAAGGCTCTGCTGGAGCAGCTGCCGCCTTACAAAGTGCGGCCATCTGACAACGCGCTGCCCGGTCGTTTTGAAACGGGCACCCAGAGCATAGAAAGCATGGCCGGTGTGATCGGTACCATGGGATATCTCGCGTCGCTGTCCAAGCACGTCGGTGGTACACCTGCCGCCGGTGTCTATCGATCTGAACGTGCGAGCCAGTTGCATCACGTCATGGATGCCATTCAGACATATGAACAGGGGTTCAGCGCGCATCTCCTGGAGGGCCTGGCAGCCAAGAAAAACGTAAAAGTGTATGGGATAACCGACGCAAACAGGCTCGCCCAGCGGGTGCCCACGATAGCCTTGCGGGTGGACGGTGAAGCACCCCGCGCCACAGCCGAGCGTCTTGGGAACCTCGGTATCTGCGTGTGGGATGGCAACTACTACGCGATCAACCTAACCGAGCGACTTGGAGTTGAAGACAAGGGTGGGATGGTACGCATTGGTCTGGTGCATTACAACACCCATGAAGAGATTGACCGGTTTTTAGAGGTATTGTGATCTGCTGAAGAGGGTCTGACAGAACATATGCTTGGAACAGTTTATTCAAAGGTTAATATTATG
>JAYVCU010000027.1:0-10359 GCA_043749835.1 Hyphomicrobiales bacterium
AACACTCATATGTGCAGACGCAACCATCGGGTATTTCCCGCCCGGCACATAACAACCAACCGAGTTCACAGGAATGTTGCGGTGGCCGAGGATCACACCCGGGAGCGTTTCGACTTCAATATCACGCAGTGCTGCTTTCTGATGCTGGGCAAAGTTCCGAACTTGAGTTTGCGCAAAGCGGATATCATCCAAATCACGTTTGGTAACTTGTGATAGTGCAGCTTCAATTTGAGTATCGCTTAGCCTGAATGTTGAAGGCGCATAATCGTCAAATTGTTTTGAGAGTTCGCGCACCGCTGCATCACCGCGCTTGGCGATATCAGCAAGAATAGATTCAACTTTGGCTTTAACTCCGGCATCGTCTTCTTCACGCTGCGCAATTGGTTTTGCAGTTTTTAGATACCGGATCATGACGCAGCAATCCTTTGTCCAGAAAGGCTATCGAACAAGTGGCATATTTTAGGCTTTATCCGGATTGCAATATTCTCGCCAATATTGGCCCGGAATTCTTTTGGCGCGCGTACTGTTGCAAAACCACCGCCTGCGCGAATTGTCACCAACGTCACATCACCCAACAGCTCGACACTATAAGCTGGCCCTCTGATTTCACCCTTGCCTTCATGCGACAGTTCAGCATCCTCAGCGCGATAGCCCAATGTGGCTGGGCCAGAAATTTTAGTTGAAAGACCCGAAATTGCAACCTGCTCGCAGCGAAACTTGCCACCCGAAATTTCGCCAGACAACAAATTCATCGAGGGAGACCCGATGAAGCCCGCGACAAAAATATTCGCGGGGCGATCATAGATATCAGACGGCGTGCCCAATTGCTGAATCTCACCCTTGCTCATGACCACGACACGATCAGCTAGTGTCATCGCTTCAACCTGATCGTGAGTGACGTAGATTGTCGTGATCTTCAGTTCATGGTGAAGGTTTTTGAGTTGGGCCCGCGTTGAAATCCGCAGTTTTGCGTCAAGGTTTGAAAGCGGTTCATCCATGAGAAACACAGACGGTTGGCGCACAATAGCACGGGCCAAAGCTACACGTTGGCGCTGACCTCCTGAAAGTTCTCTCGGTCGCCGTTCAAGAAGGTCACCCAGTTCGACCATGGCTGCCGCCTTCAATACATTGTTGCGCTGGTTTGGTGGATCAATTTTGCGCACGCGCAGCGGAAAGCGAATATTTTCATAAACGGAGAGATTGGGATAAAGTCCATAGTTTTGGAAAACCATGGCGATATCACGATCCTTGGGCTCCAGCCTGTTGACCGCACGATCGCCAATGAGAATGTCTCCGCCGGTGGGATCTTCAAGCCCCGCGATCATCCGCATGGTGGTAGTTTTGCCGCAACCGGAAGGCCCCAGAAACACCATGAACTCATGATCGGAAATCTTCAGGCTAATACTGTTAACGCCCGTGTGCTTGCCCCAGCGTTTGGAAATGTTTTTGAGTTCAACAGTTGCCATGTTTGGCAAACCCTATTTCTGGCATCGAGAAACTATTCATCTGCAAATCTTGACATGCTTTGAATACGTATGCAAGAGATTGGTGAGTTAGGGTTTTTCTTTAGGCAAACGTGCTGATTGACGAATGATAAGTTCAGCTGGCAATACTGCGGCACGCCGGATCACTGTTTCACGCTGAATTTGTTCCATTAATATGCTTACGGTTGCCTCAATCATTTGGCCAGAAGGCTGACGCACTGTCGTAAGACTATAACCACTCCAATGCGCTTCTGGCACATCGTCGTATCCGACAACGGAGATATCATTTGGAATGCGGAGCTTCAATTCATGTCGCAAAACATCCATTACCGAAAACGCCATGTGATCGTTTGCAACAAAAATAGCGTCGGGTTTGATTTTGGACGAACAGAGTTGACGCGTGGCTTCGGCGGCCCCCGCGAACGAATAATTACCTACTGCGCGTGCCCAAACTGTATGGCCGTTCTCTGCAAGGCCACGATAGAACCCGGCCTCACGATCACGATTGGTCGAAGAGTCTTCACTACCAGCAATAAATGCGATGCGCTTATGCCCACCCTCAACCAGAAAATGCGCGATTAACCGTCCGCCTTCTATATTGTCTGACGTAACGCTACTTGCGGGCGATGACGGCACATACCGATTGAAGAGGACGACCGGAATGCCGGTTTGTGCGCATTCGCGCGCCAACGTTGATGAGAGTGCCGCTGAAGCCATGACAATGCCTTCAACTTGGTAGCCCATCATTTGTTGCACAACTAAATCCTGGTTGCCAGTGTCAGTCATGAAGAGCAGAACGTGAAAACCACGCTCTTGTAAGGCGCGCGAGAGCTGCTCGATCACAATGGGGTAGAACTGATTATCGAGATAGGCCACGAGAACGGCAATGAGCCGCGAGCGACCGCTAATCATGGCGCGTGCGATCACGTTGGGGCGGTACCCCAGTTTACGCGCAGCTTTCAAAACTTTGGCGCGCGTATTCGCCGACACACTCGCTTCTGCGCTGAATGACCTGCTTACGGCGGATTGTGAAACTTGCGCAAGCCTAGCAACGTCGCCCGAGGTTACCTTCGGTCTTTTCACCAACGCTGCCCCTGCCTCATCCCAAGCTCAACCCGTTTGTAAAACAATCTGTTTCCAAATTGCAATCTCGTCATACAGCACATATTCACGGCGTAAACCCCAGGGTCCAAACTCAGCGTGGCTGATTCCCATAACATGAACCTTTGCCCCCGTCGGTGCGCCAAAATTTCCCCAACCATCATGTGTTCCTGTTAATGACCAGCGCAATGCCGCGCGCGGTGAAAAACCCGCATCTTCGCGCCCAATCTGGTGGTGAACTTCAAATTTTGCCGATGGGAAAGCGGCCCTTAAGCCTAACCAGAACTGATCAGCAGGAGGACGGCCATGAGCATTAACGCCGCCTGGCAACCGCAAGTGACAGGCCCGGTCATATTCTGATTCGACAACCGCAATGTCGGCTGCCATTATCCTATTCATCAGATCAACATAGCGCTGCCCGATGAGGTGATCGTTGCCCCGACTTAAATACTCCCCTTTGACATCCTGATTTGGTGTGAAAGGCTTTCGGCATTTCTCCGGCCCGCCTTCGCGCATGATCACATCACGGGCGAACTGCTTGGGATCAAGACCAAGTTGGCGCACATAAGCTGAATTATCATGCACAACCCACTCATCGTAGATGATATTTTCACGGCAGGCGCAATCAGCGATGCAGTGCTGCCACAAGGTTTTACCAGTTGGTTCACCAAGTGGGCCAGGCTTGGTGTGCGGGAAAAAGGTAAAAGATCGATGCGAAGATAAAAAGCCATCATTCTCGTTGCCTGACCAGATCACATCCTCGCCGAGGATTTGTATACCGGGTGCCACAGCTATCGCGCCAAGTGTTTCTGCGATGACATTTCCCGCACCAATCACAATACCGTCAGGTGAACGCTTGGGCATATTTTTACCGTAGTAACCACGGAGAGTATGGACGTTTCGGTCCTCCCAGATTTCCTTGGTAATTCCGAAGATATAATCCGGAGGGTCTTTCCAGCGACTATCAAATCCCTTCATAGCAGACCTCGTTTTATCGATTTTGCATATTGTTGCCATGACTTGAATACGTATGCAAGCCCTGGCACTAGTCATATCGTGGCTTGCCAATTGCCTTAAACTATGTTTAGTTTATTGCATACGAATGCAACAAATGCATCGGGCTATCTGCAACTTTCGGCAAATACACAAGAGCTAGACAATACAGACGTCACAGTTTTTAAATGGAGGAACAAACATGAAATTCGCATTTAAGGCATTACTTTTACTGGGTGCCATGGCAATGGCTTCCCCCGCTGCGCAAGCAGACTGTGGAATTGCGTCAGGATCCGTGCGCATCTTATCGAATGATTTTGAAGCGCTCAAAGTGGTGGCGGCCGCTGCCGAAGAATGTGCAAGTGGCAAGGTTAAAATTACCAAGAACCAAACCGCTGAGCATAAGAATCTTCAAGTACCCGCGCTTACGTCAAACCCCGCAGAATACACCGTGGCCATGGTTGCCAACAATTCGGTTGTCCCCTTGCTCAGCGGCGGACTCATTCGTCCTCTGGATGATCTGGTCGCGAAATATGGTAAGGATTTAGAACCGAACCAATTGATAAAAATTGACGGGAAGACCATGGCGATTGCCTTCATGGCAAACTCACAACATCTTTTTTACCGGAAAGACCTGCTCGACAAGGCTGGCATTGCCGCGCCAAAAACCTATGAGGACGTGTTGGACGCGGCCAAAACCCTTCAAGAAAAAGGGGTTGTCAAGTATCCGCTCGGTGCAGCCGACAAGGCTGGCTGGGACCTCGCTGCGGAATTTGTGAATATGTATCTGGGCTATGGTGGCGAATTCTTTGAGCCAGGCTCTGCGAAACTGGCCATCAACAATGAAAAAGGCAAAGCGACTCTTGCCACGATGTTGGCGCTTACTAAATTCATGAGCCCAGATTATCTGACCTATGGTGCTGACGAACTGAACAAAGACTTCCAAGGCGGAAAAATAGCAATTTCCAATAACTGGGGTTCATTGGCTGGTGCAGCAGTCGATCCGAAAGTCGCCACCGCTGACGTCGTTGCAAACACGGTATTTGCGGGCGCGCCAACAGTGGGTGGTGGAAAGACTCCTGCTGCTGCCCTCTGGTGGGATGGTTTTAGCATTGCCAAAAACATCTCAGATGAGGATGCCGCCGCATCGTTCCAAGCCATGATGCATGGCATTGCGCCAGATGTTGCGGCAAAGAATCCGAAAGCTGCAACATGGTTGATAAAGGGCTATAAGCCAGGGCCAACGGCAGCGGGCGTAATCGAGACAGCATCTGGTGGGGCAAAGCCTTATCCGATGGTGCCTTATATGGGTCTTTTGCACACAGCATTGAGCACCGGCCTAGCCGATTTTATTAAAGGCAGCCAGGACTCCGATAAAGCCATGGCCGGTGTTGAAGCCGCTTATAATGCCGCCGCCAAAGAAGGTGGCTTTTTGAAATAAACCGGAAAGGGTCGACGGCTTTGGAATCAAAGTTGTCGACCGACTTTCAGGGTGCCCGCAACTAGGAAAGCCGCGCGTGCCACATCGCACATTTCTAGCTTTCATGCTCCCATCAATTTTAGCGATGCTACTTTTTATTGCCACACCGATTGTGTCTTTTGCGGTGCAATCGCTTTACATTGCGCATGACAAAATCCTGGTGATGAGCGAAACTTGTCAGCCCCTTGGCGGCTGCGTCAAGGAAACGCGTGTTGACTCCGATGCCACAGCAAAACAGCGCCGCGAACATCCGCTCGGAAAGTTCAACGGCTTTGGCATCTATGAAGACCACAATCACTTGGCCTTTGCGGATATTGGTAATATCGTTTCAACGAGTTTGGGCTTCTTGGCAAAGGCGGCGCTGATTTATGATTTGCCATTTTATCGCGCACTGGTCTTTACACTCACCTATGCCCTTACGGTAACGCCCTTGGCAATGAGTTTAGGGTTTGTGATCGCACTTGCCGTAAATGCTGTACCAAGGCTGCTTAAAGGACCCGTCATTTTTTTCTCGCTGTTGCCAATGGTGGTAACCCCGCTAATCGGCTCACTTGTGGTCTATTGGATGATCAACGCAGATGGAATATTAGGCGCTGCCATCCAACATATCACCAATAATCCAAACCTTTCACTCAAAGCCTCGCCTGCGATGACCTGGACTACATTGATTTGCTATGGGATTTGGACCAATGCGCCCTTCTCATTCATTGTATTTTACGCAGGCCTGCAAACTGTGCCTTCTGATACCATGGAATCCGCGATGATCGATGGTGCCAGTCGCTTGCAACGTGTCCGCTTTGTTGTGCTTCCCACGCTCATGCCCTTGGCCGTGTTCGTAACACTGGTTCAGTTGATGGACAATTTTCGGGTGCTTGAGCCGATCATCGGCTTCAACGCCGCAGCAAACGCAACATCACTGAGCTATAGTATTTATACGGCCCTCAACAACCAAAGCGCTCAGATGTTCAGTTCAGCTGCCGCAACATCTGTTCTAACGATCACCGGTGTGGTCGTTTTACTTACACCGGTGTTAATGAAAACCGCCCGCGAATTTGGATTCCGCACATGAACTCTGTTGCCAATCGCCGTCCATTGTCTCTCGCTATCACGTCGACGGTTTTCGTGTTGTTGTGGTTGGTGCTCGCTGCCTTCCCTTATATATGGACGGTGTGGGGTTCATTCAAAGTCGAAGCCGACTTTTTTTCCCGTGAAACCTGGCAGAACGCGCTTTTTGGCGTAAAGACGGTGCAACAAACTGGATCGCCATTTACGGGTGGTGGCTATTACGGGGCATGGGTGGAAAGCCAATTCTGGCGCTCTGTTATCAACACTGCGATCGTGGCGATATGCGTCACAACAATATCGCTGACGCTTGGAACTTTGGGGGGCTATGCCCTTTCGCGCACCGTTCACCGATATAAATTTTGGATCTTGATTATCGCATTGGTATTTCGCGCCATGCCTGACATCACGCTGGTTTCGGGGTATTTGCTGCCGTTTTTCCAACTCAACGTCTGGGGCTATTTGCCCACCGCCATCATCGTGCTCGTGGCATTAAACCAGCCTTTCACTTTGTGGATGCTTTATTCGTTCTTCGTGAATATCCCCAAGGAGCTTGATGAAAGCGCTTTGGTGGACGGCTGTTCGCGGTTCCAAGCCTTTCGCTTAGCAGTCATGCCCGTGATGTGGCCCGGCGTCATCACCACAGGCCTATTCAGTTTCCTGTTAGGCTACAATGATTTTGCCGTCACCTCGATGTTGCTCACGCAGGAAAATCAAACCATGATTCCGAAGATTTCAAGCTTCCTCTTCAAAATTCAATCGGAAGGTCATGTGATGTATGCCGTTGCCGCAGTGGTTTCGGCCACGGCACCGCTATTTGTGTTGATCATGTTTTTCCAACGCCAGTTGGTGGCTGGCCTAACGGCCGGTGCAGTGAAAGGGTGAACGATGAAATATGCAGATAACAAATCGCCGGACAACGTTTCACGCATTGGCGGTAAAAAAGACCAAGTGTTACAGGTTGAACAACGCGACTATGTCGATTTGGCCCCGCAAGGTCGAGCGCGCGTGCAATCGCTCGATGGCTTTGATGACATTTACACGGACATCGTCGACTATATTGTCCGCTGCACGCACAGGATTTGGGACGAACGTAATATCGGACTCATTTACTCGCATTATACCCACAACTGCGTGGTCTACGGCACTATGGGCACGGTCTATAACCGCGAAGATATTGTTCACGACACGATTCAACGCCTTGTTACAATGCCAGAGCGACGGGGCATGGCAACGCAGGTGATATGGAATGGCAATGATGTCGATGGGTTCTATACCTCACATCTCGTCACAGGCTCGGGCCGACACAGTCAATCTGGCCAATACGGTGAAGCCACCGGGCGTAGCTTTAATACCCGCACAATTGCAGACTGTATGATCTTGAAGAACCGAATTTACTGCGAGTGGATTGTGTCAGATACCATGATCCTGTTCCGTCAGCTTGGTCTTGATCCTCATGCTTATGCTGAAACCATTGCCAAGTCGCGCATCGAAAAAGGCCTTTCCACGCTCGACATTGGTGAGAACCGCAGATTGCTGGGACAATATCCACCGGAGTCTGTGTCTGATGTTTCCATTGCCAATACCGAGCTTGAAGCCGAAACATTACGCTGGTTGCATGAGGCCTTCAACAAGCGGATGTTTGGCGTGATCAAAGACGTTTACGCTCCAACCGTTCAATATCATGGACCTATGCTGCGCGAGATTACAGGGGCGGCCGGTGTGCTGCACCAATATCTGGGATTGATCGGTTCGATACCCGATGCGGCGTTCATACCCCAGCATATATGTTCAGTCCTTTGCGAAGCAGGGGGCACCAAGGTTGCGGTGCGTTGGCTGATGGAAGGTCATCATCTGGGTTTTGGTATTCTGAAAAGCCTGGGTTCGCCATCAGGCAAGCGCCTACAGGTGATGGGCATTTCCCACTTCCATTACAAGAACGGCAAAATCGTGGAGGAGTGGACGCTCTATGATGAGATGTCATTGCTCATGCAGGTCAAGCACGCGCAGATTGAAAGCTCAACAGCTTCAGCCTGATTAATTTAAACTGACTGCATTCGGTTAAGCCGTAGTTGCGCCGCGCGGCGGTGGCCTTCTAAGCCTTCACTGGCACTTTGGCGCGTGGCAGGTGGAGCTAAGGCTTTCACACCGTGCTCATCAATCCACTGATGCGTTGCAATTTTAACATAGGCACCCACCCAAAGGCCGCCGGTGTATTTGCCTGCCCCCATGGTGGGCAAAGTGTGGTTGGTGCCGCAGCATTTATCGGAATAAACAACGCTTGCCAATTCGCCTATAAACAACGACCCATAGTTCCGAACTTTGGCGGCCGTCGCATGAGGGTCAGTGGTATGGATTTGGAGATGCTCTGCGGCAATAAAATCCGAATATTTGATCATTGTAGATTCATCCGCACAAACAGTAATTTCCCCATAATCGATCCAAGCCTGCGCAGCGACATTAGCCGTGGAAAGGTCTTTTAGCTGGCGGTTGACTTCTGCGAGTGTGGCCTCAGCAAGTTTAGCGTCCGTGGTGATAAGCCCTACGCGCGTTCGCACATCATGTTCGGCCTGCGCAAGCAAATCCGTTGCGATCATTTCAGGATCGCCGGTGGCATCAGCCAAAACAAAAATTTCTGAAGGTCCTGCCAGTTGGTCAATACCAACAGGCCCAAAGACTTGTCGCTTTGCCTCATTGACGAAGGCATTGCCTGGGCCAACAATTTTAGTGACAGCCGGAACGGTTTCGGTTCCAAATGCCATAGCGGCAATCGCCTGCGCACCACCAATGCGGAAAATCCGGTCAGCCCCCGAAAGATGACATCCCGCTATCATCGCAGGATGGGCATTGGGCGGCAAACACGCCACGATCTCATCAACGCCTGCAACTTTGGCAGGAACGATTGTCATTACCGGAGCCGACAACAATGGATAGCGCCCACCGGGAACATAACAACCCACCCGCTCAATCGGAATCACGCGGTGGCCCAAGTGAACACCCGGAAGGGTTTCGACCTCAAGCGGCAAAATGGTGGCAAGTTGCGCTCTGGCAAAGTTGCGCACATTCTCAATAGCAAATTCAGTATCTTTGCGGGTTTGCGGGTCCAAAATATTCAATGCTATTTCACGGTCTTTGGCGGTGACTTCAAATGCAGTCAATTCCGATTTATCAAAGCGCAAAGCATAGTCTCGAACCGCGGCATCGCCCCTTTTGCGCACGTCTGCTAGAATTTCAGCAACCAAGGTGGCAACGGTTGTGATATCGCCACTCTGAATATGCATAGGGGCTTTCACAAATCGGACATTTTGAAATAGTGAATTTGTAGTTGAAACCACGAAAATCCTTCCTTAAAAAATTTACAAATTGATAACTCGAAGGCCAGCGCTTCACAATTAACAGGCGATCACCGCGACGACAAAACAGTACGCCTCAAATTGCTTAGCTTAGGAGCACAGTTCCATCATCCGATTTCTTGCATACGCAGTCAAAGTAATCCAGCGTTTTTTATCGGCCTTCAGCATTGACCAGGGAATTGACACGTTAACGCGGATAGGACGCGAGTGGTTGAACGACGGCCATGGTCACGCAGATGCCGTGGCTGCCACTCAAGTTGCCATGGCCTCAGTTCGAACGTGATGGAGTGTGCAGCGGCTGATCAGATGGCGTCGGACGTTGAATGGGTTGTAGATGGCGAGAAATCTCTGGGCTGAACCTTGCGATTTGAAGCGCTGCTGTTTGCGTTCGCGCCGACGGATCGAGATGGGAGAGTTCTCGGCATGATTGTTATCTCGAAGACGGCCCGCCCGATGGCGGTCTTTGCACCCGAGTTCGCTTGTTGCAGCAGGCTAGGACGCAATACCGTCGGTGACGCTTGCGTCGCGATGAATGCCCTGGTTTTTGAGCAGTGTGCCGAGTAGCTTAAGAGCCGCAGCCATGTTCCGGCGTTTCCGCACCAGCATATCCAGAACTTCGCCTTCGTCATCCACAGCACGCCACATATACATTCTATCCCCACCACTCCTCACCACCATCTTGTCGCGAGGCAGCAGGCCGATGGTGCCGATGTTGATTTCTGAAGGTTGTGGGCTAACAGCCACCTGAACTTCCGGGTCATATCCGGATCGTCTCATAGCTCACATCAATTCCCCGCTGGGCCATGTGGTCCTCGACATCCCGGAAGCTCAGGGTGAAGCGGAAATATAGCCAGACCATCTGGCGTATGACATGGTGAAATCGGTG
>JAYVCU010000028.1:0-6720 GCA_043749835.1 Hyphomicrobiales bacterium
AATCTGTTCTTCCGTAAATCGACTGCGTTTCATTCTCTGGTCCTCGTTGTTGGGCCAGAGCTAACTTCAATATGGATTAAGATACGGGGGCAAGGTCAATATGGCAGTCCTTTGCGGGTTCAAAGTCGCTGGCCAAACTGTTGCCGCTGAAAAGATAGTTGGAAGCGGTGGACTTTTTCACCTTGTCATCGGACAGCTCTAAGTTCCACTGTTTGAACTCTTTTCTGTTTTGCCGCTCGCGCGCTTGTCGTTGTGGCTTCAGGTCAGTTCTGTTTTAATAACACAATTGCCAGTGACTTGGCGGACGATAGCGTGTTTAAGTCACTTGATCGACTGCTCAAACAAATGGATGTGGTGAATTTGAATCAGGGAAAAAAAGGGCGGCTTGATATCCACAATTCGGACATTCCGATCCTTTGCCAATCATGCGAAGCACGCCACAAAGGTATATGTGGAGCATTAACATCCGAGCAATTGGTGAAACTGAGTAAACACACAACATTGCACATAGTCCATGCCGAACAGCAAATTGGATATGAAGGTGAAACAATTAAGCGTTATTCGAATATTTTAAGGGGTGTTGTAAAGCTTACAAAACTTACAGCGGATGGACGTCAACAGATCATCGGGTTGCAGTTCGCACCAGACTTTGTCGGCCGTCCTTTTAGCAAGGAAAATGACGTTGCAGTGGAGGCGGCCACCGAAGTTAAACTGTGTTCATTTCCCAAAGACGTTTTAGAGAAGCTAACCAATGAGTCACCGGAACTTGAACATCGGCTTCACGAACAGTCTCTAAAAGAATTGGGAGAGGCAAGAGAGTGGATGTTAATGTTAGGGCGAAAATCTGCCGCGGAACGTGTTGCCAATTTTCTGCATTTTATTGCTGTTCATATCGACCCTGAGATTAGCCGCGTTAGGGGTTCGCAGTTCTATGAGATTCCACTTAAACGTGGCGATATCGCAGATTTTCTTGGTCTAACGATCGAAACTGTCAGTCGCCAGATTACCAAGTTACGGCAATCCGGCGTTATTAAAATTGCGAACAACCGCATGGTTGAAATTCCAGACTTAGAGCGGTTGCGGGCTTTGACCGAAACAAACTCAGAGTGATCGAATCTAAATTGCATTGAAATATTGGATATCTGTGTTTTCAACCAATGATCAGTTTTTGTTAGAGTGCCTTTGTAGATTGAGGCATGGCAAGATATGTTCGCGTTCAAATGCGATGTGCCTACGGGTGCTTTCAAAGAACCCTCGCAACATCCAGCTTAAACCTTCCGCTTTGCTGTGATCATCATCTCTGACATAACAGCGAATGGCATGAGCTACACTTTCGGCGTAGTCTTCATCATTGTGATGTTCGGATTGCAGACGCTTGATAACTTCTTCAAATCTCAATTCATCTTTTTTTCGCTCCAATATTGCTGGAAACAGTTCAAGCTCTTCAAAGCCGTGAGCTTTACTTAACAGGGGAAATATAGATTGGGCGGTCTTTAGCCACACATCTTTGTTCAAAATGTTTGGCAGACAATCTGCAATGGTCTCGAGCTCAGAACACATCGCTAGCTGTGAATCTTGAAAATGGCAAAACATCTCAAATAGGTCAGTTGACCGATCGGTCGGCAGTCTTATTCGGCCATTTGCCAATTCTTTGATCATCAGACGTTCAATTTGTTTCCGAACCGCGCATTAAAACTGCATGTGAATCGAAAGTGTAATCGACGCCCTCCAAAATACTTTGATCTGGATCAATGCGTCGCCGTACAGCAAAACCTAACTTCTGACTAACGCAATGAAACAGACGGAGAGATATTATGAAACTGTTGTTATTAATGGGCTTGGGATTGGCCTTGGGCACAGGCGCCAGCTGGGCTGATGGCGATACCGCCAAAGGCGAACAAGTGGCAAAGCAATGCGCCGCCTGCCACAGCTTCGTCGACAAAGCCAATAAAGTTGGCCCGTCGCTTGTCGGCATCGTGGGCCGCAAACCCGGCGTGGCGGAAGGCTATGCGTATTCCGAGCCCTTTAAGGCCTATGCCGCAAGTTTTGCTACTTGGGACGATGCCGCACTTGATGCCTGGCTGAGGGATCCGAAAACAGTTGTGAAGGGCACTAAGATGGCTTTCGCTGGTGTGAAAAATGACGCCGTTCGCGCTGACCTCATTGCCTTCCTCAAAAGCATAAAATAGCTCCACCCACTTTCGCTTCAGCATCAGCGTTTGATCCACATCAATGCGGTTCCTGCGCAAGCCTGTAAATATGTATTTCATATACTTTTTTAAGGAGAACTCCATGAAGCTTTCAAAAACCGTTGCCTCGGCGGCGTTATTCACCAGCCTGCTTGCACCCTCAGCGCTTGCGGAAACGGTGGTGAAGGTCACCCTCATCGACAAAATGGGGAGTGGTGATTTGAGCAAGCCCCTTGGTCTTGGTATGGGCATGCATGCTGACATGGCCCAAACCAAGATGGGCATTGCCATCAACCCCAAGACGGCGACAACCGGTGCAGTGCGCTTTGATGTAACCAACCTTGCCAGCGACCTTGTGCATGAAGTGCAGGTGGCCCGCATCAATGACGAAGGCCAAATGCTGCCCTATGATCAGAGCCGCAACAAGGTTGACCTTGAAGGCCTGCAGACGCTTGGAGCAGTTTCAGAAATCATGCCCAACAAATCAGCATCGCTGATCCTTGATCTGGCCCCCGGCAAATACCTGCTCTTCTGCAACGTGGCTGGTCATTACATGGCTGGCATGTGGACTGTCATCGACGTCAAATAATCGCAGCTAAGCTTTGCATCCAATTTCAAGAAAGGTTTCATTATGTGCAAACTGAACATGCCTAATCTGAAGAAGGGCAATGAAGTACAACTCTCGCGTCGTAGTCTTCTTGCTGTTACAGCGCTTACTGCGGCTGCCGCCTCGCTCGTTTCCAACGCTGCACTTGCCGACGATGTGGTAATCGATGTTTCAAAATTGCTGCGGGTGCAGCAAAAGCTTGTCGCCCCTCCCTTCTTGCCTGAACATGAGCAAGTGGCAACGACTGGCCCAAAAGTTATCGAAGTGACATTTACAATTGAGGAAAAGAAAATTGTCATCGACAAGGAAGGCACACAAATCTGGGCCTTTACTTACAATGGCACAGTGCCGGGGCCGATGATTGTGGCGCATGAAGGCGACTATGTGGAGCTCACGCTGAAAAGCCTGGCCACTAACGCTATGGAACATAATATCGACTTCCATGCGTCAACCGGTGCCCTTGGCGGTGGAGCGCTTACTAAAGTGTTGCCGGGCCAAGAAGTTGTGCTGCGCTGGAAGGCGATCAAGTCGGGCGTTTTTGTTTATCACTGTGCGCCGGGCGACGTAATGATCCCCTACCACGTAGTGCATGGCATGAATGGCGCAGTGATGGTGTTGCCGCGCGATGGCCTGAAGGACGCTAAGGGCAATGCGCTGAAATATGACATGGCCTATTACATCGGGGAGCAGGATTTCTATATCCCGCGCGACGAAAAGGGTGCCTTCAAGAAATATGAATCGGCGGGTGAAGACCTGCCCGAAAGTCTTGACGTGATGGGTAGGTTGATCCCTACCCATGTGGTGTTCAACGGCGCAGCAGGTGCATTGACAGGCGACAAGGCCTTGAAAGCCAAGGTGGGCGACAATGTGCTGTTCATCCACGCGCAGGCCAATCGTGACTCCAGGCCCCATCTCATCGGCGGCCATGGAGACTATGTGTGGGAGACTGGTAAATTCGCCAACCCTCCGGAAGTGGGCTTGGAGACTTGGTTTATTCGCGGTGGCTCTGCCGGTGCCGCACTCTACAAGTTCCGCCAGCCCGGCATCTACGCCTATGTCAATCACAACTTGATCGAGGCAGTGCTGCTAGGCGCTACCGCCCATGTGAAGGTGGACGGCCAGTGGAACGACGACTTGATGATGCAGGTTGCCAAGCCCGGCCCGATCAAGAGTTGAGCCATGCTGCGCAGCGCCGTAGCCGTAGTGCTAGGCACGTTGGTAATCTCATGGGCGGGGATTCCACATGATGCTTCGTTCCGTGAAACCATTGTGCCCGTCAAAATGGATGGCACTGGCGCCAAGACACTTCATGTTTCCCCCGTTGAAGTGACCGTGGCTGAATGGCAGCGCTGTGTGCATGAAAAAGGTTGCAGCCACCTGCCCAAGGTGGCGGGCAGTGAAACGCGCAAACCCATTACTGGCGTCAATTGGTTTGACGTGAATGACTATCTGCATTGGGCCAATGCCAAAAGCGGAGGCGGCCTGCGCTTGCCAACGCGTGAGGAATGGCGCTGGCTCAATCGTAGCCTCGTTAAGCCAAAACCTGCACCATTGTTTACTGATCCGCGCCTTGCTTGGGCGGCTGAATACGGCCAAGACAAAACACCAGGCGGCCCCGTGCGCCCAAGCGGCTCATTCACCACCACGTCTGATGGCATTTCTGATCTTGATGGCAATGTGTGGGAATGGACGATGAGTTGCGCCGCGCAAGGCTTCGAAGGCAAGGAAGCAAGTTACTGCCCTGCCTATGTGGTGGAAGGCGCGCATGAAGCTGTGATTCCCGTGTTCGTACGCAACTCTGCAGCAGGCGGTTGCGCCACTGGGACGCCGCCAACCTATCTGGGCTTTAGGCTCGTCTCCACCAGTTGAATCGACAATAGTTCCAAGGAAACTGTCCATGAACTGATTGTTTTTCCTTCTAACAGAAAGGTAAGAGCCATGATGGACGGAAGCGGAATATGGCTTGGCGGCTCGTGGGTGCTGTTAGTTGGTGCCATGCTGCCTTGCAGTGTTATCATTTGATCGACCGGCTCGGGCCTTGTGATGGTTAGCGCGATTGATCCAATAGCCTCAATGCAAGCTATTCCTAACAATCAGTTGAAAGCATTGGCTGGACAGGTTCGCAGCAAGCTGGAAACCGTCGTGGCTGCAATTTAACGCATTGTATTTATGTGCCCATGATCTGCCTGATGCTTTATACCAGACGTTATGAGAGATTATTGCGTCTGTGACCTCTCGTCGAGAGGGATCGGTTTTGGGATGATAGCGACGGGCGCTGGCGGCCTGTAACTGAGCGATGAATGCGGACGTTTGGTGTTGTAGTGGATGCGCCACATCTCAATGACCAGTTGTGCTCCCGTGATGTTACAAAAAGTTTCGCCGTTGAGGCAGTCGTCCCCGAGTTTTTGCTCTGTAGTCCCGGCTTCCTTGTTGGTCACAGCTATCGTCTTGCCCTGTGCCTAGCAACTTAATCTGGCAAAGCTTCGTCACAATCTGCTCCACGCTCAGCCTTTTCCTGGCGATCTTCTTTCTCTTTCTAGTTCGATACCCAGGACAACTCGTTCAGAACAACTCGTTATTTCAGTTCAACCCGCCATGGCCCTTGAATAGTTACTTAAAGCGCTTAGGCTCAATATTGCCAGTGGACAAAGATCATACGGCAAGCGATTCGGGAGAAGTTTATGTCATTGCTGGAAGTGCGTGGCGTTTCAAAGAGTTTCGGTGCTATTCGAGCTGTGAACGACTTGAGCTTTAACGTCAATCAAGGTGAGGTGGTGGGCCTCATGGGCGACAATGGCGCTGGCAAGTCAACCATGGTCAAACTTATTGCTGGAAACTTTCCTCCAAGTGAAGGCGAAATCGCCGTCGAAGGGCAGATTTGTCATTTCCACAAACCAATTGAGGCTCGTGCCAAAGGCATAGAGGTCGTCTATCAAGATCTGGCCTTGGCCGACAATTTAACCGCCGCACAAAATGTGTTTCTGGGGCGTGAAATAAAAATGGGCATGTGGCCCTTTAAGATTCTCGACAAACAGGCGATGATTAACAAATCGGAGGAACTGTTTGGTGAACTCAAGTCTGAGACTAGGCCGCGCGATCTTGTAAAGAAGATGTCCGGCGGCCAGCGTCAGGCAGTCGCTATCGCGCGCACGAGACTTTCAAATGCCAAGCTGGTGCTGATGGACGAACCAACTGCCGCGATTTCAGTGCGACAGGTGGCAGAGGTCCTTGAGTTGATCCGCAGGCTTAGATCGCAGGGGGTGGCGGTGATGCTGATCAGTCACCGCATGCCCGATGTCTTCGCCGTGTGCGACCGGATCATCGTCATGCGACGCGGCGCCAAAGTGGCCGATAAGCTCACTGCAACAACATCACCAGAAGAGATTACCGGCCTCATCACAGGAGCGATCCGTGCCGCATAGCTTTGAGAAATCCATCGATACTGGTCATGCCGCGATTTCCGAAGTGGTAGGCACAAAAGAACAAACATTGTTCCAAAGGCTGGTTGCCAGTCAACCTTTTTGGGTTTCGGTGGCGCTCGCCATCTTGGTGGCGATTATGGCCTATAATGAACCCAGTTTCGGAACATCCGATAATGCCGCCAACGTGACCCGCAACTTCGCGCCCTTTGGCATTATGGCGCTGGGCATGACAGTGGTGATCATTACTGGCGGCATTGATCTCTCTGTGGGTTCGGTCATGGGATTGGTTGCTATCGTGGCCGGGCTATTTCTCACTTGGGGATATCCTTGGTATCTCGCCTTCGTCATGGGATTACTAATGGGGTTGATCTGCGGTGCAGTGAACGGATATTTCGTGGCTTATGTAGGCATGCCTTCCTTTGTGGTAACACTTGGCATGCTGTCGATCGCACGCTCTTTAGCTGTCGTATTTTCGGCTAACCAGATGCTTTATAAATTTGGA
>JAYVCU010000029.1:0-22957 GCA_043749835.1 Hyphomicrobiales bacterium
TTGGCCTGCAGGTAATACTGAACGACAAGCAACAGAAAGCCGGTGATCCACGTCAGATAGGCTTCCCATTTGAACCAGATCAAATGCGGCGGCATATTATCGGGGGCGGAGAGATATTTCTGTACGCGGTAAAAGCCTCCACCGTGCACTTCCCACGCCTCGCCAGAAACCCCCTGCGGCAGAGCCGTATCTTTGCGCAAGGAGAGATCAAGCGCGACGAAATAAAACGATGTGCCAATCCAGCTAATGCCCGCGATGAGGTGGCCCCAGCGGATGAGGAGATTAAGCCAGTCAAGAAGGAAGGGATCGATTTGGGGCATTCAAAGGGGTTTCCCTCGCCCTTCGAGGCCCGCGCCGACGCGGGCACCTCAGGGTGAGGGAAACTTTAAGTAACCCTCATGCAGAGGTGCTTTGCATCTACGCAAAGCCTCGAAGCATGCGACACGTGGTTTACTGTGGCAGTTTATCGTCGATGCCTTTGACATAGAAGTTCATGCCCAGAACGTCACCAGCAGCAAGGGGTTTGCCCTTTTCGCCGACCACTGTGCCATCTTGTTTGGTGATGGGGCCAGAGAAGGGCTCCAACTTGCCGGATTTGATGTCATCAAAGGTTTTCTGCGCAAGAGCCTTCACGTCATCAGGCATATTGGTGAAGGGGGCCATGGCCACTGTGCTTTCGGCCATACCATCCCAGCTTTGCGTTGACTTATACGTGCCGTCCAAGAGTTCCTTGATGCGGCGCACATAGTAAGGGCCCCAGTTGTCTACAGCTGCTGTGAGTTGCGCATGGGGGCCGAACTTGATTTGGTCAGACGATTGACCAAAGCCGAGTTTCTTTTGCTCTTCTGCAACAGTAATGGCGGCGGCAGAGTCGGTATGCTGCACGATAATATCAGCGCCCTGGCTGAACAGAACCTTGGCAGCGTCACCTTCTTTGCCGGGATCAAACCACGTGTTGGCCCAGATGATCTTCACTTTGAAAGCCGGGTTTACGCTTTGCGCGCCTAACATAAAGCTGTTGATGCCCATCACCACTTCTGGAATCGGGAAGGACACGATGTAACCGGCCGTGCCCGTTTTGCTCATCTTGGCTGCAACAACGCCTTCGACATAACGCGCTTGATAGAACTTGGCGTTATAGGTGGTGACGTTTGGTGCGGTTTTGAAACCAGTGGCGTGTTCAAACATCACCTTTGGATACTTGGCGGCGACTTGCAGTGTGGGTTCCATATAACCAAACGACGTGGTGAAGATGATCTTGCAGCCATCACGGGCGAGACGTTCAATCGGGCCAGCCGCATCTGCCTCTGGCACATTTTCAACGACAACGGTTTCAACCTTGTCGCCTAATTCTTTTTTTACCTGTTCCACACCAACGTTATGCTGATAAGTCCAGCCCATATCGCCGATGGCGCCGAGGTAGACCCAACAGGCCTTTAGTTTATCGGCGGCATGGGCTTGGGTTCCGCCCAAGGCCATGGCAAGCACGGCGGCGGAAATGAGGAGTTTTTTCATTTTTTAAATTCCCTGTCAGACATTATCGATCCGCCACGAATGCTTGTCCAAGACATGCGGGCGTATTGGCGGTTAAGAGTCGCTTATTACGAGAGATCAGCACAAGTGCCACCACTGTGACAAGATAGGGCGTACAAGAAAGCAGCTGGGACGGAATGCCCCAGGCAAACGTTTGCACGGTGAAGGCTAAAATCGATATTGTGCCGAAAAGATAGGCACCGAAAAGCAGTCTTTTAGGCAACCACGTGGCGAATACCACGAGCGCCAGGGCAATCCAGCCGCGGCCTGCCGTCATGTTTTCTACCCATTGCGGGGTTTGGACCAACGAAAGATAGCCGCCTGCCAGTCCGGCGCAGGCCCCACCGAAAGTCACACACGCATAGCGCAAAGCCACCACCGAAAAGCCCATGGCATGGGCAGACGTGTGGTTATCGCCCACGGCGCGCACCATCAGGCCGTAACGGGTGCGGAAGAGGAACCATGACACAAGGCCGACGAGTATGAAAGAAAACACGATGAGAATATCAAGGCCATGAAAATTCGGTACGCGCTCTATTTGCTTGCCAACAACGCCTTCGCCGATGAGGGCTGAGAGGCCAATGCCAAGTAATGTAATGGCAAGGCCAGTTGCCACCTGGTTGGCTAGCAGGGTGAGTGTTAAAAATCCAAAAAGCAAAGCCATCAGAACGCCACCCATGATGGATGCGAGAATGCCGATGTATGGATTTCCCGTCAGGTAAGCTGCGCCAAAACCTGTAACAGCGCCCATGATCATCATGCCTTCAACACCGAGGTTCAATACGCCGGAGCGCTCCACCACCAATTCACCCAGCGCTGCAATCAACAAAGGCGTTGATGCGCCGATGATGGTAATGGCGATGGCGTAAAGCTGTTCCATTATTTATGGGCTTCCCTTTTGATGCGGTAAAGCACCAGCGTGTCACAAGCCAAAACAAAGAACAGCAACACACCTTGAAACACCTTCGCGATCTTATCGGGAATGTGCAGCGTCGTCTGTGCGGCTTCGCCACCGAGAAATGTGAGGGCCAGCAGCAAACCAGCAATAATTGCACCCACCGGATTAAGCCTTCCGAGGAAAGCAACAATGATGGCCACGAAGCCATAAGCTGGCGTTGAATAAGGTGTTTGCAACTGGTGGCCCACACCCATCACATCACAGGCGCCGGCAAGGCCCGCAAGGCCTCCAGCAAGCAGAAAACAGAAATAGACCGACTGATCAGACGAGAAGCCGGCAAAACGGCCAGCGCGCGGGGCTGAACCCAAGGTGCGCAGTTCAAAGCCTTTGAGCATGCGAAAGAGCATGAAGGCCAGTGCCGCAGCTGTAATCACCGCAAAGACAGCGCCGAGATGAATGTCGCCCCAGCTGGGCAAATTCTGCCAGCCCGCGAAATTTACTGACTTGGGAAAATTATGGCCTTCTGGGTCACGCAACGTTCCCCGCACCAGCCAATCAAAAACAAAGTCTGCCACATAG
The DNA here is from genome assembly GCA_043749835.1 of Hyphomicrobiales bacterium. GTDB lineage: Bacteria > Pseudomonadota > Alphaproteobacteria > Rhizobiales > Aestuariivirgaceae > Aestuariivirga. The sequence goes on from JAYVCU010000029.1 coordinate 3,011, forward strand.
ACCAGCATCAATGATGTGAGAATTTCATTGGCGTTAAAGCGCACGCGCAGAAAGGCGGGGATGGCGGCCCAGGCCATGCCGCCCAGAATACCCAGTGCCAGCATCACGGGCATAACGATTGGGTTTTGCCAATTGGTGAGAAATACCGGAACCAGACCCGCCATCAACGCGCCCATTTGCAACTGACCAGCAACGCCGATGTTCCACACATTCGCGCGGTACGAAACGGCAAGCCCCGCGCCCATCAGCACCAGCGGCGTTGCTTTAACAATCAGCTTTTCGAGATTCCATTCGTCGCTGAGCGGCTCTAAAAAATAAATATAAAGCCCGTGCAGCGGATTGATACCACGCGAGGCGAAGATGATTGCGCCGAAGACCAGCGTTAACGCAATAGCAATCACAGGCGAGAGCAGCGCCATGGTGCCAGATCGTTCGGCGCGTTTTTCCAATCTAAGCAGCATGGGTCATCTCATGGGCGCCGGCCATGGCCAAGCCGATCTTCTCCAGCGTCCATGATTTCTTTGGCTCGGCTTTAGAAAGTTGGCCGCGCGAAATTACGACGATGCGGTCTGCAATTTCAAAAATTTCATCGAGGTCTTGGCTGATTACCACAACGGCTGAACCTGCCCGCGCCAAATCGATCAGCGCTTGGCGAATGGTGGCGGCGGCTCCAGCGTCCACGCCCCAGGTGGGTTGGTTGACCACCAGAATGCCGGGCTTGCGTTCAAGCTCGCGGCCTACGGTGAACTTCTGCAAGTTGCCGCCGGAAAGTGAACGCGCTTCGGGATCGGGTTTGCCTTTGCGCACGTCGTAAGTGGCGATCACTTTGCCAGCGATTTTCATGGCCAGCGCCGCATTGATCACGCCGCGTTTGCTCAAGCCTGCATCAACGGCGTGGCGGGTAAGCACTGTGTTGCTCGAAAGCGCAAAGGCCGGAACTGCGGCGTGGCCGAGGCGTTCTTCAGGCACGAAAGCCGCCCCGCGTTTGCGGCGCTGGGTGATGCTTTCATGCCCGCAGGCCGCATTATCCATCATCACGGCATCAGCACGGTTGGCGGCGATTTCGCCGGAGAGTGCGTCAAAGAGTTCAGATTGGCCGTTGCCCGCCACGCCGGCAATGGCTACCACTTCACCGGCGTGCACATCAAGCTCCGCGTTCATTATGGCCACGGCAAAACCGTCGACTTTGGTGGTGAGGCCTCTCAGCGATAAGCGCACCGGGCCAGCGCTGGTCACGGTTGAAGCGTGAACCGCTTCCACGTCAGAACCCACCATCATGCGGGCGAGAGAAGCAGGAGTTTCTGTGCGCGGGTCACAGGTGGCCACCACTTTGCCGTGACGCAGAACGGTGGCTGCTGAGCAGAGTTGGCGCACTTCTTCTAATCGGTGTGAAATATAAAGCACGGCGCAACCTTCTGCGGCCAAGCGGTGCAGTGTAATGAAGAGCTGGTCGGCTTCTTGTGGGGTAAGCACACTGGTGGGCTCATCCAAAATTAGCAGCTTGGGATTTTGCAAAAGGCAACGCACGATTTCCACGCGCTGACGCTGGCCCACGGAAAGGTCTGCGATAGATGACGCGGGATCAATGGGCAGGCCGTAGTCAGCCGAAAGCTTGCGCACACGCTCTGACAGGGTGTTTACGTCTAATTTGCCGGGCAGGGCCAGAGCGATATTCTCAGCTGCCGTTAAAGCCTCAAAAAGCGAGAAATGTTGGAACACCATGCCGATGCCAAGAGCTCGGGCGGCCGAGGGACTTTCGATCGTCGTTGGCTTTCCGAGCCATTCGAAATGGCCAGAATTGGGTTGCAGCGCGCCGTAAATCATTTTGACTAAGGTGGATTTGCCCGCGCCATTTTCACCGAGCAGTGCGTGGATTTCACCCTGCTTTACGGAAAGCGAAACATCATCATTGGCGCGAAGCGAACCAAAGATTTTGACGATGTTTTTTGCGGTAAGAAGATCAGTCACGAGTCTGAGCCTTAGCGTAAGGTGATGCAACTTGCGCCGGGTATTCTTGGGTTTTCAACACCTCATGCCAGTGCAGCAGTTGCACGGCCACGGAAGCTGCTATAGCGGCTGGCAATTTGGAGTGTATGGATTTAGAACCGATGGGGCACGTAAGTCGGCTTAGAGCATCTGGCCCGTGACCCGCTTCGACAAGACGTTTGCGGAATCGCGCGGCTTTGGTGGCACTGCCGATAAGGCCCACCTGCGGTACGTGCGATTGGCGCAGAGCGAAATCGACGATGTCGAAATCCAAGGCGTGGCTATGGGTCATCACCAATAAAATGTTGGGCACCATGTCTTGCGGTGAACCGAGACGACAGGTGACATTTTCGGGAACGGCGGACGGGAAGGCATTGTCGCGCACGTCCCACCAGGTCACTTTAAAAGGCAGCGGGGCCAAAGCCATGACGAGGGCGCGACCGACATGGCCGGCACCCCATAAGTTGAGATGGGTTTGTTCATCTGGAACAAGGGCGCGTTGCTCAACATCTTCAATATCGGCCATCGTTAAACTCTCAAGTCGCAATGTCATCCGGCCGCCGCAGCATTGACCGAGATCAGGGCCAAGTGATTTTGTCAGTGTACGGATGGATTTGGCTCTGCCTAACAGGCTTTGCGCCTCGGCCATAGCGAGCCACTCCAGTGTGCCACCGCCAATGGTACCGTGATAACCGCTCGCCGTGACCAGCATCTGCGCGCCTTCTTCACGCGGGGTGGAGCCTTCGGCTTTGGTAACGGTGACCATAACGCAATCGGTTTGCGCGTTCAGTAGAGCCAAAGCCTTTGGCCAAAGAATGTTCATGTGGCGCCCATGCTTTTTACTGCACGCATGATGGCTTCTGGCGTGGCGGGGGCATCCAACTTCGGCACCGTGCCCGGCTTCAAGCTGGAAACGGCATTCATCACTGCGCACCACACTGAGATGGGCAGCATCAGGGGTGGCTCCCCCACAGCTTTGGAGCGGTAGATCGTATCGGCCTTGTTGCCTTTGCTTTCATACAGCGCCACGCGGAAATCCTCGGGAACATCGGATGCACAGGGGATTTTGTACGTCGAAGGCGCGTGGGTACGCAGCTTGCCCTCAGCGTCAAATACCAATTCCTCGGTGGTGAGCCAGCCCATGCCTTGCACAAAACCCCCTTCAATTTGGCCAATGTCGATGGCTGGATTGAGGGAGTGACCAACGTCGTGCAAGATATCAACGCGCGTCACCTTCATCTCGCCAGTAAATGTATCCACTATCACTTCGGAACACGCTGCCCCATAGGCAAAGTAGAAAAAGGGATGGCCTTTGCCCGTTGCTCTATCCCAATGAATTGTCGGCGTTGAATAATAGCCAGTGGCCGAAAGTGAAACGCGCGCTCCCTTGCAGGCGGTGGCCAGAGCGGCAAAGCTGCTCCATTTGGTTTTTGCCGAAACCTTCCCATCCCAAAAACTGACCTTCGAAGGATGAACGCCGTGTTGCCGCCCAGCCACTTCAGCCATACGGGCCTTGATTGTCTGCGCTGCATTGCGCGCTGCCATGCCGTTAGTATCAGAACCCGATGACGCAGCCGTTGGCGACGTATTGGGCACTTTGTCGGTGCGCGTGGCGGTGATGGTGACGTTCTCAACCGCAATGCCAAAGGTCTCCGCCACCACTTGCGCCACTTTGATATAGAGACCTTGCCCCATTTCCGTGCCGCCGTGGTTGAGATGCACCGAGCCGTCACCATAAACATGCACGAGGGCACCTGCCTGGTTCATCATGGTATTGGTGAAAGAGATGCCGAATTTGACCGGCGTGAGTGCCAGGCCTTTTTTTAGAATAGTACTGGTTTCATTGAATTTTGAAACTTCTTTGCGGCGTATTTGATAAGACGATGTCTTCTCAAGTGTTTTGATCATTTCGCCGAGCACATGCTCGTCAATTTTTTGGCCATAGGGTGTGGTGTTGCGCTGTTTGGTATAAAGATTTTTCTTTCTCAGCTCCAGCGCATCGCAATCGTGCTGGATGGCAAGACTTTCCATCATGGCTTCGGCAAACACCATACCTTGCGGGCCGCCGAAACCACGAAAAGCGGTGTTGGACACCGTGTTGGTTTTTAGGCGGCGTGTGGCGATTTTATAGTTTGGATAGAAATAGGCATTGTCTGCGTGGAACATGGCACGGTCGCAAATCGCGGATGAAAGATCGGCAGAATAACCGCAACGCGCCGCAAGTGTCACATCAACGGCTGCAATGCGCAGTGACTTGTCGAGGCCCACTTTATATGACACTTCAAAGTCATGGCGCTTGCCGGTGAGCATCATGTCGTCGTCGCGGTCCAAGCGGCATTTGGCGGGGTGGCCGGTCTTGTAAGCGGCCAGTGCGGCGAGTGCTGCCCATTGTGCCGCCTGGCTTTCCTTGCCGCCGAAAGCCCCACCCATGCGGCGCGATTCGCAGATGACTTTGGCATCATCAACTTTAAGCATTGCCGCGACGCAATGTTGAATTTCGGTGGGGTGCTGTGTGGACGAATGTACGAACATGCCGCCTTTTTCTTGTGGGACGGCATAAGCAATCTGGCCTTCCAGATAAAACTGTTCCTGGCCTCCGATTTTCATTTGGCCAGTGTGGAGGTGGACAGATTTCTTGAGCGCGGCGGCATGGCCCTTGCTGGTGAAGGCATAAGGTGGAAGCAAATCGTTATCGGTCGCGAGTGCGTCGCCGATGGTAACGGCGGGCTTTCGTTTTTCAATTTCGATGATGGCCAGACGGGCGGCGCGTCTTGCGGCTTCACGGGTTACTGCCACAACGGCGAAAACCACCTGGCCGTGAAATTCGATTTTGCCATTGGCAAAAATGGGATCATCGCCGGCAACAGGGCTGCAATCGTTTTTGCCTGGTATGTCTTTTGCTGTGAGTACAGTGATAACACCTCGCGCTGATTTCACTGCGTCGAGATTGATTGAAATAATTTTGCCCTTGGCACCTTCCTTGGCAAAGCCGGGGGCCACATGAAGTGTGCCTTCGATTTCGGGAATGTCGTCAATGTAAGGTGCCGCACCTGAAACATGCAGTGCCGCACTGTCGTGGGCAATGGCTTTGCCGATATGGGCAAAGGGTTTCATGCCAGCACCCGCATATTTTCATTACTCTGAATTTCTAATAGGGCTTTCTTGAGCAAGGCCGATGCTGTTTTGCGGCGGTATTCGGCAGAGGCACGCATGTCGGCTATGGGCGTATAGTCATCCAGTGTGACGGCCATAGCCTCTCTCAAGGTTTTACCGTGCAAGGCCGCTTCCGTTTTCGGCGCACGTTTCGGCGTTGCGGCCATGCCACCGAAGGCGATGCGCACTTCTGTTATGCGGTCATCGTTCAATGTGAATAGAAACGCTCCTAGCACAGCGGAAATGTCTTGATCAAAGCGTTTGGTAATTTTGTAAGCTTTGAAAATTTGATTGTAATTGAGGAACGGCACATCGATGCGCCACACCAGTTCGCCAGGTTTGCGGTCTTGCTTGCCATAGTCAATGAAGAAGTCCTCCAGCGGCATTTGGCGTTCAGTTTCGCCTTTCCGTAAGGTGAGCGTGGCACCCAAAGCAATCAACAGTGGCGGCATGTCTCCAATGGGAGAGCCATTGGCAATGTTGCCACCGATGGTGCCGGAATTGCGCACTTGGACCGAACCGAGCCGGTGCATAACCGCGCCGATATCTGGTGCGAGCCTGGTTAGTGCTTCTAACGCATCAGTATAGGTTGCCCCTGCTCCGATATGCAAAGCGCTATTATGTTCTAAAACTTCAGCGAAGTCTTTGGCGCGGCCTGTATGGATGATCTGCTTTTGCGATTTGAATTGCTTGGTGACCCACAGGCCCACATCAGTTGCGCCCGCCATAATGCGGGCTTGCGGATACTGCGCCACCAGCCTGGCCAGAGATGCGGCAGAAGAAGGTGCGGCAAAGAAATTCCGCTCATCGCCAACGAAGAGGTCTGAGTCAGAAATTTTAGCAAGCAATGCAATGGATTTTTCGGCGTCGATGGCAAATTTATCCTGCATGTTGTTACAGGCTTTCAACCCGGCATCAATGATTGGCCGGTAACCCGTGCAGCGGCACAGATTTCCTGCAATGGCGGTTGTCACATCGTCGCGCGTGACACGGGTTTTGTCATGACCCAATGCGAAGAGCGACATCACAAAGCCCGGCGTGCAGAATCCACATTGTGAAGCATGCGCGTTCACCATAGCTTGTTGCACGGGGTGAAGTTTTTCACCTGCGGCCAAATCTTCAACGGTGATCAGTTCTTTGCCGTGGATTTGGCCTAAAAATAAAATACAGGCGTTCACGGCCTTATAGATCATGCGGTCATTTTGCACTTCACCTAACACCACCGTGCAGGCCCCACAGTCACCTTCATTACAGCCTTCTTTGGTGCCGCGTGATTTTTCAGTGAGCCGCAGATAATCCAACAGCATCGTATCTGGTTCAAAACTTTCAACGCGTGTAATTTTGCCATGCCGCAGGAATTCAAGTGCCATCACGATCCCCGGTAAGTGGAATAGCCAAAGGGCGAAAGCAGCAGTGGCACATGAAAATGTTGGCTTGGATCGCTGATGCCAAAGCGGATGGGAATCACGTCGAGGAACAGCGGCTCAGGCAATTTGGCGTTTTGCGCCCGCAAATAATTCCCGGCAAAGAAGCGTAGTTCATATTGTCCTGCCTGCAGAGCACCGCCTTCCAGCAAAGGTACATCGGCTCTACCATCGGTATTGGTGTGAGTGGTCTTCAGCAGCTTGTCGCCCCACACCTCAATCTTTAGGCCCACTGCAGGTTGGCCCGTGGCTGTATCCAGCACATGTGTCGTCAATTTTCCCATTCACCTACGCTATACTTTTCAAGGCGGTTGGCAAGAACCAGCGCGACCTTGATTTCAGTCCATTTCCGGGGCAAAAGGCCGCAACCGCATTAAAGGACACTTGATGGCTAAAGAAGAATTGTTAGAATTTGAAGGTTTTGTTGTGGAGCTTTTGCCCAACGCTACGTTTCGCGTGAAGCTGGAAAGCAACGCCCACGAGATTATTGCCCACACCTCAGGTAAGATGCGCAAGAATCGCATCCGCGTTTTGGCGGGCGACAAGGTGATGGTTGAGATGACGCCTTATGATCTCACCAAGGGCCGCATCAATTATCGGTTTAAATAAGTATGGCAGAGCAAGCGGCCAAACTGGTGTTGGCCAGCGGCTCACCGCGCAGGCTGGCACTGTTAGACCGAATTGGGCTGGTACCTGATTTGCTGAACCCTGCTGATGTGGATGAAACACCGCAGCGCCGCGAAAGCCCGCGCCGCCTGTCTTTGCGCCTGGCAGAACAAAAGGCCTTGAAAGCCAGAGACGCTCCACAAGTGAAAGATCTGGGTCATGCCGTTTATGTTTTGGCGGCTGACACGGTGGTGGGACTTGGTCGCCGCGTTTTGCCCAAGGCTGAAACTTATCAAGAGGCGAAAGACTGCCTGACTTTATTATCAGGGCGGGCTCACTGGGTTTATTCTTCTGTGTGTCTGATTGCACCCGATGGAACGAAATCCATGCGTTGCGTTGAAACCAAAGTGCGGTTCAAACGCCTGTCGCGTGATGATTTGGAAAGCTATCTTAAAAGCGATGAATGGAAGGGCAAGGCCGGTGGCTATGCCATTCAAGGCCGGGCTGAGGCCTTTGTGCGCTATCTTTCAGGCTCTCATTCGGGGGTAATTGGTTTGCCCCTGAATGAAACCGTTGAATTGCTGCAGGGGGCAAAATATCCCGTACACAGGCGCTGGATGGCTGCCCCGCCGGCTGGATTATAGACGGTGGCGGAGGTTGTTGATTTTACCAAGCGCAAGGCCTGCGCCGTGTGCGGCAAGCCTTCTGATGCCAGGCTTCATCCGTTCTGTTCCAATCGCTGCCGCGAGGTTGATTTGAACCGCTGGTTGCGCGGCCACTATGCCATTCCCGTTGCTGAACATGACGACGATGTTGCGCACATCAGCCATGAAAGTGAAGACTGAAAGAGGGTTGCAAGCACCAGTTTTGTAACCTATAGGGAGCGCCGCACTTTAAGAAAAGTGCAAGTGCCCGGGTAGCTCAGTTGGTAGAGCAGCGGATTGAAAATCCGCGTGTCACTGGTTCAATTCCGGTCCCGGGCACCATTTAAAGCTTGTTCTTCAAAATACAGGCTACTTGTCGTTGTGCAACGTCGTGGAGCGGCGGCACGCGCAAGGCGCAATGAGCAACGGCGATTGGACAGCGTGTCCTGAAGGCGCAACCTGATGGCGGATTTAGTGGCGACGGCAGTTCACCCTGCAGCACGATGCGATTGCGCTTGGCCATTGGATCGGCTTGCGGCGTAGCGGAGAGCAGTGCCTGGGTGTAGGGATGTACCGGATTTGAGAACACGTTTTTAGCACTGCCCTGCTCCACCACGTGGCCCAAATACATCACCATGGCAGTGTCTGCGATATGTTTTACCACTGCCAGATCGTGGGAGATGAAGAGATAAGCCAAATTGAATTGCTGTTGCAGATTAGACAACAGATTTAAAATCTGCGCCTGGATGGAAACATCAAGCGCCGAAACTGGTTCGTCAAGAACTAGAATTTCTGGGTTGAGCATAAGCGCACGGGCGATGGCGATGCGCTGGCGTTGTCCGCCGGAGAACATATGAGGATAGCGATCATAATGTTCGGGGCGCAGGCCAACGGCAGCCATCATTTCGCGAGCTTTTTCGCTTCGTACTTTGGGGCTGGTTTTGGTATTGACCAAGATTGGCTCTTCTAGGGCGTGGCCAATTTTTTGACGTGGATTCAATGAACCATAAGGATTTTGAAATACAATCTGTACGCGCGGGCGCATAGCTTTGAGAGTGTCAGCCGAAGCGCCAGCGATTTCGATTCCGCCTATTTTAAATAACCCAGATGTGGGTGGCTCAATCATAGTGATGACGCGCGCCAGGGTGGATTTACCACAGCCGGATTCACCCACAACAGCCAAGGTCTTGCCGCGCTCCAAGCTGAAGCTTGCTCCATTTAAAGCTTTCAATGTTTGACCTTTGCTGAAAAGCCCATCACCTACCATGTAATGTCGCTTTAAATCATGGGCTTCGAGGATAATACTCATCCAGTTAACGCCTCGATGTGACGTGGATAGTGGCACAGCACATGAAGTGCTGGATCAGGCGCAATGGTGCGGCAAAGTTCCGTTGCGTATGTGCAGCGCGGGGCGAAGAGACAGCCTTGAAGTCTGTCAAATTGGCCGGGGACAACGCCGGCGATTGAGGGCAAGTAACGGCTAGTGGCGCGTTCCGGAAGTGCCGCAAGCAAGGCCTCTGTGTAAGGATGTTGTGGTCGTGCGAAGAGCTCATTCACATTCTGCTCTTCCACTTTTTGACCAGCATAGTGCACACTCACGCGCTTGGCCGTTTCTGCCACCACTCCCATGGAATGGGTAATGAGTATCATGGCCATGCCTGTTTCGCGTTGTAGCTTGGACAGTAAATCAAGAATTTGCGCTTGGATGGTCACATCTAAAGCGGTGGTTGGTTCATCGGCGATCAAAAGTTTCGGATTGCAGGCAATGGCCATAGCGATCATCACGCGCTGATTCATACCGCCCGACATCTGATGTGGGAAACTTGAAAGACGCTCTTCGGGCGAAGGAATGCCGACCAATGCAAGCAATTCAACGGCGCGCTTTTGGCGAGCAGACTTAACTAATTCAAGATGCGCTTTGAGTGTTTCTTTCAATTGGAAGCCAATAGTGAAACATGGGTTCAAACTGGTGGCGGGTTCTTGAAATATCATCGCCATGTCTTTGCCGATAATCTTGCGGCGCTGTTTTGCATCCATGCTGAGCAAATCGTTTTGTTCGAATTGAATTACATCCGCTGTCACGCGCGCGGTCTTCGGCAGCAGGCCCATCACCGCTAACATTGCCACGGATTTGCCTGAGCCAGACTCGCCTACGATGGCGTGAACTTGGGCAGGTTCAATCGTAAGTGAAACACGATCTACCGCTTTGAACCAGCCGCTGTTGGTTTTAAATTCTACACATAAGTTTTTGATAGTGAGTAGCGCCACGTTCAGCTTTTCCGCAGCCGAGGATCAAGCGCATCACGCAGGCCATCACCCATCAAATTGATTGCCACCACCGTAGTTAAAATACACAGACCAGGCATGGCCATGACCCACGGATGAGATTGCATGAGGTCCTTCGCGTCGCCCAACATCGAACCCCATTCCGGTGTGGGAGGTTGCGCACCGAGGCCGAGAAAGCCCAAGGCCGCTGCTGCAAGAATAGCATCTGATACCCCAAGTGCTGCTTGAACGATTAGTGGGGCAACGCAATTTGGTAACACTGCTGTCAACATCATACGCATTGGTCGCACGCCAGCAACTTTTGAGGCCGTGACATAATCTTTTGACAGTTCAACCAAAGCGGAAGAACGCACTAGCCGCACATAACGCGGCAGATAGACCACCATGATCGAAATGATGGTGTTGGTAAGGTTGGGGCCGATCACCGCAATCACCATAATGGACAAAAGAATATCTGGAATGGAAATGATCAAATCCATCAGGCGTTGCACCAGCACATCCACCCAGCCGCCATGCCATGCTGCGAGAAGACCTACCGCCACTCCAAATGCGGTAGACACAAGCATCACCGCGAGGCCAATATAAATGGAAAGCCTTGAGCCATACAGCAGCCTTGTCCACATATCGCGGCCCAAGGGATCTGTGCCTAGTGGATGAGCCCAGCTGCCGCCAGTTACCCAGATGGGTGGCAGCTTCACAGCGTCACGATATTGTTCCAACGGATTATATATCGTGAGAAAGCTTGCGAAGACTCCCGCCAGTACAACAAGAACAACAACGCTGAGGCCTAGAACCGCGCCGCGATTTTCACGAAACGCACTCCAGAAAGTTGCAAGCGATGAGGGTGGAGATAGGGTTTGAATGGCTTCAACGCTCATGGCGCAGCCTGGGATTGATGAGGCCGGAAGCCATATCCAGCGCCACATTAAGCAGGATCACCACAATGGCCACCAACATGATACCGCCTTGTAGAACCGGATAGTCGCGCCTGAAAACAGAGTTCACCAGCCAATGGCCAATGCCGGGCCATGCAAAAATTGTCTCCGTCAAAAAAGCGCCTGCCAAAAGGCTGCCCATTTGCAAACCAATTGAAGTGACCACAGGGATCAAGGCGTTGCGCAAAGCATGAAGGCCAACAATGCGAAAAGGTGACAAGCCCTTGGCTCTTGCGGTGCGCACATAGTCTTCTTCCAGGACTTCTAATGTTGAAGAGCGGGTCATGCGGGCTATGGCACCCAATGGCACTGTGCCCAGAACCACAGTTGGTAATATTAAATGGCGAACAACATCAAGAAAAGCCCCTTTCGGGCCACCGATTACAGAGTCGATTAACAATAATCCCGTGGGATGAGGATAAAAATATTTGATTAAATCCACGCGACCAGACACCGGAGTGAGATGCAGCGTGTTGGACATGAAAAGGATCATGACCAAACCCCACCAGAAGATCGGCATAGAATAACCGATCAAGGCCACTCCCATCAACGACTGATCCAGAAACTTGCCGCGCTTCACTGCGGCTATCACGCCGGCTGGAACACCTATGACGATGGCAAAGACCATGGCACAGAGAGTAAGTTCCACGGTTGCCGGAAACAACGTGAAAAACTCTTGTGTAACAGGAGATTTGGAAACAATCGACCTGCCGAAGTCGCCATGAAGCAAAGCCCAGACATAGTCCCAGAACTGTTTCCAGATAGGTTGGTCTAACCCCATCTCATGGCGTAATGTTGCCAAACGTTCGGGCGAAATGCCACGTTCACCACGGCGCACCTCAATCGGATCGCCCGGCACCAGCCTAAGCATCACGAAGGTAACGAACATCATTGCCACAAAAGTTGGCAACGTGAGCAACAGTCGCTTGAAAAGAAACTTGATCATAAAGAAAAGGGGCGGAATGCTCCGCCCTCTCAAAGCTTATTCAGCAACGTCCACGCCTACGAAAACGTGTGATCCAAGAGGGCTGACTTTGTAGCCAGTAACCTTCTTGCTCACGGGTTCAAACACAGTGGAATGGGCAATGTTCAGCCATGGCACTTCGTCAGCCACAATCATCTGCGCATCGCCGTAAAGCTTCACGCGTTCATCATGGTCCGCACTTGCTGCGGCTTTCACAATGTCAGCTTGGAACTTGGTGTTGCACCATTTTGGAATGTTGTTACTGGCTGGCTTGCCGGTTTTGTCGCAACCCAAAAGCACGGCGAGGAAATTGTCAGGGTCGCCGTTGTCTCCAGTCCAACCAAGAAACGCCATCTGGTGTTCGCCCGCTTGGGCACGCTTGCGATATTCACCCCATTCATACGACACGAGCTTGGCGTGAATGCCTACTTTCTCAAGGTCGGCCTGGACCATTTCGCCCATGCGCTTGGCATTAGGATTGTAAGGGCGTTGCACGGGCATCCACCACAAGTCAGTATCAAGAGAAGTGATGCCAGCTGCTTTCAACATGTCTTTGGCCTTGGCTGGATCATAAGGAATGTCTTTCACCGCATCGTTGTATGACCACATCGTCGGCGGGATGGGGTTCTTGGCTTTTTGCCCTGCACCTTGATAAACTTCCTTTAATATAGCATCTCGGTCAATCGCCATTGCAATTGCCTTGCGCACTTCGATCTTATCAAACGGTGGCTTTTGCGCATTCATCGCCATATAGCCAATGTTGAGGCCCGCTTGTGACAGCAGATTGATATTGGCATCTTTGCCCATGGCCCCAAGATCAGCTGGGTTTGGTGCAATCATAATTTGGCATTCACCTGCTTGCATCTTTGCATAACGTGCCGTTGCATCTGGCGTGATGGCATAGATTAAATTATCAATTTTCTGTTTACCGCCCCAATAATCGGGGTTGGCCTTGAAGCGGATAACGGCATCCTTCTGATATTCCACAAAACTGAAGGCGCCTGTACCCACTGGGATTTGATCAAACTGTTCAGGTGTGCCCTTCTTCATTAAGAAGTCAGCATATTCAGCTGATTGAATGGTAGCAAAATCCATGGCGAGGTTGGCAAGGATCGGCGCGTTGGGCGATTTTAGCTTCATCACAATTGTCATCGGATCCAGTGCTGTAATCGAGTCCAGCAAATCCGGCATGCTCATGTCATTGAAATAATCGAAGGCACCGCCTGATACTTTGTGGAAGGGATGATCATCTTTCCATTGGCGGTTAAAAGAGAATAACACGTCATCGGCATTGAAGTCTCTCGTCGGTGTAAATCCATTGACACCGGAATGAAATTTCACCCCCTTGCGGAGGTGGAACGTGAGGGTGAGACCATCAGCCGAGACTTCAAATTTATCAGCCAAGCCTGCTTCAACTTGAGTGGTGCCGGGGACAAATTGTACCAACTGGTTAAACACCGGCCGCGCAGCATCAAGTGACGTGCCCGTTGTGTTCATGGCTGGTGTGAAATTCTCTGGTGATCCTTCCGAGCAGTAGACGAGTGATTTGGCTTGCGCCGTGCCAATCAACATTGTGCTCAGCAGGAGCGTAGCGCCGATACGAATATGTGATTTCATAATTTTTCTCTCTGGAATTTGTGGGCCTGCATAGGACGATTTGAACAGTTAAGCACTGATTGTCCAGTTGGTCAAAATATCGGTAGTGGGTCAGTCTGAAATCTAGGCTATCTCAACAAAGATAACACTCTACTATGATGTTTTGCCCAAGCCATAGTATCTTTGCACATCCAACTTATGGCCTCCAATATTTCGGCGTGTAAGATTGTCAAATCCTTATGATAAATGGGTTCATGGTGAGCTACGCGATTTCTAAAACGCCGTATTGCGTTAATGCGGCCATGTGCGTCAGACCTTTTCTTTCCAGTTGTAGCCTTAAAACCTTGATGAAGGGATTGTCGCCAAAGCGTTGCATCATATCTAGGGCCAAGAAGACCAACCCAAAACGCAAACTTCAGTTGGGCAATAATTGCACCATGAGGCAAGTTTTGGTTGCCACCGAGTTCTTGATAGGATTTCAAAATTTCATTTTGGGCGTCAAAGGAAAAAGCTGCTTTACTATTGGTCATCCAATCAGCCCCGTATGTTACGGAAAGGCATTCATCAAGGGTGTTTCTTAAACAAACTTCAAGGCATTGCAGAACCGTGTAAAAAGACTCTGAAACAAGTAAATTGTACTCATATAAAGCTAAGGCTCCATCTAAATCGCCTTGCATTTCAATGAGGTAGCGATCAAGCCTAGCCGTGGTAATTGTTCGCTGTAAAGATAAATTGATCGCCGCTGTCCGCAATTTAACTTGCCCTAAAGAGTTATTATGCCTAAATAGGCCCGTAAACCCCGGGTCGGCCTCTGTTGAAAAACATGCTCCCGGGGTCAGTCGTTTTTGGTTATGCCATTACTATTCCATACTTTTTGATTTCTTGTAAGCCCCGCGTGTCCGGTCAATCTTAGCTTCTTCGATTTCGACAAGCGCAACAATGTCACCAATCTCCCAAAGCTTATCAGAAACTCCGGCGGACATTGCAGGTGATGTGCGAAGCTTGGAATGAAGTTTCACAAAGTTATAATACATCATGTGAAGGGCAACGGCATAAGCATGGTTTTCAACTTTTTTTGAAAAACCGTTTGTGAGCCGTGTAAAGCGGCGCATGTGCATCCGCATTGTAAGGTTGCTACGTTCGACATAAGACGTGCTGACATGCTTCAAATCAGGGTCGCCTTCTATGCGGCGCTTCTCAATTCCAATGCACTCAGCAGGGCTGTATTTGCCTTTCATGCTTTCAGGTGATGCGCCGTAGTGTTTGTGAAGAATAGCATAATCAATTTCACCACCAAACGCACCTTCCACAGCTTCGAGATAAGCCTTGTGGCCATCGCTGGTTAGCTGAATGCGTCCAGCAAGGCGGGCGCGGAGATCATCAACAAACCACATGGCGCATTCGCCATCACGGCCACCAATGAAATAGGACAAGATCATCTTGCTATCGGCATCAATGGCGGTCCAAGTCCACGTATCGCCAGCACCTTCTGGTGCGGCCTTTGCAGCGGCGACGTTCTTTTGCTTGGCGTAGGTGAACGACCAGATTTCATCAACTTGGACGCGCTTGGCTTTCACATCACGCACATTGGCATCATGGAAGGCCATGCAAGCTTTGCCAGCATCAACCAGCAGCTTGATCACGGTGTTTTTGCTTGCACCCGTCAACCGCGTCACAGAGCGGATTGAGTTGCCCTCACAGAGAAGGTGAAGAATGTGAGAACGGGCCTTGTGATCAAGTATTTTCATACTGCCCTTTATGCTTGATAAATTCACGAATGTCAACTCTTATGCTTGCATATTTAATTTATGCTTGCATAATGCTTGCGTATAATATAATTTGCAAGCATCTTTTAGAAAGGTCGAAAAATGACAAGCGAAATAACTGGAAAAGCGATCGGAGGAAAGGCGCGTTCTGAGGCTTTGACCTCAGAGCAAAAAACAAACATTGCCCGAAAGGGCGCGGAAGCTCGGTGGGCGAAATCGAAATCCAATCCACCGATCGACACCGGATTTCCTATAAGTAGGGCAAATCTACCTATGGCGATCGCAGAAGGTGAAATGCCTTTAGGCGAAATTTCATTGGCGTGTGCTGTTTTAGATGATGCGCAAAATACGCGAATACTTACCCAAAATGGATTTTTGAAAGCAATCGGGCGTCATCCTTTTGCCTCTGGCGGGACAGGGTCTGCGATCGACGGTATGGCACCGTTTCTTCGCGCTAAGAACTTGGAACCATTTATTTCTGAGGATTTAAAGCGATCGACATTCGCAATTGAATACTTGCCAAAAAACAAGACTTCTGGTGCGGCGGGCATTGGATATGGTTACAGAGCATCTTTACTGGCCGATGTTTGTTGGGTTTATCACGATGCACGTATCGCTGGGGCGTTGCTTTCAAGCCAAGCACATATTGGTGAAGCTTGCTCGAAACTGTTGCGAATGCTCACAAATCAAGCGATCGACGAGCTTGTAGATGATGCGACTGGATTCAAGAACCTTAGACGAAGACAAGCGCTAGATAAAGTTCTTGAGGACTACTGTGCGCCGGAAGCTCTGCCTTGGGCGCATACTTGGGATGATGAACTTTATATGAATGTATTTAGATTAAATGGGTGGGCGTTTACCGAGGAAAGCATAAAAAAACGCCCCGGCGTTGTAGGTAAATGGACGAACGATTTTTACGATCGACTTGCTCCGGGCGTAAGAGCCGAATTACACAGAATTGTTCCCCGTGACGATAAAGGCAGACCGATCGTAAAGCTGCACCAAATGCTTACTAAAGAAATTGGCCACCCCAAATTGAAAGAATTTATTGAGGGCTTGAAAACGCTCATGATTATTTCAAGAGACTGGCAACAATTTCGCGGGCTACTTGATATAAGATACCCTAGATGGGACGCTCTCCCTCAATTGCCATTTGAGGAATTCAAACGCCTGAAAACAGATTAAGGCTTATTCCAACGTTTTTCGGCAGCCTTTTTAGCGATTGCCTGTCTTTCTGCTGACTGCAAGATGGAAGCTCTGGCCTTCCCGCCCTTCAATCCACCAGCACGGCCCCGCGCAACAGCAGCGGGGTCTTTTTGTTTTTCGTCTAGCATTGCAGCAACGTTTTCCCCACTTGCAATATCGACCATCATCTTAGCAAGCTGAGAAACATCGTGCGGGCGTTTTGGTTTTTTATCCATGGTGCTAATATGGCATGACTGGATTAGGATTTCCAGATTAGTCAACAGGGTTAGATTTCAGACTGACCCACTACCAAAATATCGTTTAATCTGGTATTGGCTGCTGTAGTTGAAAAGAGAAACCCTGTTTCCTCAAAGTGGCACTTGCTCCCTCTGCAAAACTAGGCGTCGCTGGGATAAGGACGTGGGGTTGCTTGAACGACATTGGATGAAACAGTCTGAAACGGCTTGAGCGCCTTATTTGTCAACAAAGCCATGCAGTTGCGTTGCCATTTGAGCCACGTTGAAATGGTTTGAAATAGATTCCTAGAATTTTGAAAATCCGCGTGTCACTGGTTCAATTCGGGTCCCGGGCACCACCTATTTTCAAATTAAATTATAAGTTACAGCGATTTCGCATTTCATGCGTGGCGTTCGCACGAGCAAACCTTACGAATTTCGTAGCGCCTACCAATTGCAGATTTAAAACCATCGACCCGCTTTAGCCAAACTATACAAATAATTAAACTGCGACACTTTGGGGAACTTTGGGGAACTTTGGGCGATTATCTGCGTGGGCGATGCCATGCTCATAATGTTCGGTGGAGATATTGATGACAAAATCATGCCTTATTATTTTTGTAGTAACGTCAGCCCTTTGTCTTTCGCTGCCCGCCCTTGTCTATGCAGCGAATGTCGAAGCGCCAATTGCCGCTGAAATATCACCACCTGGGGATATTCCTGATAACCAAGCGTTTATTGCATTTAAATCTCCTGCCGGATTTTCCATCAAAGTGCCCGAGGGGTGGGGCCGTAAAGACGCCAGGGACGGAACGCTATTCAGTGACAAGTACAATCAGATTTCTTTGACTTACGGCGTCGTCGATGTGCCGGTTGATTTGGCCTATGCAAAAGTATCACTAGTTCCCGACTTGGAGAAAAACGGGCACGCCGTGAAAGTCACTAAAGTTGAAGAAGTGCCGCTGAAATCCGGCAAGACCGTCAAAATTGATTTCGATTCGAATTCCGAACCCAATGACGTGACGAATAAACAGGTGCGCCAGGAAAACGAACGTTTCTATTTCGTCAAGAACGGTAAATTGGTTGTATTACAACTGTCTGCTCCCAAGGGTGCAGACAATGCCGATCAGTGGCAGTTGATTTCGTCAAGTTTTAAGTGGAATTAAATGATCGTCCTAGAAGCCAATGAGCTCTACCGATTTTTTCACACTGGCGAAGAAGAAGTGAAAGCGCTGCGCGGCGTCGACCTCGTGCTGCATGCCGGTGAAATGATTGCTTTGGTTGGGCCGTCGGGAAGCGGAAAGTCAACATTATTGCATTGTCTTGCGGGATTAGATGATCCCGATGGTGGTGTGGTTTGCGTCATGGGGCAGATTATGACGCGACAACCGGAAATCACCAAAACTAAACTACGGGCTAAATATTTGGGTGTGATGCGACAGAAAGACAATCTCATTTCTCATCTAAGCGTTTCTGAAAATATGTTGATGGTGCGAACGCTCACCTCTCACTCCCAAACTTCATATCAAGATAATATTCTTTATCGCATAGGCATGGACAAACGCGCGCATTCTCTTCCTGCTCAACTTTCTGGAGGCGAACTCGCCCGTGCCAGCCTTGCTGCGGCTTTGGTGTGCCAGCCCAAAATTCTCGTTCTTGATGAGCCCACCGGCGAGGTTGATGTTGAAACCGAAGCCGATATTCTTAAAGCGCTGTCCGACTTTCAAATCGAAGGTGGTGCAATCGTAATCGCCACCCACAATCTGGCGGCTGCCAGAAGCGCCACTCATGTAATCAAAATGAAGGACGGGAAAATAAGTAATGGCTGACCCCATCGTCACTTTTGAAGGGGTTACACGCAAATTCACGGTTGGCGGAGACGAAGTCACGGCTTTGGCCCATGTCAACTGCACGGTCTATTCGGGTGACCGCATCGCTATCACAGGTCCGTCGGGAAGTGGCAAATCCACATTGATGGCTTTGATGGCGCAGTTGGACGCGCCGTCATCGGGTTCAATACGTTGGCCGCGTTTTCCGGCTGGTGGATCGGTACGCCCGAAATACATCGGGTTGTCATTTCAATCACCCAGTCTTATTCCTGCCTTGACTGCTCTTGAAAATGTTGAAATTCCGCTTCTTGTTTTGGATCGACAACATGAGGCACGACAAAAAGCTTTTGAGATGTTGCAGTCCTTTAAGCTGGAGCATGTGGCGGATCGGCTGCCAGAAGAACTTTCGGGCGGACAAGCCCAGCGCGTTGCCTTGGCTCGCGCCCTGGTCACGTCGCCAGCCCTGATTTTGGCAGATGAACCTACTGGACAGCTTGATCAAGAAACTGGACGATCAGTGATCCGCAAACTTGTTGAAATATCCGACATGACAGGTGCCGCGCTGTTAATCGCCACACATGATCCCGCCATTGCGCCCGAAATGAACACCGTCTGGCACATGCGTTACGGTGCTTTGGATGTTTCATCTTCGAAGGAGGGTGCATCATGATCGGAAATTGGTTGCGAGGTCTGCTGAGCGCGCGTTGGCCATCGCTTGGTGCTGCAGCGTTCGGTGTTGGCATGGCTGTTGCGTTGCTTGCCCTGTTGGGTTTGTTCGTATCACATAGCGCTGCAACAATGACAGTTCGGGCAGCATCAACCGTGGCCCCCGATTGGCAAGTGCAACTTGTGGGCACAACCGATGCTACAAATGCTCAACGTGCAGTCCAAGAGTCTGAACCTGGTGCCATCATTCAGATTGTCAATTATGCAGATATCAAAAGCCTTTCTGCGACCACGCAAGGCTCGGTGCAAACCACGGGCCTTGGCAAGGCAGTTGGGCTTGATCGTTCTTACACAAAGATGTTCGCGAGACAGTTTCGCTTACTCGCAGGTTCCCTAGATGGGCCGCTGCTGGCCCAGCAAACGGTAGCAAATTTACATGTGGCCCCCGGAGATCAAATCACCCTAGAGCCCCTGACTGGCTTGCCCGAAATAATTACCGTTTCAGGCATTGTGGAAATGCCAAATGCAGATCAGTTTTTTCAAATTGTGGGCGCGACACCTCAAGCGGCTCTCATTGCACCGCCTGACAATGTTATTATTTTGCCGCAGGAAAATTGGAACGCCCTCTTTGCCGACCAACTCGACTCAATGCCGCAAACCGCCAGCCGGCA
>JAYVCU010000030.1:0-5827 GCA_043749835.1 Hyphomicrobiales bacterium
GGCAACGCCTTCGCTGGCCACGATGTTTGGGCCCTTGTAACCGGTGGATTCCACAAAGCGGTCCATCCAACCCTCAAAGCCCAAACCATTGACAAAGAAGATTTGTGTGGCTGCCACGGCTTTGGCATCAGAAGGCTTTGGTTCATAAATATGCGTATCGGAATTTGGGCCAACTATCGTTGTAACCTCAACCCGATCGCCACCCACACGCGACACCATATCGCCCAGAATTGAGAAGCTGGCGACGGCCTTTAGTTTTTCCGCAGCCAGAGCGGTTGATGACATTGATGTGAGTGCAATTGCAACAAACGCCGAGGCGATCAGCAACGTCTTTAAGTTCCGTGTCATGTTCGTATTCATTCACGCAATACGGTGACGTTTGGACGTTAAACGCGCAGCAAAGAGACCACGGGGCGAGATAACAACTGATACGAGATAGATTGCACCAGCCGTCAAGATGATTGCGGGGCTTGAGGCCAGGCTCCAATGGTATGACACGAGCAAGCCGATGTAGCTTGACGCGATGCCAATAGCAGCGGCAGCCAAACACATTGGTTCAATTTCGCGAAACCAGAACCGGGCGGCTACAGCGGGCAACATCATCAGCCCGACGGCGAGCAACGTGCCCAGAGCTTGAAACCCACCGACAAGATTGAGCACGACCAGCACCAAGAATAACAGATGAACGAATGACCCTGACGTGCTGACCGACCTAAAGAACACTGGATCAAAACACTCAGCAAGCAAGCCGCGCCAAATTGTTGCAAGTAGCAAAAAGGTAACGCTGGCAATCGAACCAATGACCAGCAAGGCTTGATTATTAAGGGCCAGTACGGTTCCAAATAATACATGCATCAGGTCAACGCTGGTGCCCTTTATGCTGACCAGTAAAACACCAAGCGCCAGTGAAATAAGGTAAAAGGCCGTAAGACTTGCATCTTCGCGTTGAATGGTCAGACGCGATACAGCGCCCGCCAGCAAGGCGACAACGAGACCAGCGATAAGCCCGCCAATTGTCATTGGTAATATGGCAAGACCAGAAAACACAAAGGCAATAGCAGCGCCGGGAAGTATGGCATGAGCCATGGCATCACCTGAAAGGCTCATCCGCCGCAGCATCAGAATGACACCAACTGGGCACGCACTGGCGGAAAGGACAGCAGAACCTACCAAAGCACGGCGCATAAAAGCAAAATCAACAAAGGGCGAAATAAAAAAGTCTTGAAGTGTCATGCCGCATGATCTCCACACCACGGAGCATCATCATCCCAAGCTTCATTCATGATACGCGCTTTTAGGAGATTTTCAGGCTTCAGAACATTTGCGGTTTTGCCCCAGGCCACGGGTTCACGCGCCAATAAAATCGTTTCGGGAAAATGCGCACGTACGATATCCATGTCATGCAAAACGGTAATGATAGTTCGGGCTTCGCTATGCCAACGCTGAATGAGATCAATCAGGTCACCAACTGTTTTAGTATCGATGGCCGTGAACGGTTCATCAAGCAGAATGACCTTAGCATCCTGTAGCAACACGCGTGCAAACAAGGCCCGTTGCAGTTGCCCGCCGGACAATGTGCCGATTTGGCGTGATTGAAATCCGTCCAAACCTACGGCAGACAATGCTTTGTTTACCCGTTCACGGTCAGATTTTCCTATAGCACCAAAATATCCGCGCCATTGCCAAAGTCCCAATGTTACGAGATCTTCAACAGAAGCAGGGAAGCTGCGATCAAGGTCACTGGCTTGCGGTAAATAAGCCATATCTCGAACGTTGCACCCGCTGAGTTCGATCTTGCCGCTCATCGGCGTGATGATGCCCATCAGGCCTCTGATCAAAGTGGATTTGCCAGCGCCGTTGGGGCCAATGATTGCAACGAGCGATCCGGACGCAATCTCGCCGTTAACATGATGGATTGCGGGATGGCCATCATAGCCGAGCGTTACATTCTTAAGTCTGAATGACGGCATAATCTATCGCACAACCACAAAAACCAAAATCCAAACTGTGCCGGTTAAAGCCGCTGCACAGAGCAAACGCAGTAATAGCCCCAGCCTTACAAATGAAATGCGGCGGCTCACGCGGAAGCACTCTCCAAAACCTGGCACCTTGGACAGCTGCCCGATAGCTCAACACTAATGCCTTCAACACGGTAGCCTGAGGTGAGGGCTGCAAGTACTCCTAAGGCATCGTGGCAATCAAACTCGGAAACGTCGCCGCAGCCCTTGCACACAAAAAAGCCAGGGGCGGCATCAGCGTGTGTGCAGTCACACACGACAAAGGCGTTCAAGGTTTCAACACGGTGAACCTGCCCACTGCCAATCAATTTTTGCAGTGACCGGTAAACCTGAACCGGGGCCTTGAGGGCGGTTCCCTTAACCGCACCGAGGATATCATAGGCAGACATCGGCCTATGCTGTTGCGACAGCACCTCTAGCACCCTCTGGTCATTTGCATTGAGCATGTCGATGGTGCCTCTGGAGAGTTAGTGCGATGACTAGGTTCTAAGTTGACAACTAAATATGTTATAACGTAACATATGTCAACTGCGCTCGTTGGGTTTGATCGAGACGTCTAAGAGTATGATAATCAAATTATTTACATATGGTTTTTGAAAAAAAAAGCCGCAGCTTTGCTTTCTTTATGACGCTGCTGGAAATCGCCGGGCAGTTTGCACTTAGTGCGGCTTAGTTTAGGGTGTCTGCATCTGCTTCGTAGAAGATTTGCCCCTGCGCTTGTCGATTACAATTTGACAGCTTATATCTGCACCAGACACGACGCTTACACTTTTACGTGCTGCAATGGAACTAAGTGGATTGCACACGCATTCTTCGTGCATTTCAGGCATAATGCTGAATCATGGGAGTTCAAAATTGAACATAGCTAATTCTTGGGCCAAACGGCTGGCCCCTTACCGTGTGGCCAGCGACAGGCGTGCACTTTTTGAAATTTCCGTCACCGCAGCCGCGTTTCTGAGCCTTTGGGCAGTAAGTTGGTGGCTTTATCACGTTAGCGTTTTCGCATCTCTTGCGATTGCCGTGCCGACGGCAGCTTTTCTGTTGCGATTATTTATGCTGCAGCATGATTGCGGGCATCTGGCGATGTTCTCTTCCAAACAGGCGAATAATTGGGTGGGCCGTGTGCTTGGCTTCTTCACCCTCACACCATATGATTATTGGCGCCACTCCCATGCCCAACACCATATGGGTTCTGGAAACCTGACAAAACGCGGTATTGGCGATATAGATACGCTGACTTTGGCCGAATATAAGGCGCTGTCAAATTGGGCGCGCCTCAAATACCGTATTTATCGTAATCCCATAATCCTGTTCGGGGTGGGGCCGATTTACGTTTTTCTGATTGCTCAACGCTTCCCGCTGGATACATTCAAAAGTGGCCGGGCAGGCTGGATAAGTGTGTTTGGAACTAACTTCGCCATATTGGTTTTTGCCAGCCTTATGATGTATCTGATTGGCATTCCGGCGTTTCTTATAGTGTATTTGCCTGTTGTCATCCTGGCTGCTGCTGCCGGCGTTTGGTTGTTCTATGTGCAGCATCAGTTTGATGAAACGCACTGGTCGCATCCGCCAGAATGGAGCCAGGAAGAAGCGGCCCTGCATGGCAGCTCTTATTATGATTTGCCGCAGCCTTTGATGTGGCTGACCGGTAATATCGGCATTCACCATTTGCATCATCTTTCAAGTCGCATTCCATTTTACAGGTTGCCACAGGTGCTGAAGGACTTCCCGGATTTGAAAGACGTTGGCCGCATCACGCTGTGGCAAAGCTTTAAATGTGTCAATCTTGCGCTTTGGGATGAGGGTACGAGAAAACTTATCTCTTTCCGTCAGGCGCATATGCTGATGGCCGGGCGCTGAAGCATAGCTAGATGTTTTTTGATATGAATTGGCGTGTCGCTGACGGTTCTGGCTGCGGTGAATTTGCTTTTATGGCATCAGGCAAACTGGGTTAGATGTTCTAACAACCAATCACACAGCCCAGAGGAATAAACCATGACCGTTGGAAGCGACATCGAAATCGCAAGAGCCGCTAAAATGAAACCGATCATGGAGATCGGAAAAAAACTGGGTATTCCTGAAAATGATCTTATTCCTTATGGCCACACCAAGGCCAAAGTAACGCTGAGCTATATCGCTTCACTGGCCACGAAGCCTGATGGCAAACTTATTCTGGTGACGGCGATTAACCCAACGCCTGCGGGCGAAGGCAAGACCACCACCACGGTAGGCCTGGGTGATGGCCTCAACAGCATCGGCAAGAAAGCGATAGTGGCGCTGCGTGAACCTTCGCTTGGCCCATGTTTTGGTATGAAAGGCGGTGCTGCTGGTGGCGGCTATGCGCAAATTGTGCCGATGGAAGATATAAATTTACATTTCACTGGTGATTTTCACGCCATCACCTCAGCGCATAATTTGCTTTCGGCACTGATCGATAATCACATCTACTGGGGCAATGAACTCGGTATTGATACGCGCCGTGTGGCATGGCGGCGTGTGATGGATATGAATGACCGCGCACTGCGTGACATCGTTTGCTCACTCGGCGGTGTGGCCAATGGCTATCCACGCGAAGCGGGCTTTGACATCACGGTTGCTTCTGAGATTATGGCCATTCTGTGCCTTGCAACCTCGATTGCCGATCTGGAACGCCGCATTGGCCAGATTGTTGTGGCCTATAAAAAAGATAAGTCCCCAGTGCTGGCCAAAGACCTCAAAGCCCCTGGTGCGATGGTGGTGTTGTTGAAAGATGCGCTGCAGCCAAACCTGGTTCAAACCCTTGAAAACAATCCAGCCTTTGTGCATGGCGGGCCTTTTGCCAATATCGCCCATGGCTGCAACTCGGTGATGGCCACGCAAACGGCTTTGAAACTGGCGGATTATGTCGTTACAGAAGCGGGCTTCGGCGCAGACTTAGGGGCTGAGAAATTTTTCGACATAAAGTGCCGCAAGGCAAATTTAACACCTGCTGCTGTCGTCATCGTTGCTACAGTGCGGGCACTGAAGATGCATGGCGGTGTGGCCAAGGATGAACTCAAGACAAAAAACATCGAAGCCCTTAAGAAAGGCTGCGCCAATTTGGGCCGCCACGTGGAAAACATGAAGAAGTTCGGCGTGCCGATTACTGTGGCCATCAACCACTTCATTGCCGATACGGAAGCTGAAGTCGAAGTTATCAAAGACTTCTGCAAAACCCACGGCGTGGAAGCTTTCAAATGCACCCATTGGGCCGAAGGTTCCAAGGGTGCCGAGGCTCTTGCCGCCCATGTCGTGAAGCTGGCTGAACATGGCGGGCAGTTCAAACCGATTTACGGTGATGAGATGCCACTGTTTGAAAAAGTGCGCACCATTGCCCGCGAAATTTACCGCGCTGATGACATCGTTGCCGATAAAACCATCCGCGACCAACTCAAGGCATGGGAAAGCATGGGTTACGGCACATTCCCAATCTGTGTGGCAAAAACCCAATATTCATTTACCACTGATCCAAACCTCAAGGGCGCACCCATCAATCATGTTGTACCGATACGCGAAGTGCGGCTTTCAGCGGGGGCGGAGTTTATTGTGGTGGTATGCGGTGATATCATGACCATGCCGGGCCTGCCGCGCGTGCCAAGTGCCGAGGTGATTGGCCTTGATGCTCAGGGGCAGATCGACGGGTTGTTTTAGGTTACAGACGCAAATCACCTTCTCCCCTTGCGGGAGAAGGTGCCCTGAAGCGGCGGATGAGGGGGTTGGTTCAGCGAGTCTACCGCTAAGACCTTGCGCGCTGAACCAACCCCCTCATCTGTCCGTCGCGTTTTGCGCCG
>JAYVCU010000031.1:0-2284 GCA_043749835.1 Hyphomicrobiales bacterium
GTTTTTGCTCGTTTTTCAAGGCCGAACACTGCGCCATCACGGCCGACGCACGCGCAATCGGATTAGTGAAATAGAAATCTTTCACCGGAGAAACAAAAGCATTTTTCGATGGTTGGCCAGCACCGCGTTGCAATTCATTCAACGCCAATGCATCGGCTGATTGGCGCTGATCAAGCTGCATTAAGTGGGGCGCAATTTTATACATTGCAGTCCTTAACTCGTACAGTGTAGTGAAACCCAGATCTGCGTCTGCAAGTTTGGCCAAGGCCACAATAATGGCCCAATCCTCACGCGCATCGCCCGGTGGGAAAGCGGCACGCAAAGCCATCTGCGGACGGCCTTCGGTGTTCACATAAGTGGCGGATTTTTCGGTATAGGCCGCACCCGGCAGAACCACATCCGCCCGGGCAGCACCCGCATCGCCGTGGCTTCCAATGTAAATCACGAAGGCTTTGCCCAATTTCGACATGTCGATTTCGTCAACACCTGCCAAAACCATAACATCAAGATCACCTTGCAACATCGCTGATGTGTTTTTGCCGCCTTCGCCAGGCAGCGCACATACATCAAGTGCACCAACACGGCCAGCGGCTGTATGCAAAATGTTGAAACCGTTCCAACCATCTTTAATCACGCCAATGGAAGTGGCCGCCTTTTGCGCCATGGCTAAAATCGCTGCGCCGTCGCTGCGTGCCAGGGCACCCTGCCCGATGATGAACATGGGTTTTTGTTTATTTGCCGGTGGGTGATCTATAAACGTCTCAAGGCTTTCAGGGCCAGCACCAAGGTAAGTGTATTTATAAGTCAGGTCGGCTTGCTCACCCACTACACCGACCAGGCAACCACCTCTGTTAATCCGCTTTTTTATCCGCGCATTCAGAACAGGCGCTTCAAGGCGCGGATTGCATCCGATCAACATAATGGCATCGGTTTCTTCGATTGCTGCAATGCCGGTGTTGAAAATGTATCCGCCTCGGCCGCCAAACTCACCCAGGGTCGTGCCATCCTGTCGGCAATCGATATTAGTAATGGCCATTTTCAACGCCAATTCTTTTAGTGCAAAAGCTTCCTCAGCCGACACAAGATCGCCCAGCAAAATGCCGACGTGTTCTGGTGCTGCGGCCTTCAACTTCGATGCAGCGCGGTTCAGGGCCTCATCCCACGTTGCAGGGCGCAGTTTACCAAGATCGCGCACGTAAGGTTGGTCTAGGCGTTGTGTCCTTAGACCGTCCCAGACAAAACGCGTTTTGTCAGAAATCCATTCTTCATTCACGTCTTCATTGGTGCGTGGCAGAATGCGCATCACCTCGCGGTCGCGCACATCCACCCGGATGTTCGAACCCACGGCATCCATCACGTCGATGGTTTCCGTTTTACGCAGTTCCCAGGGCCGCGCTTTGGCGTCATAAGGCTTTGATGTCAGCGCACCCACGGGGCACAGATCAATAATGTTGCCCTGTAGCTCTGATGAAATCGCCTGGCTCAGATAGGTTGTAATTTCCATATCTTCGCCGCGTCCCGTGGCTCCTAATTCCTCAATTCCGGCAACCTCAGTTGTAAAGCGCACACACCGCGTGCATTGAATGCAGCGGTTCATTGCGGTCTTGACTAGTGGACCCAGATATTTGTCTTCCAGCGCGCGTTTGTTTTCACGAAAGCGGTTATGATCATTGCCATAAGCCATGGCTTGGTCTTGCAGATCGCATTCGCCGGCTTGATCACAGATCGGGCAATCCAGCGGATGATTGATCAGTAAAAACTCCATCACGCCCTCACGGGCTTTTTTCACCATGGGTGTATTGGTGAAAATTTCTGGCGTCTCGCCATTGGGGCCGGGACGCAAATCGTTCACTGACATAGCGCAGGAAGCCTGCGGTTTGGGCGGGCCGCCCTTCACTTCGATCAGGCACATGCGGCAGTTGCCGGCGACGGACAAACGTTCATGATAACAAAAGCGCGGAATTTCTATACCTGCAATTCCACACGCTTGAATCAGCGTCATGCCGTTTTCAATTTCATGTTCCACACCGTCTATTTTCAGTTTAGGCATCTTAAATCCTCACGCACAACGCAACATGCGCATCCGTTCAATATCCATCATTTGGGCCCAGCCGAAGGCCCGATCCGTGGGGCCGTTGATCTGCAAATCTTCCAAACGCTCTACGGCCTCGGTCAACGACGGTTGATGGCCTTCCACCACGCGCCAGAACACCATTTGCGGTTTGACATGTTTCTCAAAAAATTCAGCCCCGCGTCTATAAATCTGCGCGTGGACGGTTTTGAA
>JAYVCU010000032.1:0-4621 GCA_043749835.1 Hyphomicrobiales bacterium
CTTCCCGGCCTAAACAATACGCTGTGTCTCAGTCCGGCTTATATTGCCAGCAGAAGCGACCTTGATGAGGTGGTGGCGGCAATCGATGGAGCGCTTACCCGCAAGGTAACTGCAGCATAGTCGGATTATTCAAAGGCTGGGGATACACATCACGCGCGAGAGTGTCTACTCTCTCGTCCAATTGATTCTGCATTCTGATTCGTGCGAGCGCTGATGTTAAAACAAGATTGGCCTTTTCTTGCAACCTTCGGGATTGCCGCCACTAGTGCTTCCGGCGCTTTGGCCTATATGGTTTCAGGCGGCGCGCAATTTGTGTTGGCTACGGCCGTCGGTCTTGGGCTTATTGGCGTTGGTCAAATAGCTTTGCTGGGCTTGAACTTGCAGCAGCATGAGCGCGGCGCTGCGCGTCTGCGGCGCGTGATGCGTGATGCTTCAGAATTGAACACGGAAATGCGCAGTAAATCTGAATTTATGCTTTCGCGCCTTGCGCAATTTGAGGCTTCGGCCAAAATTCAAGCTGATGCCGTTTTAGGCGGCATTGCCGATATGAAATCGTCTTATGGCAGGCTGCAAGATACTTTAGCCAGATTAGCAACACCGCAAACAGAGGCAGCCCCAATCGCGGAAGAACGTGGCGCTGATCAGCAGCCATTGAATACGGCGCATTATGGTGAGACTGAAACTGAAGCGCAAGCAGAGCAGGCTTCTACACCCCTCACGGAGCTCACCACTTTTGCGCTTGAGCCCATCATCGATGTGCAATCACGGCGCACAGCACATTACCGATTGCATCTTTCTGTAAAAGTGGGTGCGGAAGATATTGGTGGTGAAAGATTGCTGCATCATGCGGCGCGCGTGGGCTTACGTCCGCAACTTGATTATGTGTCGGTTTGTGAAACGCTGGGTTTGCTTTCGCGCCTGCGCCAGCGCGACATGGATCTTTGCATTTTGATGAGTGTGGGTGCCGAAACTTTGCGTGATGAAAAAGTGATAGATCAAATTCTTTCGGCCTGTGAGGCCGCTGGTCCCATTGCCGAGGGACTGGTATTGGAAATGCCGCATGCGGCTTTGTCTGGTCTTTCTGAGCAGGCGTTGGAAGGCTTGGCGAAATTGGCACGGCACGGCATGCATTTTGCGCTTTCGCAGGCATCGATCAGCGGGCTTGATCTTGAAGCTATGGCACTGCTCAACATTCGCCATGTTGGCATTTCAGCTGGCAGCATTGATCCTGATGGCCCCTCGCCATCTCTGGTTGGATTTGTGCAGTTGGCCAGGCTTTCGCGCATTGATGTGATTGTCACGGATGTGCGCCAGGTCACTTTGATGCCGAAACTGAAAAATATTATCCGCTTAGCCTGTGGGCCATTTTTTGCTGAACCGCGCCGCGTCAAACGCCTGGGCGAATTAGCACAAGATGCATCAGAACCCGTGTTCGGCATTGCTGCCTAATGTTGATCAGTGATTTGTCGGCCCGCTTTCCCATTTGGCTCTGCGACGTGTGGGGCGTGGTGCATGACGGGCATAGACCAATCGCTTCTGCTGTAGAGGCACTGGTACGACACCGTAACACTGGGGGCAGGGTTATTTTTATCACCAATGCACCGCGCCCCATGGCCACTGTTCAAGCTCATCTTGACGAGATAGGTGTAGTGCGGGCGGCTTATGATGACATGGTGACCTCAGGTGATGTGACCAGAGCTTTAATGCAACACCACAGCGCGCAAGGGCTCTATCACGTTGGCCCAGAGTTGGATTTGCCGTTGTTTGATGGTCTAGGGGTGAAACGCGTGACGCTTGAAAAAGCCAGTGCCGTTGTGTGCACTGGCCTGTTCGATGAGGCGCAGGAAACGGCCATGGATTACCGCCCGCAATTGCGCAACATGAAGCGCCTTGGCCTGGTGATGATTTGCGCCAACCCTGATAAAGTGGTTCGAAAAGGCGTCCTTCTTTTGCCCTGTGCGGGGGCCATTGCTGAGGAATATGAGTTGATGGGTGGTAAAGTCGTAATGGCGGGTAAGCCCTTTGCGCCAATTTATGACCTTGCTTTGAGTCTTGCGGGCGTGACCGACTGTTCACAGGTTTTGACAATTGGCGATGGGCCGGAGACAGATGTGAAGGGCGCAATGCAGAACGGGCTGCCCATTATATTCATCTCAGGCGGCATCAACACAGGAACCGATGCGGGCACAGAGGTCAAATTGAAATACCCGGGCGCAGATATTTTAAGGGTTATGCCTGAGCTTTACTGGTCTGACTAATTTGGCTAGGCCCTAGTTATGTTCGAGGTTTTCGCCAAAAATCCATTGCCTTCGCCCTTGCGCGGTGGGGCCGTGGCTATTGGCAACTTTGATGGCGTCCACCGTGGCCATCAAGCCCTGCTGGCGCGAACTCAGGAGTTGGCCAGACGTGAGGGCAAGCCCTGGGGCGTACTGACGTTTGAGCCCCATCCACGAAGTTTTTTTCGGCCAGAGCAACCCGTTTTTCGCCTGACACCGCCGGCTTTAAAGTTACGTTTGTTTAAAGCGCTCGGCGCTGATTTTGTTTCGACGGTACATTTTGACGCGGCTCTTTCTGGGCAGTCTGCACAGACATTTGCACAAGAGGAATTAATCAACCGCCTTGGCGCAACCCACGTTATTGCGGGCTTTGATTTCTGCTTTGGTGAGGGGCGCAAAGGCAATGCAGATACGCTGCGGGCTGCAGGGTTGGAGGTTTCGGTAGTTGACGAAGTAAGGGATGAGGGTGCGGGACATCTTACTTTCTCATCCAGCAACATCCGCCAATCGCTGCGGCGCGGGCAACCCAGGCAAGCGGCGCAAGAATTGGGTTATGACTGGATGATCTGCGGCACCGTTGTGCCTGGCGATCAACGCGGTCGCACGATTGGGTTTCCAACTGCTAATATCATCGTAGAGACAGGCGTTGAACCAGCACGGGGCATCTATGCCACGCGGGTGCACGAGACCGACAAGGCCGAACCTCTGTGGATGGGGGCGGGTTATTTCGGCGATAGACCGACGTTCAAAACCAACAAAACCTTCTTTGAAGTTTATTTGCTGGATCAGGATATCGATCTTTATGGGCGCGAACTGACCGTGCAGTTTGTGGATTTGATCAGGCCAGACCAAAGTTTTACAACGGTTGATGCGTTGGTGGTACAGATGAAAGCCGACTGCGAAGTGGCGCGAAAAATTTTGAGCACACGGAACGTGGCTGATTTTCCGCTGGCCAAGTTGCAGGCTTCGGGGAAGATTTAGAGTGCGTTGAGTTTCAACAATTCGCTTAAATCCGTCATACTTCGCGAACTCGGGGAATCCCATCGTCGCCGAAGTTGCCACGGATTCCTGTGTGCACAGGAACGACGAGTGAAGTCAGTTGGCGAGGTGAGAAACAAATAGGTCTTTATCATCCTTGGCTGGATCAAGCAGCTTGTGCAAATGCACGATAAAATAGCGCATTTGGGCGTTGTCGATGGTTTCGCGGGCTTTGGACCGCCAAGCGAGATAGGCTTTTGCATAGTTGGGGTAAAAGCCTACAACATCCAGCTTTGACAGATCTTTAAAACTCACATGCGACACATCTTCAAGCTCGCCGCCGAACACCAAATGGATCAACTGTTCCGGTGGTACTTTGTCACTCATAACTGCTCCATAAATTTCATGATTAAAGCGTGACGCTGCGAATGAGCCGCAACCATTCCCTGTTGGCGCGGGAAAAGGCCATTAAATTTCATGGGGGTACCTGATTGCGTGGTCACTTTGGCACCAGCTTCTTGAGCAAGAAGCATGCCCGCTGCAACGTCCCAATCATTTTTTAGGCCAAAGGCCACGAGTACATCGGCACTACCTTCGGCAATCATGCAAAGGCGCAAGATTTGCGGGGTGAAAGCCATATCCATTTTTGAAACTCCGGAAGCTTCCAGCTTTTTGAAGGCCGAAGCGTTACCTGCAAGGCGCGCATTTTTCAGAGTGTTACTGGGAGATGTAATAAGTTTGTTGCCATTGCATGTGGCACCCTTGCCGTGTTCGGCAAAATAGAATTTGTCGCATGTGGGTTGATAGATCGCCGCCCGTATAACTGTTTCACCGTCTGTTAGAGCGCATGCAATGCACCATTCATCGCGGCCCAAATGAAAACTTCTGGTGCCGTCAATGGGATCAAGCACCCAGCACATGCGTTTGGATGTGCGCGAAGGATCGTCAGGTGATTCTTCTGATAACCAACCATAGTCAGGCTTAGCGGCCATGAGTGCGTGGTGCAGATAATCATTCACTGCAAGATCGGCCTCGGTTAAAATGGAGTGATCAGGCTTTATCCAATGCTCATGTGGCTTACCAAAATAAGACAATGCAATGGCACCAGCTTCACGCACCGCGTTTTGCAGTAGTTCAGCGTCCGGCAATCGTCATTCCCTCGATCACGCAAGACGGCGCGTTGGTGGAAGAGCGGAACTCAAGATCGTTGGCAGCTATGAGATGTTTGAACATTTCAATCAAGTTGCCAGCCACAGTGATTTCGCTGACTGGAAATTTGATCTCGCCATTTTCAATCCAAAAGCCCGATGCGCCGCGCGAATAGTCGCCCGTAGCTTCGTTGATGGAAGAGCCAATGAATTCGGTGA
>JAYVCU010000033.1:0-3720 GCA_043749835.1 Hyphomicrobiales bacterium
ACTGACGGATAATGCCGTCATCCTAACCCCACAAGAACTGCGCGAACAGTTTACCAGCCTTCTGCTCAAATGGGCCGGCGTTGACGGTACTTCAGCAGGCTCGCGCGGGTCTTGGGTGGATGCAGGGCAAAACGATAACACGGCCTGTTTGAGAAAGGTTGCTTGAGATGTTTGATGATCACTTAAAGCACAAGGACGAGTTCGAGAAAAAATACAAGTATGGTAGAATAAAATTCTTTTCCTTGTCTCTACGACTCATTTTCAAGTCAATGATGAAATCTATGCCAATTAGACTTGCGTTTTGTTTAGGGTTGTGTGGAGGAACAATTTTGCCAATCGGTATTGCCTTGAGTTCAGTAGGGATCGAGCCGAGACTTTCAGTATTGTTGCAATTAATTTTTTTATTTCCTTTGAATTCAATCTTTAAGAAATGGGCGGATAAATTAGATGGCTGATGATACGATTGGAAATTTTGGTTACAACTACACGCCCACAGATGTACTCCTGCAAGCCGGGTTAAATGCAGCAACCTGGCAAAACTTCAAAGATCAAATTGTAAACGTCCCGCAGCAACTGATCGACGATGTTAAATTGGCGTATGATAATTATGGTCCGAATGCCGAACAGATTAGAATACTTGGCCAAGCTATCGAGGCACTGGAGTTACGGTGACAGTGCATTTAACTGTGGGATGACGCTGACGGTTCGGCTTCTGGCGTTTCGAATAAGGATTAAGCCGTTAAACTGATCAACCGCCGTTGCGTGTCACTTGCCTGCGCAGCCCCACTCTGCAAAGCACCGCGCGGGCCCGACAACACCCGTTTGGCGGGGAACGCGCATACCACTGTAGTGCCGGAACCCAGCTTGCTTTCAATCTCAACCGTGCCGCCGTGCAAATGCATAATACCGTTCACTATTGATAGCCCCAAACCGGCACCATCAATGGCTTTAACTTTTGCCAGTTTGCCGCGTGAGAAGGCTGTTAATGCGTTTTGCTTTTCGTCAGCCGGAATGCCCGGGCCGTTATCACTCACATAAAGCTGCACAGTGCCATTGCTCAATCTCTTGGCACCAAGTTCAACGCGACCGCCATGCGGCGTAAACTTCACGGCGTTGGTAGTCAGGTTGATGGCTACCTGTTGAACGGCGCGCTCATCGCACAATAGGCGCGGCAAACCCAATTCAACATTCATCACAACTGAAATGTTTTTGTGTTTGGCATTCATCGCCGACAGATGTTTCGCATGATTTAACGTATCGCCCAAATTGATCGGCTCTTCCTGAAGGTCACGGCGCCCCGCTTCAATGCGCGAAATATCGAGAATATCGTTGATCAAAGCCAATAAATACTGGCCGGAACTGTTGATATCGCCCGCATAGTTTTTATAGGCACCATTTTGCAGCGGCCCAAACATTTCGCCATGCAAAATTTCCGAGAAGCCCAAAATGGCATTCAGTGGCGTGCGCAATTCATGGCTCATATTGGCTAAGAACGTACTTTTCGCAGCATTGGCTTTTTCGGCCTTCAGCCGTTCATCATTCGCAGCATCACGCGCTTGCGACAATTCGGTGATTAAAATATCTTTCTGGTTTTTAAATACCAGCATGTCGCGCGATGTATCTTGCAGCTGCCGGGCAACAAACAGGAACAAAACCTCAAGCGTTATTAAAACTGTGCCTAAACTGAAAAACAGTGTGTCCATTTCCATAATGCAACGCAGTGCCGCGCCAATCGTCATAACACCCGTGCCCGCAATCAACACGGGCAGGAAAGTGCTCACAATTAAAAACCGCAAAGCCACAACAGCCATAATCGCAGTAATTAAAAACATGCCGAGTGCGGCATTGCCCTGTGGCCAGAACATAAACAATGGCACGAGCCAAAACACACCTTGCATGAATTCTGATGCAGCCATCATGCCGATCCAATCGCGCTGCTCGGATGTGCTGCGCTCGGCCCTGAAATACAGCCGACACAAAAACAGCTGAATGAGATTGCTGCCCACAACACCAAATAACCACGAAGCCACCGTGCCAAAGCCATTCCACATAGCGGCAGTGGCACTCAACATCACAGCAACCATAGGCAAAATTGGAGCCAGCTTCAGTTGATTGCGCAAGAATAATTCCAGAAGATCGCTCTGCCAAGGCGTGTTTCCTTCACCTGGCAATGATTCGTCAAAATATGATTTTCCTGCGGCTTTATCGAGCCCCGTAGCGAGTGAGAGGCCGTCGCGCGATAAGCCTGAAAGGGATGCAGCACTCATGGGTTCAGATCTTCCATTAATGCACGCTGGGATATCAGGCTAAGCTAAAATTTCAGTTGGCAAACTCGGTAAAGATTAAGACAAGATGTTGTGCCAAATGGCCAAGCAGATTTGAAATTGGACTTTCGACCGCGAAATCAATAATCCCTTAACCACAAACCCAATGGAAACGCTTTGAACAATGACAGATATTACGCAGGAACAAGTTCTCGCTGAGCTTCGAAAAATTGCTGCTCCAGACGGGCGTGGCAACATCGTCAGCGCCGGGTTAGTGTCAGAAGTTGCGGTGAATGCGGGCCAGGTAATGTTTGCTCTGAACACCGATCCGCAACACGCCAACGCCATGGGGCAACTTCAAAAATTTGTCCAAGACCGTGTGGCAAAACTTCCGGGGGTAACAAAAGCTATCGTGGCTTTAACGGCTGAGCGCCCGCCGCAGCGTGAAGCCGGCCCTAAGCAACAGGCCGCGCAAACGCTGCGTAATGGCATTCCCGGTGTAAAACATCTTATCGCCGTAGCCTCCGGTAAGGGTGGAGTAGGCAAATCCACCACCGCCATTAATTTGGCGCTGGCGTTCAAGGCCAATGGATTGCGCGTGGCGGTATTGGATGCCGATGTATACGGCCCCTCCATGCCAAAACTTTTTGGCATCAGTGGAAAACCAGAAGCTTCCGACAAAGAAGGCAAACGCATGAAGCCAATGAGCCGCTTTGGTGTGGAAGTGGCTTCCATCGGTTTTCTTGTGGATGAAGCAACGCCCATGATCTGGCGCGGGCCCATGGTGATGTCGGCTCTCACGCAACTGTTGCGCGAAGTGGCCTGGAGTGAAACCGATGTGATGGTGATTGATATGCCGCCGGGCACTGGTGATGCGCAACTTACACTGGCGCAACAAACACCTTTATCGGGTGCTGTGATTGTTTCGACCCCGCAGGACCTGGCGCTAATTGACGCGCGCAAAGGTCTCAACATGTTTGTAAAAGTTAGCGTACCGGTTCTGGGTTTGATCGAAAATATGAGCTATTTTATTTGCGATGGTTGCGGCAAGCGTCATGAAATTTTTGGGCATGGTGGCGCTAAGGCTGAAGCACTCAGGTTGGGACTGCCGTTTTTGGGCGAAATTCCGCTAGACCCCGAACTGCGCCAGCGTTCAGATGCAGGCGAGCCCATCGTGGCCACATCGCCAGATTCGCCGCATACCAAAAGTTATAGACTAATTGCTGAAACCTTATGGGTTGCTATGGAGCAAGGTATAGGCCAAAAACTAGCGCCAAAGATCATTATGGGGGATTAGACTTTGCGCTCAGGCTAAGTTAACCTATTATTTGGGTTAGCGGCTCAATACCTTTTTAAAACGAATCGGCTCGCACTTATAAGGGGGATCAATGTCCAACCTGATGAAACTGATAGGCACTATTTTAGCACTGGGCGGCATCATCCTTGGAGTGCTAAC
>JAYVCU010000034.1:0-5333 GCA_043749835.1 Hyphomicrobiales bacterium
GAGTTCGACCCAAACTTTGCCATCGGTACGTCACCTTCGTCATCGACCTCTCCCAAGGGCGAGAATTCAACCATACACTCACCAAAAAAGTACGATCCGCCCCACTTCTGCCTCGCTATTCCAAAAAGTCTTGAGAATGGAGCGCCTTCAACCTCGCTATTGTCGTGTGAAGCGAGTCAAGGTGCTGACGCATGGCTTCAATTGCACCAGTAGCATTTCCATCATCAAGATTTCTGACAACTGTCTTGTGTTCGTCGATGACTCTCTTCATATGGCCCTTGACCGGGTTGGCCAAGTGACGGACACGATCAAAATGAGTCTTGACACTCAGTATCGTGTCCCAGATTCCTTCTAGCTTTGCAGCGTCGGCAAAGCTTCGATGGAACAACTCGTCAGCGGTGTGAAAGCTCCAGAGGTCACCACTTTTTGAAAACTGTTGTTGCAGTTTTATTGCCTTCTTTGCCTCTGACGATGCCTTCTCTGTCCAGTGTTTGGCAGCCTCCGAAAGCACTGCAAGCTCTAGCGCCACACGGGCAAAATGACCTTCCTGCACTTTTTGGAGAATGATCGGTGAAACAAAACTGCCACGCTGCGGGAAGATATCGATCAACTTGTCTTCGGCCAATCGTGTAAGTGCGATGCGCGCAGGCGACCGAGATACATTAAACATGCCGCAGACGCGGTTTTCACTAATGGCTTCGTTCGGACGAAAATTTCCTGAAATAATTGCCTCTCTCACATTTTGATAGATTTGATCTGCCGCAGGCAGTTTTCTATCGATATGACGCGAGAAATCAATTTCAACAACATTCGCTTGTTGTGCTGGCTCTTTTTCAGTGTGCTTTTTCGGGTTCATTTTTCGCTTGTTCTTTTTATCCTGTATACTAGTATGTAAAGGTTCAGCTGAACAGTCAAACAAAATGTGCGAACATCAAATGGGAGAAATGCGTTATGAAAACAATGAAATTTATCACGGCGGCAGCACTGCTTGGCACACTTGCGTGTGGCACGGCATTGGCCGAGACAGACACCAAGGTCGCGCTGGTTCCAGGTGGTCCACATCCATACTTCGCCGCTTGGGAACAGGCTGGAAAAGACGCAAAGAAAGACTTCAAACTAGGCGCCGCCGATTATCGTGTTCCAGCCAAGTGGGAACTTGCGCTGCAAAGCACAATGCTAGAAAGCTTGATCACCGAAGGTTATAATTCGTTCCTCATTTTCCCCGGCGATGCCGTGGGCACCAACAGCGTTGCAGCTGAGATCAAGGACGCTGGTGGTATGTCGATTGCGACAGCTGGCTGCCTTAAAGATCCGACACCTGCCATGTTCTGCCTTGGCACTGACACCGGCAACTCGGCCTATCTGGGCACCAAAGAACTGATCCGCACCATGGGTGGTAAAGGCAAGATCGCCCATTTCACCGGGTTCCTAGTCGATCCGAACACACAGCTCCGCATTGATGCCGTAAAAAAGGCAGCAGCCGAAACCAATGGAGCTGTTACGGTTGTGCAAGTCATCGCAGACATTGACGCGCCTGAACCAGCCAACGAAAAGATCAATGCCTATCTTGCCGCCAATGCGGCTGGCATCGATGGCATTATCACCACCGCTTGGGTTCCAGCCGTCGTGGCCGCGCAAGCCCTAACAAAGATTGGTGACAAGCGCATCAAGATGGTCGGCATTGACCATGATGAAGTAGTGCTTAAGGCAGTAAAAGACGGTTTCGTTAACGGGACTATGCTGCAGAACCCCTATGGCCAAGGCTATATTGGGTCTTATATTTTGGACAAGCTGCGTCATGGCTGCACCTTGAAGGCAGATGCACCTTGGAAATCAAACGCTTTGACGGCAAAGTTTGTCGACTCTGGCACTGTATTTGTTGATGCCAAGCAGATCGACACCTATGTCGATGCAATGCGCGCAATTACCAAAGATGTTCTTGCCAACTTCGAAGGCAAATACCTGACCTGCAAGTAGGTCTCGCTTCCTCCCTGTTGCAGAGAGGGCGGCTGTTTAAGGTGACAGCCGCCACTTCTTCAGTCATGTTTGAAGTTGAGAATAATCATGAACCAGATTGTTGCCAATCCGAGTATTTCAGATGAAGCGCACACAGCGCCGCGCGACCGTAGAGCAACGCTTATGCGACTTGTTTTGAGCAATGAATTCGGTCTTGCTATTCTACTTATTCTCACCTTCCTGATCTTTGCATACACACTGCAGGGTTATTCTTCGACGTTTAGTCTTTTTACCATCGGTCGTCAGATCGGGATCAACACCATGATTGGCCTCGCCATGATGGCAGTCATCGTCACGGGAGGACTTGATCTTTCTGTGGGTGCGATTGGTGCCTGCACCGCTATGTTTTTTGGCTATCTTACTCAGGCCATTGGGCTTCCGCTGGTCCTTGGGGTACCTCTCGCCATTGTCTTTGGTGCTGGTTTGGGATTAATCAACGGCATAACGGTCGTTAAATCAGGTGTGCACAGTTTTATCATAACGCTCGCCAGCATGAGCATTTTTTTCGGCATGATGATTTTTTTGACTAAGGCCCAGTCGTTTAACCAGCTTCCCACGGAAGTGCCAAGCTTCGGCAAGTTTAAAATAGGTGGTTTGGTTTCTCCATTCCTCGTTATCTCCATTCTTATGTGCGCTGTCTTAAGTGTGTTCTATCGCTTCACCACTCTGGGGCGTTCCATGCTCGCGGCAGGTGCGAACCCTAGGGCCGCTGAACTATCAGGCATTCGCACCGGACGGATTATCACGGCTTGTCATGTTTTGACGGGCGGGCTTGCAGCGCTCGCAGGTTTAATGCTGACATCGCGCACGGGTGCTGCAATTCCGTCAATGGCCGGACAACTGGGTCAAGACTGGCTTTTACCGGCCTTTCTTGCGCCGGTACTTGGTGGAACGCTTCTCGCAGGTGGGCGCGTTTCTGTTGTCGGCACTTTTCTCGGGGCTGCCTTTGTCCAGATTATGACCAGTGGCTTATTTTTGATGCGCATCGGCGAGTTCTGGATACTCGCTTGTTTAGGCGTGATGCTGTTACTTGCCGTTTTGACGGATAAAGGCCGACAAACAATTCTGCGCAGGAAGGGCATAGTATGATGGCAGGCGGAGCGCTGACACGTGCCTTTGACAATGACTGGATTGGCCCTGCCTTGGTCAGCTTTGCTGCTGTCGTCGGCATTTCAACTCTGCAACCAAGCTTTCTATCACCGTTCAACATTTTTGTTCTGCTTTCAGCAATATCGGTCAACATGGTTATCGCTCTCGGCCAATTGTTGATCATTGCCATCGGCCAAATGAACCTCGCCCTCGGGGCTATCGGTGGTCTTGTTGCCATTGGCTTTGTCGGTGTTATGGAGCGTTATGGGATACCGCCTATCCTTGCTTTGAGCATTGGTCTTGCGATCGGAACAATTGCCGGCATGGCAAGTGGCTATGCGATTGCGCGCACCGGAATCTCGGCCTTCATCATAACTCTTGCAGGCCTTCAGATATTTAAGGGCATCAATCTTGGCATTACAGAAGCCCAACCCTTCTATGCCGTTCCGCAAAGTGTAAAAGACTTTGGCAACCTGTCGATGTTGGGGCCAATCCCCTGGCTGGTTGTGCCCATGGTGTTGGCCAGTGGAGGCATATGGTATCTTCTGAATTATTTGCGCATTGGTCGTTACATTCTAGCAATTGGCAACAACCCTCACGCCGCAGAGTTATCGGGCATCAATCAACGTGCAACAATCACCTGGGCCCACGCCATATCTGGGTTGCTTGCCGCGGTTGCCGGCACGATGCTGGTTGCCAAGTTGCAAATCGGTCAACCAACCATTGGTGATGATTGGTTGATCTCATCTTTTGCTGCACCTGTGATTGGTGGTGCTGCGCTTTCAGGCGGCCATGTCAGTGTGATGGGCACGTTCTTTGGCGTGGTAATCATTGCCATCATCACCCAAGCCTTGGTGCTTTTCAACATAGACCCTTACCTTGTGCAAGTGGTGCTGGGTGGCCTCATACTTTGGGCCGTTGGTATCAATCGCTGGCGCGAGCTGCGTATCGCAAAACTTCAAGAGCAGGGCAGATAAAATGACCGCAGCTCTTCAAGTCTCACATGTCAGCAAAAACTTTCCAGGCGTCAGAGCGCTCAGTGACGTTTCAATAACATTCCAAGCCGGTTCCGTGCATGCCCTGCTAGGCGAAAATGGTGCCGGAAAATCGACCCTAATCAAGATTGTGACAGGTATTCACCACCAGGATGAAGGTGAAATAATATTGGACGGATATTCCGTCCGTTTTGATAACCCGCGCGCAGCAGCTGGGGGCGGTTTGGGGGTTGTGCATCAAGAACGCAATTTGGTGAACCGCTTCTCGGTTGGTGAAAATATTATGCTTGACCGGCTTGGCGCTCACTCGCTTTCGCTCGTGGACTATAGCAAAATTTACAAAGAAGCTGAACGCTGGCTGAAACTTCTTGGGCTTGAAGTGGACCCGCGGATGAAGGTGTCGCAATTGAGCGTTGCCCAAATGCAGCTGGTGGAAATTGGTAAAGCTCTCTCGTTACAATCGCGTGTACTGCTTCTCGATGAACCGACGGCCTCTCTAACGCCCAATGAAACAATTGTCCTTTTCGGCATTTTGCGCAAGCTGCGCGATGACGGTGTGGCGATTGGCTTTGTCAGCCACAAGCTTGAAGAGGTCTTTGAGATTTGCGACAAGGTTACGGTTTTGCGGGATGGACACAACGCCTGTGACAGTGTCGATCTGAATACAGTGAAACGCGCAGACGTTGTGCAGATGATGATTGGGCGCGCAGAGCGCATTTCGAAGAAGGAGCCCAGGCCGAAGCGCGACGTTCCTCCCTACATCGAACTCAAATCCTATGCGTCTGCCGACGGCCATCGTGACATCAATTTGGCGGTGCGACCTGGCGAGATTGTCGGGCTCTATGGGCTGGTAGGTGCGGGCCGGAGTGAACTGGCCAAGGCGGTGCTCGGACTGTCTTCGCAAACAGCAGGCGAAGTGCTAGTGAAAGGCCAGCCTGTTGCCATCCGCTCGGTGGCTGAAGCCCTACATATCCATGGCATGGGATATGTCAGTGAAGATCGCAAACAAGAGGGCTTGATCCTCTTGCATTCGGTACTTGCAAACGCTGGCATCACCATATGGCGCAAGCTTGCGACGCGACTAGGATTTCTGCGCGACGCAACTGTTTCAGACCATGTCAGCCCCACCTTACGCAAACTCGAATTGAAGACGCCCTCGTTGTACCAAACGATCGGCAACTTATCAGGTGGAAACCAGCAGAAGGTTTCCGTCGCTAAATGGCTTGCGGCGGG